>JAISUD010000012.1 GCA_031272265.1 Endomicrobium sp. | reverse complement strand
ATTAGGAATTCAGTATGTTAAAAGAACTTTTGACTCTTTATCACTGGAATGAATCTAGGAAAGCGGGAAAAGTAGACCTTGCAGACTTTAATGTTAAAAGGACTTTTAATTCTTTTTGTCGGAATATGTGTATCTTTATTTGCTTTAATTTTGATTTCTTTCACGCTGGGGACGCAAAAAAGGGTATATAATATATATACCTCTATATTCTAGTTATTTAGTTCTTTTGCCGCTTTTTTGATAAACCGTACTCTTTGAATTCATTTGTTTTTTTTATTCGTATATATTATTAATTTCCCGACCGTTTCAACATCTTTTTTTGGTTTTGTCTTTTCATCTTTTAACTTACTCTCAGATTCTTTTAAAGATATTTTGTTATTTGCTTATTGTTTTTACCTATTGATAATTTTTGTAAGAAAAAAGAATCTTTACCCTTCCCTTCCGTTTCTAGAAAGATAAAGAAAAAATCAGAGATAAATTTAGATTTATCTTACACGCTCCCGCACGCCGTCATTAAAAATCACATACCCATTGTCAACAGAACTGCTAACACTACGTCTGCGTAAAATCAAGCAAACATTCTGATATTGTCAGTCTTTTCATTTTTTGTACTCTTTTTCCTAGCGTTTCTATTTACCAGATTTTCTCTTAACTTAATCTATTCTTTAGAGACTGCAATCTGCTTTTTTAGGCTTTACCCTAAAGGAACAGCCGAAATATAACCACTCTTTATATAAATGCAATATTAAATACAATAATACCGGTATATATCCAAACATCTTGGATTTCAGCTGATTTTAGCATTTAAATTTCTACGCAGAAATAGTTCTGCATACGACTGGTCTCAAAATTTTTTCCAAGACATTATACGCCGCGTCGCTGTCTATCTTAGAAAATCTCACGCGTCAAAGTTCCCCTTTTTTTCTACTTATTTTAAAAGAATTCAGTAAATTTGCGCGACTTCAATACTTTTCCTTGCTAAAACAGCACAACTTTTGATAGCATATTTACATAATTTAAAAGATACTACATTAATTAATAAAATTTTACAGTGGAAACTTTATTAGACTTTATCAATTGCAATCTGTTGAAGACTTTCCCTAAGTTCTGCGTTTACCTCGCTATTTGTGTAGGAACTATCGTGCATATATTGCTGCATAAGGACGATGTCAAAAGCTCAATAATTTGGATATCTCCCATTTTAGTATCTTTCATTTTAGCGCCTCCTTCTGTTTGTATAGGAGCAATTATCTATAAAGTCTTAGGAATTGACAGAGTAAAAACAAAAAGCACACGTTTAAGAAAAAAAAGTGGCGTGCATAAAAAGTGTTTTCCTGAAACAACAAAAAGTATTTTCAAAAAAAATCTGCCTTCAAATTATAGACGGTTAATAAATTTCGGATATAATATATATCCGCAAAATTTTGCTTACGGGAATTCTATCGTCCCTCTACAAAACGGTGTTGAAGCTTATCCCGAAATGATTAAAACCATACAAAACGCAAAACGGGAAGTTTTAATTTTAAGCTATATTTTTGATTACGACACTGAAACAAATAAATTCCTCGAGGCTTTAAAAAAAGCAATCAAAAACGGAGCTTCGGTAAAGATCTTAGTGGACGGACTAGGCACTTTAAGATTTTTAAGACACTCTATTAAAAAAAAACTCTCGCAGATTAAGAGTCTGGAATACGGCGTATTTCTTTCCCCGTATATCCCTCTTATGACAACTTCTTTCTTAAACTTAAGAAACCACAGAAAAATCATGATAATTGACGGCGAAACGGCTTTTTTAGGAGGAGTGAACCTCTCAAAGGAGAATGTTTTAATAGACGATTTGAAAAACGGCGTTCTAGATATAACTTTTGAGATTAAAGGTCCAGTTATAAATCAGATATCGGAAGTATTTGAAGACGATTGGGAATTCGCCACTGGCAAAAAATTCCAGTCAATATCCAAGTTTAAAAATTTTCATAATACTGAAGGCGGCACAATTCCCGCAAGAGTGATTCCAGACGGCCCTGACACCAAAAACAATATAATAGAACTTATCACGCACGAGGCGATAAATGCAGCTGTAAGAAAGATCCTCATAGTAACGCCTTATTTTCTGCCTGAAGATAATATCTTAACGGCTCTTGAAATGGCTGCTTTGAAAGGTGTTGACGTAGAGATAGTAATCCCGGATAAAACTGACCACGTTTTAATAAGCTGGGCTACTAAACCGAACCTTCCACGCCTGATTGAAAATGGCGTAAAAATTTACCGCACACCTCCTCCTTTTGACCACAGCAAAATTTTTTTAGTCGACAACGAATGGATTTTTATAGGCTCTGCAAACTGGGACGTCAGGAGTTTTAGACTTAATTTTGAGTCTAATATGGAAATATTTAGCAGAAGTTTGGCAAAAGAACTCACCGCTATCATTAAATCCAAAAAGAAAAAAGCAAAACTTACCACCATCCAGGAATGCATAAATATATCGCTACTGAAACGCCTCAGAAACCGCGCGTGTAGACTACTGACGTCTTATGCCTAACGGATTTTACTTAAATTTACACGTTTTTACGCGACTTATATTCTAACCTACATTTTTACAAACGCGCGTTATCACCGCCGCGAAAGAAGAGGTATCAATAAACAAATGAACGACACAAAAAAATTTAATTATACCGACATTTTAGGTTGGTCTATATCAAGATATGAAAAATTCTTGAACTGCAAAAGACAGTACTTTTACGATTATTACGCAAAATTTGACAAAGAAACACCCCTTGAGAAAATACAGTTTTTAAAAAAACTAACTTCAAAACCTTTGGAAACAGGCAATATTATACACGACATTATAAGAGACGTATTTAAAAGATACCAAAAAAGCGCAAAGCCATTAAATAAAGACAAATTTTTAAAATACTCTTTCAACATAACGGAAAACTATTGCTGTTCAAAAACTTTTTTTGAAGATTATTACGAAGGGGAAATTATACTACCGTCCGAAATTTACACGAAAGTTAAAGATATATTAGAGAATTTTCTTAACAGTTCAAGATTTGCCTGGATTGAAAAAAATGCTGTCCCCCAAAGCTCCGAATGGATTATTGAACCCGACGGTTTCGGAGAATTCAGAACAAAAGACTATAAAGCCTTTTGTAAAGTGGATTTTTTATTCCCTGTCGGCGACAAAATATACATTATGGACTGGAAAACAGGAAAACCGGATGAAAGAAAACATCTAAAACAGCTTACAGGCTACGCACTTTGGACAAGATACCACCTTGCTAAAAACGCCGACGATATAGTGCCTATTATAGCCTATCTTTACCCTGAGTATAAAGAAAAGAGCGCCAAAGTTGACGATCGTTCAATTTCAGAGTTTGAAAATTTGGTGACGGGCGAAACTGAATATATGTACGAATATCTTGCCAACATAGAAAAAAATATTCCCAAAGACAAAAAAGAGTTCTCTCTAACAGACAATGCAGTTTTATGCAAATATTGCAACTATAAGGAAATATGTTCTCCGCGCTGAAATTTAAAATTTCTTAAACAAACAGACCGTCATCCATAAATTTCGGCCAGTTCGCTAAAGCGTCAGCAAGTTTAAAGGCGTATATAATTTTATAAAAACATTTTTGATATATTCTACTTTACAACGAATCCACAAGGAACTCCCATACAAAAACAAAACTGTGAGTTTAACAATTTAAAAGGTTAACCTGTTTTTAACGCCAAAATTTTGCTTCATGAAAGAGTGTCCCGTTTTTATGTAAAATTTTTCGTTACAAGAGGAAGATTTATGAATATAATAATTTCAGTTTTACTGTTTTTATCTGGAATCACGATAGGAATTTGTCTATCTATATACAAATATATATCCGCGGTAAAAGACAACGCCGCAAAAGAGCAAAAAATAAGAAATTTAATGGAAAACATTGAAAAACAAACTCAATTTAACAACGCCCTAAAAATAGAATTTGAAAACATAGCTTCAAAGGTGTTAGAAGAGAAAAACGCAAAAATCACAGATTTAAATAAAAACTCCTTAGAGAACGTCGTAATCCCTTTTAAATTAAAGATTGACGAATTCAGAAATAAAATTGAAAACCTTCACATTTACGAAGCTGAGAAAATGTCCGAACTGCAAAAAGAGCTGGAAAAACTGACAAGTCTCAATAAAAAGATAAGCGAAGAAGCAAATAATCTCGCAGGGGCACTGAAAGGCGAAAATAAAGTTCAAGGGATATGGGGAGAATTAAGCATTGAGAGGATTTTTGAATATGTGGGAATGATTAAAGGCGTAAATTATACGTCTCAGAAACAATTTAAAGTTGACGACGATAAAAAGATTCCAGATTACATAGTAAACTTACCCGAAAAAAAACATATCGTAATAGACGTTAAAACTTCACTTGGAGCTTATGAGAAATATTACAACTCTCAAAATGAATCCGATAAAAAAATTTATTTAAAACAGCATTCGGCAAGCATAAAAAAACACATTGACGAACTTTTTTCAAAAGATTATTCGGACCTGTCAGATTTAAACCAACCTGAATACATCTTAATGTTTGTGCCTATAGAAGGAGCAGTTTCCCTGGCGTTAAAAGACAAACCCGATCTCATTGCTTACGCGTTCAAAAAAAATATAGTAGTCGTAACTCCCTCAACGCTTTTGGCTACTTTAAAAACCGTTGAATACATATGGCGGCAGGAATACCAGAAAAAAAACGTGCTTGAAATAGCGAGACAGGGAGGTGGTCTTTACGACAAATTTGTAACGTTTGCACAAATTTTAATAGAAGCCGACAAAAAAATATCGGAAGCAAAAAGTAAAACACAGGAAGCTATAAAAAGACTTCACTCTACAGATAAAAAAGGCGATAGCCTTATAGAAAGAGTACAAAAATTAAAAGAACTGGGCGCCTCAGCAAAAAAAGAAATACCGGAGGAGATTTTAAAACAATAGAATGAATAACTTTAAAAACCGCAACAATACAAAGGGCAATCTGGAAGAAAATAAAACAACGCTGTACAGGAAAGAGCTTCAAAACAAGACTTTAGAACTGCAAAAGGCACTTGAAAAACAAAATATAAAAATTACTTTTGATGCCAATTCTTTCAAAGATTATCTTGCAATGCCCAGAATTATCTCAGATAATATATACTGTGGGAATATTTTGATTTATTACAAACCAACAAGAAACACTTACTCTTTGAAAAAACAATTGCACAGTCACGACTCTGAAATCGGCGCGATTATTGATTCAACGTGGAATCAAATAAACTCTTTTGAAATTCATCCGACAGAAAGTGGCATTTACGAAATTTTTGTAGATGGCTCGTATATCGCAGGCGTTACAGGCTACGGCGCGGCCATTTATTTAGGAGACGAGATAAAAGCCGAAATCTCAGGTACTATTCCAGACACTCAGTTTAGACAGTTCGGAGGGGAATTAAAATCCGTCATTGAAGCGGTAAAATGGTGTACTAACAACAACGTGAAAAAAGCAAGAATTAATTATGACTACCAGGGCATAGAAAAATTTGTGTCCGGTGAGTGGAAAGCGCATAACTCTCTTTCAAAAGAGTACTCGGATTTTATCCGTAAAGCAAAAATAAAAATAGAGTGGCGCCATATAAAAAGCCACACTGGAAATTTAAGAAACGACAAAGCTGATTCTTTAGCACAAAAAGCCGCAATAAGAAACAAATAATTTACCTCCTTCACCAGTTGTCCCTCTTTCCTCTCTCGCGTCAATTGACTTTGAATGCTGAATTTATATACAATATAATAATATTATTATAAGCTAATAGTTTTTGTTTAATTATTCCCTTTTATTAAAAAAATATTTTTTGTTGTTTTTCAATTTATTAGCAATTCTTACAAACTACGACTTTCAGATTTTTAACGTTAAAATCATTAAAAATCGTTTAAGGAGTTTTATATTAATTCTGTATTTCTGCAAAAGAAAAACGTTTTATATGAATCATGAAAAAGGCGTCCAAACCAGCTGGCTATACAGCATTACCCGAATTATTCAGCGTCCATAAGCAGCAATAAATGTCCGCGTTCGTCCCTGAACTAAACGATTAAAATCTCCGCGTAAAAAGTAAAACAATAAAATACTAGTTGCAGACTTATCTAATAAACAATTATAAAGTCTGCACTTTATTCAATTAAGCGGGAACTAAAATTTCGATGAGAAAATGCAAGGACGTCATAAGTCTGCAATTTAGAAATCGTTAATTATAGGTTAACAATACACAAAAGCGTATTTACGTTTTAAAGAATTTATCTCAGTTAAATGAAAGCAGTAATTACAAGGAGCATAAAGTGAGTAAGAGTAAAACCAGCAGTTATAACAATCACAGCAATTATAAAGAACATAAAACAATTAAGACGGGAATTATCTGCACAATGGGACCGTCCACGCGTTCTCTTAAAATTTTAAAAAAAATGTCCGACAACGGAATGACGGTAGCAAGGCTTAACTTTTCCCACGGTACGCGCGAAGAATACGAAAAAGATTTCAATCTGATAAAAACTTTAAATAAAAAATACAAGAAAAACGTAAAAACACTTGTAGATCTTGAAGGCCATAGAATAAGAATAGGCGAGATAAAAGATGGGAAAACAGAACTAAAAAAGGGGCAGCAATTTATTCTTACAAACAAAGAAAAAGAATTTATAGGCGATAACAAAAAAGTCTTCATAGACTATCCAAACACTCTGACCGACATACAAAAAGGATTAAACATATTTATAGACGACGGCAATCTTACGCTTAAAGTTTTATCTTCAAAAAAAGACGAACTTATCACCGAAGTTCAAATGGACTATATTTTGAAAAAGCACAAAGGCGTAAATATTCCGCAGGCAGAGCTTAATTTTCCTTTGCTGGAAGAAAAGGATCGCGAAGGAATGGTTTACGCGTTAGAACGCAACGCAGACTTCGTGGCGAATTCCTTTGTAAGAGACCGGTCAGATATGGAGCCGTTAATAGATATTTTAAAATCAAAAAACGATAAAAACTGCAAACTTATTGCAAAGATTGAAGACAGGAAAGGAATTTACAATATTGACTCTATTCTTGAAGTGTGCGACGGAATAATGGTCGCAAGAGGAGACATGGGAATTTCAATTCCGCTATGGGCAGTTCCCGTAGAGCAGAAACACATAATAAAAAAATGCAAGGCGCATGAAAAATTTGTAATAATTGCAACTCAAATGCTTGAAAGCATGGTTGAAAATCCCATACCGACGAGAGCCGAAGTCAGCGATGTCGCAAATGCCGTTATAGACGGAACTGATTACGTTATGCTTTCCGCAGAAACAGCTGTAGGGCGATATCCAGACAAAGTTGTTGAAATAATGGGCAAAATTATAAAGTTCACAGAGGATAACCGCTATATCGTGCCTAAACAGAATTATTCCATTTGATCAAAAGAAATGAAAAAATCTGTAAAAATTCCTGCCGTCTTAGGTATCAGCTTTATATTAATACTCCTGCAAACGGTAGGAGCTTTTTATTCTAAAAGTTTTGCTTTGTTTTCTTACGGGGGATTAATTATTGCGAATTCCTTTTCCTTATTATTAAAGTTCGCGAGTTCAAATGAAACAGACGAAAGCTTAAAAAACCTAAAAAAAGCACAGTTTATTTCAATTATTTTAAACTCACTGACTCTTTTTATCTTAACGTTAATTATAATAAGCAAAGCCTTTGTAGCCGCAGGTGTATCTCCGCCAAAAATCATAAACATACCGGTCGCGCAAATAACAACTTTGTTGGTATTTATCGGACTGGTGTTATGTTTTTTCATAGATAGGCGATTCATTTTTACAGCCCTACTGTCTTTTTTAATTACACTGGGATTCTCAATTCCCATTTTTAAAAGAATAACCCTTTTAGACTATTATTTGAGCATATTTTTCGCTACATTAATTATGATACAAGCAGTGCTACTGATAAAAAATTCTCTGGAAATGCTGAAAAATAAACAGGGCGGTCCCGTTTTATCAATAAAAAAGTTGCAATAGACGACAGTGGTTAAAAAATAAACTGGAGAAAAATGGAAATTATCTATTCGCTTATAGCCGCAAGCGCGTCAATGATAGGCGCTGTTGTGGTATTAACATTCCACAAATGGTCCGAGAAAAATTCTCTTCTTATAATAAACTTCGCGGCCGGCGTAATGCTCACTTTAGCGTTTACGCATTTAATACCGGAAAGTTTGAATATTAACTCTAAAATAATGATATATGTTCTTTTAGGGTTTTTAGCTATGTTTTTTTTACAGTTTGTAGTTTTGTTTCATCCATATCACGATGATGATTCTAAGCATATAGGCATAACGTCAATTATAGGATTGTCTTTACATTCCATTACGGACGGACTTATAATCGCCGTAGGTTTTGAAGCAAACACCAGCATAGGAATTCTTACGACGATTGCAATTCTGCTGCATAAATTACCAGACGGAATAACAATATCAGGTATTTTGCTACACAACGGCGCTTCTAAAAGGAAGATTTTTAATTTTTCATTTCTTACAGCTTGTTTTACTCCTATAGGCACGCTTTTAGGCATGTTCTTATTCAAAAATATATCTACTGCCGTTCTCAGCGCTTTGCTCAGCGCTACAGCGGGTTCTTTTATTTTTCTTTCCGCTTCAGACCTGATTCCAGAAACTCATAAATGCAAAGACAGATTCGCGCCTTTTATGCTGTTTGCCGGGGTGATTGTTATTCTTATTGTTGAACAGATTATAAATCACAGATAAACAGACAAACTATCCTCAAGCTATTTATTAATAATATATTCCGTATAGATTCAATCTCAAAAAGACTACACAGAGATTTAAAAAACCTCAAAAAGGAGGCAATATTATGACTTCGGCATCGGCATAATGACGTGCCAATTATATTCTTTTTATTATAGACGAAAATTTAGGTAGGAGATAACATATCTAACCTGAAAATACAAAAACTTCTTTATTATTCTTAGGGATACTTTCTGACTATTAACAATAAAACTTTATTCAATGAAGATATTCTCGCTTGGATTATTGTCCGGTAGTTTTGCCTGTTTATAATGAAAAAGAATACAGAGCGGCTTCTATTCTAAAATATGACGGAAGTTTAAATAAAACCCAATATCAGGAATACGGGAAATTAGTAGAAATGGCACATTCAGAAATGCCCTGGAAAGAAACGCCAAAAAATGAAGTCATTACGCCTGAAAAACTGAAGAGATTCTTTCGTGAAGAACTCACCCTCAATGCGGTAAAATCAAAGATATGAACAATAAACTGCATCATGCATTTTGTTTTGAGTATAATACCGCCCACGATTACAGAATTCTGGAATAGCATTGACAGCGTTCCGCGCATACTGTCGGTACGGAAAAAATTCCTATAAAATCCTTAAATTTCAATCTCCCCAAAAATCTTCCACAAGAACTAATTTATTCATGGGCTTTTAGATTTAACAACCTTAAGGTTTAGAAACCGCGAAATCTGGTATGCCGTTGCTATAGATAAAGATTTTAAAGCTTATAAACATTCATAAAGAATTATTTTTCTGCATTCATTACTGATTTGAGCGGAGTCCGGCTCTTTATTGCCATCCAAACATATGATAATTGTTCTTAAATTAATAAATTGCTAAGAAAATCAGTAGTCCCCAACTCTTCTTTTAAAATAGCAGTTAAAATTTCAATTGCATTTTTACTGTCAGACATGTTTTACAAACTCAAAAGCTCGCTCACGGTAACTATCTTATAATTCAATTTTTTGAGTTCGTCTATAAAATCACCCAAAAATAATAAAACTTTACTATTTTTATCCAAGTCGTGCATTAAAAATATAGCTCCGTTTTTTACGGCTTTTCTATACCTATCGTGCATTTCTTCAGCTGTCATTTTTTCCCAGTCGCAGCCAAAAGTCCAGTTTATAACATAAAAGCCGTATTTCTCTGCCGTCTTTATAGCGTCAGATTTTAAATAACCGTACGGAAAACGAACTAAAAGCGGTTCGGTGTTTGTAATTTTTTTTATTATATTTTTACCTTCTAAAAGCTCTCTTTCCATCTTAGCTGCTTTGTCTTTTCCTTTATAAGAATAAAAATTCACATGGCCATAAGTATGGTTTGCAATCTCGTGTCCGGCGCTGGCAATAGCTCTCGCCATTCTGGGACTGCTTTTCACTCTTACGCCAAGCAGAAAAAATGTGGATTTAACGTTTTTTTCTTTTAATATATCTAAAACTTTTTCCGTCGCACTGCCAGGACCATCGTCAAAAGTTAAAGCAACTTTCTTAACATTCCCAGGGCCGTAAGAATAAAATATTTCCGCGCTGGCAAGACGTATCAAACATACACTTACAGAAAAAAGAAACACAAATACAATAATTTTTCTCATTCTATTTGCTGACGAACAACACCACTTGCCATATAAAAATGCCTAACATGCTATTATACCGGATAAAAACGATAAAAAACCGGCATTAATTATCTGCATCCAAAAATTGTCGCCTATTTTCCACGGCACCGCTTCAACTATAGTCGCTACGACAGCCCCTATTAACGCAAATTCCCAATTAAAGATAAAAATTCCCGATATAAAACAAACTAGCAGGCACGCTAAACTGCCTTCCAGACTTTTTCCGCGAAAAATTTTATGTCTGCCAAAAGCTTTACCCACTAAAGCCGCGGCGGAATCGCCAAAAGCAAAATAAAGAAAGCTTACAAAAACCATATATTTGTTATGAAATACCAAAATAGCAAGCAAAGCACCGGACAACGTAGCAATTAAACCACTCATCTTACCGGCTTCTTCACTTCTGTAAAAACCTTTAAAATTTCTCTTAAAAAAATCATTGAACCGAGTATTTTTAAATCTTAAATATTCAAAAAAAATAACGACACACATTGCGGTGACAAGTCCGTAAATAACTGTGGTTTTTGAAAGATACCAATACCCAAATATATATATAAGAGAGAATAAGTGAAATATTTTTCTTTTTACTTCGTCTTCTGGAAAGTTGACCATATCTCTAATGCTCCGTTATATATAAACTTATAAATACTCACTATACTGCTAAAAATCTGTATAGAAACACTTTTTAGATTTATTTCATTTGGGAAAACCATAATCACAATCAAAGTAAACGTTGTAATATTTACCGCAAAAATTACAACAAAAGAAAAAAACACACCATAAACTTTCAGATCCGGTTGCTTCAAGGTGAGAGCGTGTATTGTAAGAGCAATATGAAAAGCTATTGAGAAACCAACAAGAAAAAGAAAATATCCGTGAAATTCCCTTACATTTGCAAACAAATCAAGGAAAAAATAAATTATTATTATTGCAAAAGTATATATGGGGAAAAAATAAGGAGCAAGCGTTATGCAAATGTTATCTTTAGTTAAAACTACGTTTCCAAACTTTTTACTAATTTTAAATCTTTTGATTTTGGCCCCGCTTAAAATCCCAGCTATTGCGTGAGAAAGCTCGTGACCAAATATATAAGTTCTAATGGGTTTATAAAAAACAATCTGAAATATTATATAACATATGATTCCCACCCAAAAAGGAACATACAGATTTCCACTGCGGACTGTAAAATACAAAAGATTTTTGACAAACACGTAGCATCCTGCGCCAACTGCAGGTGCTAATAAAAACGCAAAAATATTTCTCAAAATTTCACTTTTTATACGTAAAAAACACATTGATACACAAACGCCATCTCCAATGGCTGGCATAAACATCTAAAAAACTGCAAATATTTCAGAAAATTAAAATAAATGAAAAGCGCGATCCTAGCGTAAATTGTTTTACGCGTCCGCCGACTACATTTACACACGACGGCGCAGGCGTAAAACAAAATTCCTGTAAAATCTTTTGAAATAAATTCAAGAAACAGAACGAACGGACGTCAAACGCTAAATATTATCTATAATTAAATCACAGAATTTTTTCAAAGCTTTTCATTTTTACTCCGCATACTCGTAAACGATTTTATTACAAATATAACCGCGATAATAAAAAACACTAACGCAAGAATAGCATTCAACGCGCCTTTTGAACTAAGCGCTAATGCAAGCTCCAGTGCAAGAAGTCCGAAAAGTGTCGTAAATTTAATTATAGGATTCATTGCAACTGATGAAGTGTCTTTAAATGGATCTCCTACCGTGTCTCCGATAACAGCAGCCTTATGAAGCTCTGTTCCTTTTTCGTGCAGATCAACTTCAACATATTTTTTCGCATTATCCCAAGCGCCACCTGCATTTGCCATAAAAATCGCCTGAAAAAGACCGAATAAAGCTATTGAAATAAGATAGCCTATAAAGAAATAAGGCTCTATAAACGCAAAAGCAAGAGTCGTAAAGAAAACGACTAGAAATAAATTTATCATACCTTTTTGTGCATATTTTATGCATATTTCAACAACTTTTTTAGAATCTTCTATTGAGGCTTTATCGGAACTGCCGTCAAGTTTTATATTTTTTTCAATAAATTCCACAGCACTGTACGCTCCGCTTGTTACAGCGTGGTTAGAAGAACCCGTAAACCAATAAATCACCGCGCCGCCTGCAATTAACCCTAGCAAAAAAGGAGCATGTAGTAACGATAAGTTCTCAATACCGAATCTAAGTCCGTCGGTAAGCACGACTATTGTTGAAAATATCATAGTCGTCGCGCCTACGACAGCAGTTCCTATAAGAACTGGTTTAGCTGTAGCTTTGAACGTATTCCCCGCGCCGTCGTTTTCCTCAAGAAGTATTTTTGATTTGCTGAAATCGGGTTTAAATCCAAAATTTTTCTCTATTTCTTTATTAATATCGGGAATATTTTCAATAAGCGAAAGCTCATACACCGATTGAGCGTTATCGGTCACAGGACCGTAAGAGTCAACTGCGATTGTGACGGGACCCATGCCTAAAAATCCAAAAGCCACCAAGCCGAAAGCGAACACCGCGGGAGCTATCATAATTGAGTCTATGCCGTTCAAACTTATTCCGTAAGCGATACCCATAAGAATTATTATTACTATGCCCATTAAATACGCACTGAAATTTCCCGCCGTAAGACCTGCAAGAATATTAAGCGACGCACCGCCGTTTCTTGAAGAAGCAACGACATTCTGCACAAAAGCGCTTTTCACAGAAGTAAAGATTTTCACTATTTCCGGTATAACCGCTCCTGCTACCGTCCCGCAACTTATAATAAGCGAAAGTTTCCACCAGAGAGTCCCCTCGCACAAATCGCCTATTACAATATTGGAAACTACAAAAGTCAACGCGATGGATATTATTGAAGTAATCCATACAAGAGATGTTAAAGGTGCTTCAAAATTCATCTTATCCAAAGCGGTATATTTCGCTTTCGCTATTACAGAGTTAATTCCGTAAGAAAGAGCGCTGGATATAAGCATTACTAAGCGCATTACAAAAATCCACGCTAAAAGTTTAACTTGTAGAACAGGATCGCTTACAGCCAAAACTATAAACGTTATCAAAGCTACTCCCGTCACACCGTAAGTTTCAAAACCATCCGCGGTGGGACCCACTGAGTCGCCGGCATTATCGCCTGTACAGTCCGCAATAACGCCCGGATTTCTTGCGTCGTCTTCTTTAATCTTGAAAACTATTTTCATTAAATCCGAACCGATATCGGCAATTTTCGTAAATATGCCTCCTGCGATCCTAAGAACAGAAGCACCCAAAGATTCGCCGATTGCAAAACCTATAAAGCACGGTCCAGCAAAATCAGAAGGAATAAAGAGAAGAATTACAAGCATTATAAACAGCTCAATACTTATTAAAAGCATGCCTATGCTCATACCCGCACGAAGCGGTATTGAATAAAGCGGGAACGGTTTGCCTTTTAAACTTGCAAATGCAGTTCTTGAATTTGCGAAAGTATTAATTCTCATACCAAACCACGCTACGGTATAGCTTCCCAAAATGCCTATAACGCTGCAAAGCACTATCGCAAAAACTTTAATTGTTTCAAAATGTTGCAGGAAACCAAAATACACAACTATTATATTCGCAAGTAGAATTTCAAGTATAATTATAAATCTCCCCTGCGTTATAAGATATGTTTTACACGTTTCATATATAAGTTCCGCTATTGATTCCATAGACTTATGAACAGGAAGATTTTTAATGTTAAAAAAATGATAAAGCCCAAAAAGCAGTCCAAAAATACAGACGAGAAAACCAAATGTCAAAAGCATTTTAGCGCTGACTGCATCTCCAAAAAAACTGACCGAAGCTAAATCCGGAACAATTAAATTTGCTTCGCCTGCAAAAGATTGACTAACAGCTAAGAGCACAAAGGTAAAAGCCGCCCCACCCCTTTTCAACGAAAAATTTCTACTTAACATAATCTCTCCTCAAGAAACAACTTCTTTAATATTTATAAATTTATATAATTCTTTCCTTTCATACCCTTCATATATAGAATGAAAATCCGCAAACATACCTAACAATAACACACAGCTTTTCTAAGAGACATTTTCCATATTTGTATTTTTGCCTGTTTATGTACTCTCTCTGGCAATTCCCAATATTGTCTCTGCAAGTCAATTCCTGCTTTTGTTTTAGTCTCTGTCAAAGAACCTGTACCGAACGGCTTCCGCTATATGACCCGCTTTTATTACACCGCTTCCACCTAAATCGGCAATTGTTCTTGAAACTTTTAAAATTTTATCGTAAGCCCTTGCTGAAAAATTTAATTTTTCAATAGCAATTGCAAGCGTCTTATAAGCATCTCCGTCTAAGATACAATACTTCTTTATTTCCTTTGACTGCATCTGGGCATTTGCATATATACCGCTTCCTGCAAATCTAGCAGTCTGAATTTCCCTAGCCTTTACGACTCTCTTCCTGATACTCGCTGAACTTTCAGAATCGCCGCACAAAGCCGAAAGTTCAGAAAACTTCAAAGCGGGCACGTCAACATGAATATCAATTCTGTCCATCAAGGGGCCTGAAATTCTGCTTTGATATTTTTTTATCTGGTAAGGATTACAAATACACTCTTTTTCCCTGTGTCCTAAATTTCCGCAAGGGCACGGATTCATCGCCGCTACAAGCATAAAGGAAGCTGGAAAAATAAAACAGTTTTTCGCTCTTGAAACTGTTATTTTTTTATCCTCCAAAGGTTGACGCAAAACTTCAAGAGCATCTCTTTTAAATTCCGCAAATTCGTCTAAAAATAAAACTCCGTTATGCGAAAGACTTACTTCTCCCGGTTTAGGATACGCTCCGCCGCCTGCTAAAGCCACCGCTGAAGAAGTATGATGAGGGCTTCTGAATGCGCGCTGTTTTATCAAAGCACCCGCAAAAGCGCGACCTGCAGCCGACCATATTTTAGTAGTTTCAACAGCTTCCTCAAAAGTCATAGGTGGAAATATCCCGGGAATACGTTTAGCTATCATAGTCTTCCCCGCTCCCGGAGGACCCAGCATTATCACATTATGGCCACCCGCAACCGCAATTTCAACGGCTCTTTTAGCGTTTATTTGACCCTTTACTTCGGAGAAATCATAGTCTGTTTCAGTAAAATTGTCAAAATCTTCCACGTTATAAACATAAGGCTCATTATCCAATTCGCCGTTAATAAATTTAGCGACTTCGCTAAGAGTTTTAAACGAATTCACGTTTACTTTTCCTGCAACAGCAGCTTCTTGCCTGTTTGCAAAAGGAACTATAAAATCTTTTATTTTATTTTTCGGCAAACTTAAAGATATAGGCAAAACGCCTTTGACTTTTCTTATTTTGCCATCTAAAGAAAGTTCGCCTACAGCACAAAATTTTTTTAATTTATCATTTGTTATCCTGCCGTTTGCGGCAAGTATTCCTAAAGCTATAGGCAGGTCAAAAATACCGCCTTCCTTCCTAATATCCGCGGGAGCTAAATTAACCGTTATTTTTTTTACAGGAAAATCAAATCCCGAATTTTTCATTGCGGCCGCTACTCTATCGCGCGATTCCTTTACCGCTGCATCAGGAAGACCCACAATAGAAAAAACAGGTAACCCCGCTGAAATATAAGTTTCAACCTCAACCATTTCTGCTTCTATTCCATTAATCGCTGCAGAATAAATAAGCGAAAGCATTCAAAAATCTCTTTAATTTTTTACCGCGCCGAACACGCGCACCAACTTGCTACTGCCGTTTTATCAAAAGTCACGGGACTTTGCGTCAGACTTAGATTTATATAGAATAATTTCACCCATGCTTATAATTTCCTGCCGTTTCTCTATATAATCACAAGCTTCTGATTTATTTTTCTCGCTTTCTTCAAGTTATATATATACTTTTCCTTCTTTGTTCAATTTATTTAGAATGTTCTGTATAAAATTCAAAATATATCAAGACAAAAATACAACAACTAACATAAACCCATAGAAAAACTACTCTATTTTTAAATATATATGCAACGACCACACAAAGTTTTCTTCTCTTTTTTCATACCCGCATTATAGATAGAATATAACAAAAAAACACTGAAAATTCTATATATATAGTATAGTTTAAAACAATAGTTTATCTCGGCACATTGTCTGCGTTTTTCCTCTCTGCAACAGCTTTAAGCATTTTGTTTACGGGCATAATTTTTCTCATATTTTCCGCGTCGTTTTTAACCGCTGTCTCCGTATTCAATTTTAAACCGACGTTTTTTAATGTCATTAAACATACGCGCTGCATACTATACTCAACTAAACTCTCTATGTAACGTCACTAAATTGCTTTGAGCTTTTCCCATCTTCTTAAATACATGTGTCATATTATTATTTTTATCTCTTGTTTTAGGAGTCGGGCATTTTATTTTGATTTCCCAAACATATCGCACTATCTCACTAAACAAATATCAAACAGTGCCCAAAAACATTTACCAATATCAAATATGAAAACAAACTTTAAGGAGCGAAAACACCTACATTTTTCATTTGCTTCTTATCCTCCTTCAGAGACACTATTCGCGCGCCATAATTGCAAAATAATCCTTAAACTCTCAACGCACATAATTTATTTTTCTTCTACTTAAACGACATCAGAACTTCCTCTGCGCCGAAGATAAATCTTTCGCTCCGGCCGTATTAACTTTATGATTCCATTTCCATTATTAAATATTTAATCGTAAAAATGATCTTTATATCTATCAACTCTAAGCACCAAGCACCACTTATTGCACTACGCACTTAACAACAACACTAAACACCCACCTATTAACATTTTATTGTTCGTTTAGGTCTTTGAGTATTTCACCTATTTTCATTTTTTCATTTTGTAGTCGTATAATTGTTTTTTTGTGAATCGCTATCAATTTATTACTGGTTCAATTCAGAGTAAGAATCAGATTGAGTTGATAACTCAAGAATTTCTTTGCTTATCGTCATTTTGTACTTCCTGTGCTCCCTCATACCTTTACATATAAGAGCCATCTTGCGATTACAAAGTGAGTCTATGAAAGTGTATATATACACATTTTGGGCGTATTGGTGTTTTTTTTCTAGGTCTTCTTCATTGTGAAAAGCTATCTTCGTGTCGTCAATTGCCTGTCGAATACGTATTTTCATAGCCCGTACTTTTTCTAATTCATTCCCTATTTTATTTAAATCTTCTACTGTTTTTTCTATTTTAAGTCTCATGACGCGTATTTTCGTTTTATATGTAATCACTTCTCTTATTGATTTGTCCACAAATTCTTCATCATAATCCATTACTTGAAGCAACCCCTCTATTTCTTCCAGTTTTATCTCATCTTCATCTTGTGCTCCTTTGCAGAAGCAACATCTTAATAAGCATACTACTCCTACTACTCCTATTGCTGCACCTTCTGCTATAGCTTTAAATGTTGAAAGAGAGTTCCAATGATCTTTGGATAGAATTCCAACAGCCTGTGAGAGGAGTTTCTGAAACAGTGTGTTTTGTTAGTTTAGGCGTTGTTGTATTGATAATAGCACGTTGTTTAGTGCAGCCTATTAGCTGAATTAAGATTAATACTATCGTGATCTTTTTCATTTTTTGCTGGCAATTAAATTATATCATGTAAAATAACTAAAAGAAAGCAACTCTACAATTGGACGAATATGCTTTTTTTTGTTTTCAAGCGTAAAAATCTAAACAGATAAAAGGAAACTCAACCAGCTGGGAACAAATGCCCAAATATTCCATCTTGTTTAGCAAACATTTCAGCTTTGTCTGCGTCGTCGTAATCCGTATATCCACAAAGGTGAAGCACTCCGTGAATTATTAAATAAGCGAGTTCCTGCTCCCATGTGTTGCCGTATTTTTTCGCCTGCTTGCACGAACGTTTTTTAGAAATATAAATATCTCCTATAAAAAACCCAGGAATCAATAAAAAAGATATAACGTCGGTTATGCGTCTCTCCTTCCTGTACTTCGCATTGAGATTTCTTATTTCTTCGTCACTTACAATTACGAAATTTATTTGATATTTTTCCATCTTTTCCGATTTCAAAACGTCTAAAGCGGCTCTTTTCAATGTCGGTATATAACGCTTCGGGAAATTAACAAAACTTACTCTATTCTTTTTTATCTTTATATTCAATCCTTGCATGATATATGCCTATCAGAGTGGAAATCACGCTGTCTCTTATAGCTTTTAAATCTTTTAAAGTTATAGGGCAGTTTGAAAACTGCTCGTCAATAAATTTATTGTTTATTATTTTCTCAACCATATCTTTTATTTTTACCACCGTCGGTTCTTCAATGCTGCGACACGCTGCTTCAGAGGAATCAGCTATCATTACTATAGCTGATACTTTTGTAGTCGGCTTTGGACCTGGATACCTGAAATTCTCTATGTCCGTCTCAGGACTTTGTTCCAAAGCTCTATGGTAAAAAGCGTGTATTGACGTCGTCCCATGATGCTGTTCAATAATATTAATAATTTCATTGTCAATATTATACTTTTTAGACAAAGCAACGCCTTCTTTGACATGTGAAACTAAAATTAAGCTTGACATTGTCGGAGAAAGCTCATCGTGAGGATTATGATTGGAAACTTGGTTCTCTATAAAATATTGCGGCTTTATGAGTTTGCCTATGTCGTGATAATAAGCGCCTACTCTTGCCAAAAGCGAGTCTGCGTCTATGACGTTAGCAGCCTGTTCAGCAATATCGGCAGTCATAATTGAGTGGTGGTATGTACCGGGAGCTTCAAGCATAAGTCTCTTAAGTAAAAGATTATTAAAATCAGAAAGCTCAATCAATTTAATATTAGTTGTTCTGGAAAACAATTTTTCAAATAAAGGTATAAAAACAGGCAGAAGTATAATTGCAAATGCACCATTTAGAATCCCATAAAAAAGATTGCGTATAAACTGGGAAATATCATACTTATCAAAAAAATAAAATACCGTTATTACAGCTGCAGCCGCAGCGATAGTTTTAAAACTTACATTTACAAAATCTGCTCTTCTGCGTATATTCTGCACATTCGTCATAACCGCAACGCTGCTGCAAAGCATTACAAGAAAAACGTCAAACCTCATATCATTTAAAAAAGCTACAAACAAACTCAAAGAGACAGCGTACATTATTCCGATTCTCAATGATAAAAGCATCGTTGCTATAAGAGTAAACACAGACACAGGAGATGCTAAAGGAGATATATATTCTTTTGAAATCTGGAAAGTAAGCACGGCAATGATAAAAAGCAGACATATTAAAACGACCGCATCATTGTCTTTCAATATCGCTTTTTCCACGCTCTGCGTCCTGACGATAAAAAAAACCACACCTGCTACAAAAATAGCAGTTGCAAGCATAGTTTTATAACTTACACCAAGCCCTATGACGAACATGCAGCATATTGCTATGACAGTGAAAGTTAGCGAAACAACAATAGGTATTTTAATTTCCCTTGAAAATAAATTCCTAGCGTTTCGCACGACGGGTCCCTTATCGTTTTCCGTTTTAAGTTTTCTTGCAAATTTTAAAAGAACACTTCTAGTCCAAGATTTTGCTTTTTCAAGCAGATTATTCGTCATAATTTACTCTTTAACAACAATACGCATGCCTAACTCCTTTAACTGCTTATCGCTTATTTCAGACGGCGCATTTGAAAGAAGATCCAGCGCTTTCTGCGTTTTAGGAAAAGCTATCACTTCCCTTATTGACTCTGTTCCCGCGATTAACGCGCACAATCTGTCAAAACCCAGTGCTACACCGCCGTGTGGAGGCGCTCCATAGCTCAGCGCATCAAGCAAAAAACCGAACTTCTTTTTTGCAGATTCCTGCGCGATATCTAAAATTTCAAAAACTTTTTTTTGAATTTCACTTTTATGTATCCTTATGGAGCCGCCGCCAAGCTCCACCCCATTTAAAATAATATCATAAGCTCTAGCCTTTGCCGACGCCACGTTTTCTTTCGTAAGAGAATCCGGGGATTTAGGGGACGTAAAAGGGTGGTGCAGTGCCTGCCAACGGCATTCTTCTTTATCCCACTCCATAAGAGGAAAATCAACCACCCATAAAAAGGCAAATTTGTTTTTATCTATAAGACCGTATTCTCTGCCTATCTTAAGCCTCAACGCACCAAGTCCCTGCGCAACTATCTTTTCTTCGTCCGCAAGAAAAACAATCAAATCACCAGATTTAGCGTTAAGTTTAGAAACAATCATTTTTATTTCATCTTCTTTAAAATACTTCACTATGTTTGACTGTGCACCAGAATCGGTAATTTTCACCCACGCCAAACCTTTGGCACCGTACCCACTAACAAATTCTGCAAGCCCGTCAATTTCTGCTCTGGAAAAATCCGCACCTTTTGGTATACATAAACCTCTAACAACTTTCCCGCTTGACAGCGCCGAAGAAAATACACCGAACTTAACGTCTTTAAACTCGCAGCTGAAATCCTTTATCTCCATCTCAAATCTTATATCAGGCTTATCAGAACCATACCTTAACACCGCATCAGCATAAGATATTCTTTCAAACGGAACTCTTAAATCAAGATTAAGCAGCGTTTTAAAAACCCTTGCAAGCATTCTTTCAACGACGCACATTACATCTTTTTCGTCCACAAATGACATTTCAATGTCAACCTGCGTAAATTCAAGCTGCCTGTCTGAGCGCAAATCTTCGTCTCTAAAACATCTAACAATTTGATAATATCTGTCAAAACCAGCAACCATTAAAATTTGTTTGAAAAGCTGTGGAGACTGAGGCAGTGCAAAAAAACTCCCCCAATGAAGTCTTGACGGTACTAAAAAGTCTCTGGCTCCTTCAGGTGTAGACTTCGTTAAAAACGGTGTCTCTATTTCTAAAAATCCTTCTTCATTTAAAAAATTCCTTATTTCTTTTGAAAGTTCATGGCGCATTATAAAATTTCTTTGAAGATTCGGACGCCGCAAGTCAAGATACCTGTATTTTAGTCTCAGTTCTTCGGAAATACTAGCACAGTCCGAAACATCAAAAGGAAGCGGAAATGAAGTATTTAGTATTTCAAGTTTAGCAGCTAAAAGTTCAACACTGCCTGTACTTATGTTTGAATTGTCAGCACCACCAGGCCTATGTCTAACTACACCTTCAACAAGAATTACATATTCGTCGCGCAGGCTTTCAGCCGTTTTGAACGCTTTTTTGTTCTCGGGCTGAAAGACAACCTGCAAGACACCTTCTCTGTCTCTTAAATCAATAAAAATCACCCCGCCGTGATCACGCCGTGAATGAACCCACCCGCAAACAACAATCTCTTCTCCTATATTACTTTCTTTTATGCTTCCACAATAAGTGCTTCTCCTCATAAAACCTTCTTTTACAATGGACTGGGTTATTGTTTTATCATAAACGCGAAAACGCACTACCCCGCCTGTCTCTTTACACATCAAGATACGAGAATAGACGAATAAGCATAGGCAGAAATGACCAGACTGCACGTCCCTTTACATATACAATTAGCTAGTGTCCAAATTAAAGTAAACAGAATTTACAACAGACTAAAAACCCAAAACAATCATACCAAGCGAAGCATAGCCCCGTTTCTTACCACACTTATTATCAATTACAAACGACTAATTATACGCTTTCCTTCTTTTGTTTCCGCAGGAAACGTAGAGAAGTCCTACCGACGTGCCGGCTTTTCATGCAAAGCCGTTTCTTAAAGGCGTCTGACAATAATATATCTTTAAATTGTTCTTGACCGAGCAACCCTAATCTTGCTTAACATCGTATATTTCTAGAATTTTCAAACGACCATTTCTTCCTATAAAAGGCGCAAACGCTACCGCTATATACGTCCCTGCGATTAACAAACTATAAGATATATGGTAGAAGACAAGCTGACGGTACTCCCCCACTGTACAATCTAGTTCCGACTCATCAAACATCAACCAACAGTAAACTCCTTTATCATTATGCTTGTTTCCACGAACGTCACCTCTACGCGTCCATTGACGCTTTCTTAGCTTTATCAACAGGAGTCCACACTCTCTTTACAACTCACTTTGTATGTTGAGTATACGCCTCAGCAACATAACAAGACGCCTTCTTATATCCCTTCCTATCCTATTCTGTCACCCCATATTATTTATTATCTCATTTTAGCAGTTCGTTATATCTATATCATACTGCAACTGTAAAAAGGCTCTTTTCTGTTCATTTTCACCACTTTTGCTCAACTCATCTTGCGTGTTGCGTATACAGTCTCGCAAAGCAATAAGACATATTCTTATATCCTCTCCTATCCTATTTTGTTGTCTCATATTATCTAGTATCTCTATTCAGTTGGAATGTCCATATCCTTGCCTATTATACTCCTCAAGAACAGCACGAGAACTTCGCCATACGCCTCCCTAATCACATTTTGCCGATGTTCCAGTCTTTCTATAAGAGTAACGTCATCTCGATCTCTCGCATTATGTAGCTGATCTCTATACCAGTCAAACAATTTCGCTCCTATCCTAAAGAACTGTACACGATCCCTCATCGCTAGGAGATTTCTTATGTCTTCCGCCTCATGGAGAGAAAAGAACTACACAGGGTCCCTTCCCATTAGAAGATTCCTTATGTCTGAATGGTTATTTAATAATTTTTCATCTTACCAGAAATTAACCCTTCTTATACACCTCCGTATTCCGTTCTCTACATGCCTGATATTTCTGTTCCAGCATATTGCTAAAAGCTCATTTAGTTCATTCGCAAATGTGTCCAGTTGCATAAATACCCGTGATTTATCCTATTCCGCTGTCGGAACAGATGTCTTAGCCGCACAGTTATGAGCGTCCACATACCTTCCCACCAATCGGCGCGCTAGTTGCAATATTATTTGCAACGGCACCTCTTACAAAATGTCTGTGCCCAGTGTACAAGTCCCGCGCCCAGCATATTGTGAGTATTATGTCAAATACCATGATTAAACAGTTCCGTAAGTCTTCTAATGTCCGCGCTCCCATAATATCCTCTATAGGCGGCACACCTAATCCTCCTACTATCCATCCTTCTATTTTTTCTATTCTATAATTAAGTGGTGGTAGTTGTGGTAATTCTGCGTGACGGGTCCTATATACCACGTAATCTTCTGTAACAGTCAATCCATAGATTAGTCATTGCATAATTATTAAGATTATAGAATCTAATACCCAACTCTTCTTCTATAGTGCCTGCCCCTCTCAACAATCTTTCTACTTCTTTACGTCTTTCAGGCATAAGAGTAGCGTCGTCAACATTAGGTGCTAATATTATTGTCAGCAATTCTATGTCATTTATTTTTATCTTCCTTTATTTTCACATCTTCAATTTTATTTCTTCACCCACATCATTCATAATTACATTTAACTTCTAATTTCTGTCATTAAATCAATAAAAATCTATATTACCCACAAACTTCTACCCGTAAGTTATTTGTAATTCCTTTTTAGATTTCTAATGGTCTTATGAAGACAAGATATTATAATATGAACCTTATTTCTCTATTCCCAAATAATACAATTAAAGAATATAATAAAGTAAAATCCGCCGAAACAAAAAGATTCTCTCAAAAACTATGTCAGCATTTAAACAGCGCTTTATTTTCACCAAGCTTTACATAACAACGCGTGTACTTTCTTCTTGCCACAGCAAATCAACTCTTACTTAATATTTAAAACTTTTCAAAATATATCAACGCAATAATCGTTTTTGAATCTAT
>JAISUD010000027.1 GCA_031272265.1 Endomicrobium sp. | reverse complement strand
TCTTCTTGCCACAGCAAATCAACTCTTACTTAATATTTAAAACTTTTCAAAATATATCAACGCAATAATCGTTTTTGAATCTATTATCTTGCCCATTTTGACCATTTTAATCGCTTCTTTAAAACTTATAATATCTTTTAAAATAAATTCGTCGTCATCTCTATTTTGTTCCCCCTCTTTAAGCCCAAAGCCCGTAAATATATATATAACCTCATTTGAAAAAGCCGCACTGGGGAAAAACGATAAAAGTTTTTCCACTCTTTCAGCTTTATACCCTGTTTCTTCTTTGAGTTCTCTGATTACGCATTCAGAAGGCGTCTCATTTTTATCAATTTTACCAGCAGGTATTTCATAAGTTATTTGATTTAGAGGATATCTGTATTGCTTCACTAAAACAATATTCTTTTCATCAATAAAAGGAAGAATGGCCGCCGCACCGGGATGATTTATATACTCTCTCTTTACGACAGCGTTATTTGGAAGCTTTACTTCGTCGCAAAAAAAATCTATCCCGTTTCCACGGTATATCATATTTTTCTTTATAAGCTTTTCAATCATAATTTGTGCCCGGCAAACAAACGTTAAAATTTACAAACTACGTCCATATACGGGAAAGATGTTTAAGAAAATACTAAACTTTTATATTTTTAATTTATACGCCGATTCTTTCACGTTGAAAATCATAGAAAATGAAAGAGAATTCTTTTACCCTCCCTATTATATTGATTACATAGCAAACAAGAAGAAACACTCACAAACACATCTTTCACATCTTTACATTCCGAATTTCTTTCTAAGCTCTTTTAAGTGATTTCTCAGAGCCACGGGAATCTTATCACCGAACTTCACATAGAACTCTTCTATCATTGATATTTCTCTTCTCCACTCTCCTTCGTCAACTCTAAACAATTTTTCCATAACTTCTTTCTCAATGCTTAACCCTTTCAAATCTATAGATCCTTCTTGAGGAAATAAGCCTATTTCGCATTCCCTTGCCCCCGTCTTTCCCTCAATTCTATCCAACATCCACTTTATAATTCTAGAATTATCTCTGAATCCCGGCCACATAAATTTACCATTTTCGTCTTTTCTAAACCAGTTTACTATAAATATTTTAGGAAGTTTTTTTACCTTTTCGCCGATATTAAGCCAGTGCTGAAAATAGTCTCCCATATTATATCCACAAAAAGGAAGCATAGCCATAGGATCGCGTCTTACATTCCCTAACTGCCCGCTTGAAGCCGCAGTCGTCTCAGAACCTATTATTGAGGCGGTAAACACACCTCTACTCCAGTCTTTCGCTTCATATACCAGCGGAATCGTGTCTTTTCTGCGTCCGCCGAAAATTATTCCCGAAATAGGAACACCCTCAGGATTGTCGTATTCAGGTGAGAGAGTAGGACAATTATAAATTGAAACTGTAAATCTTGAATTCGGATGAGCCGCGGGTTTCCCAGAATTTTTATCGTATTTATGCCCCTGCCAATCACTTAAATCTGAGGGAATATCGTCCGAAACTCCTTCCCACCACGGGGTATTCTTACAATTGTCAACAGCTGTATTTGTAAATAACGTTGGATAAAACTTGTTGTTTCTAAGCGTTTTCATCATAACAGGATTCGTATTCGCTCCTGTCCCGGGAGCGACTCCGAAAAAGCCTGACTCAGGGTTAATTGCGTAAAGCCGTCCATCCTCCCCTATATTAATCCAAGCGATATCATCTCCCAAAGTCCATATCTTATAATCTTTAAGCACAGGCTCTAAAAGCGCAAGATTTGTTTTTCCACACGCCGATGGAAAAGCTCCAAGAAAATACGTTATTTTTCCTTCAGGAGACTGCACACCCATAATAATCATATGTTCGGCAAGCCAGCCTTCTTGATAACCTAAATAAGAAGCAATTCTTAGAGAATAACATTTTTTGCCAAGCAAAGCATTCCCGCCGTATCCAGATCCAAAACTCATAACAAGATTTTCCTGCGGAAAATGCATAATAAATCTTCTGTCGGGATTTATGTCGCCTATAGAATGGATTCCCCTAAAAAAATCGGACGAACTGCCTATTCTTTCAATGGCTTGTTTCCCGACTCTAGACATAATCCTCATACTCAAAGCAACGTAAACAGAATCCGTTACCTGAACGCAGTTTTTCGCATAATTTGATTTAGGCGTTCCCATTACAAAGGGAATTACGTACATCGTCCTCCCTTTCATTGCACCCTTGAAAAAGCCTGTCATTTTTTCTTTCGCTTCTTGAGGATCCATCCAGTTATTATTAGGACCCGCCTGCTCTTTTAAAGGAGTGCATACAAAAGTCAAATGTTCAGTACGTGCAACATCATTGGGATTTGAACGGTGGTAATAAGAGTTCGGGTACTCTTTCTCGTTCAATTTTTTCAAAACGACCCTTCCACCTACTTCAGATTTCTGGGCAATAGCCGTCAATTTTTCCGCTTCTTCCGGCGAACCGTCCATCATATAAACTTCGTCAGGAGTAAAAAGCTCTCGCATTTCTTGTACAAATAATTCTAATGACGTTGCCATTTTTTATACGCTCCCTATGTTTTTTTATCGCTGTTACCAAATAACTTTCTTTATAATTTCAACGATTATTCCCAAACTATTTTTTCTTCTTTATTAACTTCAATTTTTTTTGTCGCGTATATTTTTCTTACTATTTCTTGAGGTTTAAACCATAATTTAATTTCTCTTTCAGCTTCCGACACGTCAGAAGAGCAGTGTATTACGTTTTCGTACACTCCCTTAGTAGTTATCCTTCCGTACGAACCCCTAATTGAGATGGGATCAGCTTCTTCAGGATTCGTCAATCCCACAATTTTTCTTGTTCTGGCAACAGCGTCCACGCCCTGATATACAAACGCCAATACTCTATCCCAAGTCTCTCCGCCGTATATTCTACCCTGAATATAATCTAAAAGCTCGCCGAAAAACGGCTTGTCTTTTAATTGATAATAATGTGCCTCTGCCAGTTCTTTGCTTACTTTAACTACTTTCGCCCCTATTATAGCCATTTCTAATTGAGAAAGCTTGGTTAAAACATTCCCCGTTAGAGATTTTCTAATACCGTCAGGTTTAATCAAAATTAAAATTTGTTCAACTGCCATTATTCCTCACTTTTTTCAAATAAATTTTTTTAAAATTTCCCGCGATTTCACACCTATATAAACAAATAGGCCGGAAAGAACGTATAAAAAAAACAATATAAAAATAATACTCTGCACATATGCAAATGCAAATACGGTACACGCAAAAAGCACTATTAAAACTAAAAAACCAAATATTTTATAGCGTGAAAACTTCAATTTCTTAAAAGAAGCATAGGGAATATTTAAGACCATAAGCAAAGACAAAGCCACCATCACAACAAACATTATATTCAATAACATAGGCGTATTTTTCATTAAAAACGGCATTGTTACAAAAAATGAGAAGGATGAGTACTTGGCAATAAACAATTCATAACTCAATACAAACGATCCTAATAACCCCGCCGAAGCCGGCGTTGGCAGACCTAAAAAAACATCTTGAGACACACCTTTCCCAGCCATAACATTGAATCTTGCAAGACGCCAAGCGCTACATACGACAAATAACACGGTTACTGCTATACCGATTTTACCCGCCGCGCCTAAAATAAGTCTATACATCATAATTGCAGGGGCAACTCCGAATGAAACCAAATCGCTCAAAGAATCCAGCTGAACGCCAAAATCACTTGTTGTCTTCGTTATTCTAGCTACTCTTCCATCCACCATATCAAAGACTACTGCCAGCATAATAAACCACGCTGCTTTTGAAAAACTTCCGTCTATTAGCAATATTATAGCCCAACAGCCGCAAATTATATTCCCACATGTAAAAAGACTCGCCAAAATATAAACACTTTTCTTTAATTTTCCGATAACCATAACGACGCTTTTCACCTACTCAATTATTATTATAAGTCGCAAAAACCGTTATGCCTGCTCTAACTTTATTGCCCCGTTTTACTTTGATATTGACAGTCTTGGGCATATGCAGATCAACCTGAGAGCTAAATTTTATCATTCCTATTTTATCGCCTTGCTCTAAAACGTCGCCGGATTTTACCCATGAAACGCACCTTCTTGCGAGTACTCCTGCAATTTGTTTAACAAAATACTTCCCGTTTTCATTTTCTATAGTTATAATGTTTTGTTCATTGACTATATGCGCCTGTTCTTTCATAGCTAATAAAAATTTTCCACGTTTATATTCAACACCAACAACTTTTCCCTCAATAGGAGAACGCTGCAAATGCACGTCTAAGAGAGATAAAAATACCCGTACGACTTTCTCTTTTTCATTTTCGCTAACATCTAAAACCGTTCCATTGCACGGAGAAATCACTAAATTCTTTCCTTTTGTTACCTCTATTTGGGGATCCCTGAAAAAATAAATACAAAACAATGAAACTAAAATGAATAAAATCCCTACCGCCACTGAAAACCTACTTCCTCCGATAATAAACACCATTAATCCAAGAACAAGCGGAAGTACAATAAACAAATAACCTTCTTTTAAAATCCGCATATATCTATATTTTCTCCGATTTTTCTAATTAAGACTCCTAGCTTGTCCGCTCCTATTCACGTTTACAGTGTAGGATCCATTACCTCTCTTGAAATATACTAACCTCTCCATTCTCCATATGTCTACACTTTTCAGCAGATAAAATTTTAACAAAATTTGATTTATATGTCAAAATTACCGCAAATTCGGCATTTTACACAGCGACGTTCGTGTTAAGTAAAAACAATAGAAATTTTCCTCAGCGTGAAAAAGTACTGAAATATTTTTACCCAACTCTCAAAACAAATAAACCAAACAGAACAAAAATATTAAAATCCAACGAATTGGTTTTAATGGAGCAAAACAACTTTTCTTATTTACTGTCACTTTATCGTCGCGCAACTACTACTACTACTTCTTCTTCTTCAATTTCCAAGACAAATATGCATTTATAAACTCGTCAATTCCTCCATCCATAATTAAATCCAGCCGCGACGTCTCATAGCCCGTTCTGTGATCTTTCACAAGCTGGTAAGGCATAAAAACATAGGAACGTATTTGACTGCCCCATTCTATTGCGCCTTTTTCATTATAGTGTCTTTCGCAGGCAGCGCGCTGTTTTTCCTGTTCCAATTCATAAAGTCTAGCTTTTAAAAGTTTCATGGCAGTCGCCTTATTTTTCGTTTGTGAACGGTCGTTTTGCGACTGGACCACTATTCCTGTGAGCAAATGCGTAATTCTAACCGCGGAATCAGTTTTATTTACGTGCTGTCCGCCTGCACCAGAAGATCTATAAGTGTCAATTTTTATATCTTTATCTTCTATAACTATGTTAATGTCGTCCGCTAGCACAGGTATAATATCCACCGAACTGAAAGAGGTGTGTCTTCTTTTATTTGAATCAAAGGGAGAAATTCTAACCAGCCTATGAACGCCTATTTCAGACTGCAAAAGTCCGTAGGCGTATTCGCCTTTTATTATCATTGTTATACTCTTTATCCCGACTCCATCTCCTTCTAAAACATCAACGACTTCCATTTCAAAACCCTTGTCTTCTGCCCATCTTGAATACATTCTAACCAGCATCTGCACCCAATCGCAGGATTCCGTTCCGCCGGCTCCTGCGTGTACAGACATAATCGCGTCATTTTTATCATGTTCGCTGCCAAGTTTCACTTTATTCTCAAAAGCTGATAGGCCTTTTTCAAGCTCTCTGCTGTTATCCTCAATCTCTTTTAAAAGAGTTCCATCGTTTTCTGATCTTACAAGCTCCTTTAAATCAATTAAATCTTCAAGTTGCATACTTAGATCACGCCACGATTTATAAACATTCCTTAAAACGTCAAGTTCCGCCACGATCTTCCTAGCTTTATTTTTGTCATTCCAAAAACTAGGACCCGATATTTCAACTTCAAGTTCTTTAATCCTGTTTATTTTTGAATTAATATTAAAGAAACCCCTTTAAGGCGTCTATTCTCTCTTTCTGTTTTTCAAGCATTTTAAACCCTTTAATATACCGTCTTATTATTATGTCGCCTAGCTTCATAAGCAATTGAAGTTCTTGCTTTAAGTTCAGTCGTTATAAAAACCCATTTTCGTTTTTTCAATTCACAAAATAAAATACGCACGTACACTCAAAGCCAACTATGTCATCGGACTCTTGCGAATTTTATCGCGCAATCTCAATAATGCTAAACCTAAAAGCGTCGCGACACACAAACCCACGAATAAATCACCGTATCTTGTATAAAAAGTTTTAAAATCATTTTGAAGAAATTTGCCCGTAACTAAAACGCCTTTTGACGATAAAGTCTTTTTAACAACTATGCCTGAGGCTTCAATTATCCCGGAAATTCCGGAATTTGCAGAGACTATAATAGTTTTACGATTTTCAATCGCCCTAAAAACATTCATTATAAAATGCTGATACGGCGCGGCAGTATCAAAAAACCACGCGTCATTTGTATGATTTGTAAGAACTTTTGCCCCTGAAAGAGCAAATTTTCTTGAAGTATCCGGGAACAAATTCTCGGAACATATAGTTGCCCCTATCCGTAACTGGCCGTTGCTGAAAACTTCAGCGTCCTCGCCTTTTGTTAAATCACCTATTTCATTTAATACACCGAAAATCTTTGAAAGTAAAGTTCTGAAAGGAACAAATTCCCCAAAAACTACCAGATGATTCTTCTTATGTACAGCTTTTTTATAATCACCGTTTTCAAAAGCTAAAACGGCATTGAAAGATTTGTTGTTTTTGTCCTTGTAAATAGAACTTAGAATATTAAATCCACCGGCAGTATCTGACAGAGTCTTTGCACTCTCACATAGACTCTCTTTCCCTTCGCAAACGGAATCGGGAAGCACAGTTTCAGGCCATACAACCAAATCAGCTTTAATTTTAGAAATTTCAAGAGCATATTCTTTAAGAGTGGACAAAATATTATCTTTATAACACAGATCCATTTTTTTATATTGCTCTATGTTCGGCTGCACAGCAGCAACAGTAAATTCTTTATCACTGAAAAATCTGAATTTATCGACTCTGATCACTCCAAATATTGAAAATCCACCGATAACCACTAAAGCCGCGCACAGATACAAACTGGCGCGTTGTTTTAAACTTTCCTTTTTCGCCGAAATCCAAAAATAGAAGCATAAGTTACAAAATACCACAAGAAAAGATACGCCGTATACACCTGTAAACTCAGCAATTTGTACAATCCCGGTAAACTCAACTTGAGAATAACCGATAAGCAGCAATGGGCAGCCCGTAAGTGCGTAAGTTCTTATGTATTCAAGCAAAACCCACACGCACGAAGCAAAGAAAGCTATAAGAATATTTGAGCCTAAGACACTCTTTACAATATTTTTTGAAGCTAAAAAATTCAGACACAACCCCCACACTCCCCAGTAAAGCGCAAGATATATCCATAAAGCGCCGCTTGAAATTATCACCTGCAAATAAGAACCGACGTTAAAATAGAGCATCGTAACAAACCAGTAAAGCCCTAATACATTAAAAATAAGTCCTGAAAGAAAACAATAAAAGAAAGAGCTTTTAAATCCCGTTTTCACTACTGCAAAAATCATCGGGACAAAAGCTACCCAAGCCAAAAAAAACAAATTTAACTTAGGAAACGCGCACACGGTCAGCGCCCCCGTAAGAATACACAATATAATTTTCTTTATAATTTTCTTATAATCTAACTTTGTCTTCATATAACGTTTCTAAAAATTCCCACTGAAATATTTTTTACTTTCGCCCAGCCGAAACCACGGATTCTATTTCTCTTTTCCCAATAAAAACAAGCCGGAAACTATTCGCAAATACCGCTCTACATAATTTCTATTCATTTATGATCCAAGAACCGCTTCGTTTTAGATTAAATTCATTTTTTATAAAGAACATATCCTCAAACAATAAAAACTTTAAGACTTGGAAAAAACAATTCTTCTGCAAACTTTAATTTATTGATTTTATCAAGACGCTCCGCAGCACTTTTTATATTTTTTGCCACTCCCGCAAGGACAAGGATCGTTTCTTCTTACTTTCATTTTATTCAAACCTTTGCCGCTCCCAATTATCTTATTTAACACACCGCTCTTTTCAAAACGAGAATTTAGTTCCGCAATGCCATTTTCCTTTAGCATAGCTGGGCACACTTTTATATCAACGTGGGCTTTAAATATATATTCTACCGTATTTTCTCTTATCCTTTTCATCATAGATTCAAATAAAATAAAAGATTCTTTCTGATATTCAATTTTAGGGTCTTTATGGGCATACGCTCTATAGCCGATAGCCTGCCTTAATTGATCTAACTCATATAAATGATCTTTCCACGAAGAATCTATCATCTGCAAAAATATCACTCTCTGTATATCAAATACGACTTCCGGGGTAAGCTGCTCTTTTCTTTTATCATAAGCTTTAAGAATCTCTTCAATAATATCAGACTGAACGGCCTCTCTGCTCATAAAGTTCATTTCATTTTCATTCTTAACTTCGTATTTAATGCCAAAAGTCTTAACCAGCCATGCCTTTATGCTCGTCCAATCCCACTCTTGCGCATATTTCTTAGCAGTCCATAAACCAACTTTTTCTTTAACCGACTCATTTATCATATCTTTAATTGTATCCGTTACATCTTCGCCGTCAAGAATCTCGTTCCTCAATCCGTAAATGGCTTCTCTCTGCTTACTTATAACATCATCAAAATCTATAAGATGTTTTCTTATTTCAAAGTTCATTCCTTCAACTTTTCTCTGAGCGTTCTCCACTGCTTTTGATATCCACGGATGCTGCAGATCTTCTCCTTCTTTTAAGCCGAGTTTCTGCATCACGACAGACATTTTATCAGAGCCAAAAATACGCATAAGTTCATCTTCCATAGAGAGAAAAAATCTAGAAGATCCAGGGTCCCCTTGTCTGCCTGAACGCCCTCTTAATTGGTTGTCTATTCTCCGCGCTTCGTGTCTCTCAGTACCTATTATATGAAGCCCGCCGCATTTTTTAACTTCTTCATTTTGAAGTGGATCGTCCTTTCCAAGAACAATATCCGTTCCTCTTCCGGCCATATTCGTAGCTATCGTAACTGCGCCTTTTGCGCCGGCGCCCGCGATAATCTGTGCTTCAAGTTCATGGTATTTAGCGTTCAAAACTTGATGAGGAATGCCTTTTTTTCTAAGCATTGCCGCAATTTTTTCAGACTTTTCTATTGACCTTGTGCCGACAAGCACTGGTTGTCCCTTTTTCCATAAAAGTTCAATCTCGACTACTACAGCGTTGTATTTCTCTCTTTCAGTCCTATATATGACGTCGGGGTAGTCTTTTCTTATCATAGGATTGTGTGTTGGTACTTCCACGACGCCAAGCTTATAAATTTCCCAAAATTCAGCAGCTTCGGTTAAAGCAGTTCCCGTCATACCCGCAATTTTCTTATAAATTCTAAAGAAATTCTGAAACGTTATCGTCGCAAGTGTTTGGTTTTCGTCTGCAATTTTTAAGTTTTCTTTTGCTTCAATCGCCTGATGAAGTCCGTCGGACCATCTCCTTCCCGGCATAAGTCTTCCGGTAAACTCATCTACGATAATAACTTCTCCGTTCTTTAGAACATATTCAACATCTTTGCGGTAGAAGTTGCGAGCTTTTATAGCCTGCGTTATATGGTGAACCCATTCAGCTTGCAAATCGTCGTAAATATTTTTTACTCCCAGCATTTTCTCAGCTTTTTGAACGCCTTGCTCCGTTAAGAGAACAGAATGGTTCTTTTCGTCAACGACATAATCATAGCTTTTTGTCAAATCAACGCCTTCGTGTTTGGCTTTTATTTCTTCGCTTTCGGTAATCTTTCTACCATTAAGTCTAGTGACAAGTCTATCCGAGACATAATATTTTTCAGTTGACTGTTCAAGCGCTCCCGAAATAATAAGAGGTGTTCTTGCTTCGTCAATTAAAACTGAATCAACCTCGTCTATGATCGCATAATTTAACGGTCGGAGGACTCTGTCATTGTTTGTGACAACCATATTGTCCCTCAGATAATCAAAGCCGAGTTCGTTGTTTGTGACATAAGTTATATCGCAGTTATAAGCTGCTCTTCTGCTTTCACTTGTAGTTTCGTGTCTAACACTACCGACCGTAAGTCCGAGTTTCTCATAAATTACGCCCATCCATTCTTTATCCCTTTTCGCAAGATAATCATTTACGGTTACTATATGCACACCCTTTTGCGGCAAAGCGTTAAGGTACGCCGCAAGAGTAGCAGCTAAAGTTTTGCCTTCTCCTGTTTTCATTTCCGCAATTTTGCCTTTATGCAGAATATACCCGCCGATAATCTGTACGTCAAAATGCCTCAACCCTAGTGTCCTCAACGAAGCTTCTCTGACGCAGGCAAAAGCTTCAGGTAAAATATCGTCAAGAGTTTCTCCTTTTGAAAGACGTGTCCTAAATTCAAAAGTTTTTGACTTTAATTCTTCGTCCGTAAGCTTTTTTATATGAGCTTCAAAAGCATTCACTTTTTCCACTATAGGTTTTACAGCTTTTATATCTCTTTTATTTTGAGAACCAAAAATAAAGCTTAAAATATTCTTCAACATCCGCAGAACCGCCGTTTCTTATATTTTTCACGACTATACAATCCTTCAATACATCATTATATAAAAATTTCTTATTAAACGAATTTTGAGACGATTTGATTAAAAATAAAAACGCATTCTTTAACAAGTTTTACTTTGCCATTTTTAATTTCCAGCATTTTATTTTTTAAACACTCCAAAAGTATATTATATTTCTCAGGACTGTTAAAACAACGCGTATCCAGTCCTTCATTCAAAAGTCTTAACCCTAGTATAATAGTTTCCGTTTCATAAAGTTTATCGTCAATACACTCATTTTCAAATTCAGTACTGCAATCATTTTCCAGCAGACTTATATACATATTAACATCTTCAATATTCTTATATCTATTTCTCTTCAGGTAACCTGCGGCACCCGCGCCAATACCCACATACTCAAAATTGCGCCAATAATTTGTATTATGAAAAGACTCCCTATTCCGTTTAGCCCAATTTGAAATCTCATAATGACCGTACCCTTTAGCCGCCAACATCTCCGCTCCATAGTCGTACATATCTCTTTGGATATCACCACATATAACCGTCTTATTTCTATAAAAAGAGGTGTGTTCTTCTATTGATAAAGGATAAAGAGACAAGTGTTCGCTGTTAAAAAGCAAAGTTTCTTTTAGCACTTTTTTCCAGTCTTTCAGCGTTTGTTCCGGCAAACCGTACAGCAAATCAATATTTATATTGTCAAAATTTTCTTCCCTCGCCGTATCATAAGTGCTACAAAAAGTTCTAAAATCGTGCGCCCTCCCCAAAAATTTCAGAGATTTATCTTCAACAGATTGAAGCCCTATGCTTAATCTATTTACTCCAAGCTTCCTGAGAATGCACAGCTTTTCTTTTGAAACCGACTCTGGATTCAGCTCAAATGTAAATTCTTGAACTCTTGACAAGTCAAAAACTTCATTCAACACTTCTAAAAGTCTTCGTATTTGTCCTAAAGACAAAACTGAAGGCGTTCCTCCACCTATATAAACCGAATCTATTTTTTCATCCTTGAACTTTACCGCGTGTTTTATTAAAGCGTCGATATATTTATCCGCTAAAACGTTGTCATAATTTACCGAAAAGAAATTGCAGTAAAGACATTTCCTGTGACAAAAAGGCACATGAACATATAAACCTGCCATAAGCGTTCGTCTAAATATATATATCCGGCGCGCTAAAAATAAACACACCTACACAAGCATAATAAAAAAACTATTTGCCGGAAACAGTTTTCACAACTTCCTCCGATTTCGGAGTGTTCTTAAAGAGTTCCGCTATGCCACCAAGTGAAGCTGTAACTCCTGTAGTTTCCAGTGGAAGAAAAATCTTTGTCGCTTGTCCATCGGCAACTTTCCCAAGCGCTTCAAGATATTTAATAGCGATAAGATCGTTAGTAGGTTTACCTTCATGTATAGCGCTGTATACTATTTCAATTTTATATTTTTCAGCTTCCGCGACTTTTTTTATAGCTTCAGCTTCTCCACTAGCTTCTAAGACTTGTTTCTCCTTTACTGCCTCAGCATCAAGAATAACGGCTTGTTTTGCACCCTCCGCTTTAAGAATAGCTGCCTGTCTTAAACCTTCAGCTTCCAAAATATTCGCTCTCTTTTCTCTTTCGGCTTTCATTTGCTTTGACATAGCGTCCGTAATATCTCTGGGAGGATCAATTTTTTGTATTTCAACTCTCGTAACCTTTACACCCCATTTATCAGTAGCTTCGTCCATTACAACTCTCAATTGAGCGTTTATTTTTTCCCTAGACGTAAGAGTACTATCTAACTCCATATCACCGATTACGTTTCTCAAATTTGTCTGCGCAAGCTTTAAAGCAGCAAGCGCAAAATTTTCAATATTATAAACAACTTTTACGGGATCAGTAACCTGAAAATAAATAATGGCATCCACAATTACCGAAACATTGTCTTTTGTAATAACGCTTTGCGGGGGAACATCTATAACCCGCTCCCTCATATCAACCCTTAACATCCTCTGAAACAGCGGAATAATAATATTAGCGCCTGAATGTCTCGTTCCTGTATATCTGCCTAAAGTTTCAACGAGCCCTTTCTCATATTGCCTTATTATCTTTATAGAATTCGCTATAAAAACAATCACAAAAGCTATAACTATCCAAATAAACGTCAACGTCAGCATACCAACCTCCTTACTAATTTAATTTATATACTTACATTTTTTATATGTTGCAACCCCACTCTCAAAAGTCCACGCAGCCTTTATTTTTTCACTATAAGTCTCGTCCCACTGATACTTTTTATTTTCGCCGTCTCACCCACCTTAAATTCAACGTCCGATTCGGCTCTCCATATTTCGCTTAAAACTTTCACAAAACCGGATTTTAAAGGACTTATATTTTCAACAACTACGGCATTTTCTCCAATAAGAGCGTCCACATTAGAATTTACAGTTTCAGACCTACTCAAGACTCTTTTTAGCACAGGCCTTATAAAGTATACAGATATAACGGAAACGGTTACAAAAACAGCAAATTCAATCTGGATTAAAACATTAAACCAAGACATTATCGCTGCGAATACGGAACCGACGGAGAGGCAAAAAAAGAAAAAAAACGACGGCGATAACATTTCAAAAGCTAAGAGCGCGATAGAAACAATAAACCAAACAATACAAGTCATAATATTAACCTCCAACGTTTAACCGGCCAGTACAAAAGCAACGCCTTACCTTTTACATACTTATCAGGTAGTGGTCCCCAAAAACGAGAATCAAGAGAAAAATCCCTGTTATCGCCCATCATCATATAATGCCCCTCTGGTACAGTCACAGGGCCGAAATTATCTCTTATAAAAACCGCCGGAACTGAGGCAAATTCGCCTATTTCCCAGGCCCGCTGATATTCTTTCATATCATTAAATAAACTGATTTTCGGAAAAACATAAGAATCATTAAAACTCGCGCAAGAATCGTTAACGCGGACACCGTTTACAAAAAGCACTTTATTTCTTATTTCAACCTTGTCGCCCGCGACAGCAACGCACCTTTTTATATAATCTACTTTTATTTCCCCGTTTTTTTTCTCAGAAACCGCCAAAGCTTTAGGAGGAGCTTGAAAAACAACTACGTCTCCCCGCTTAATGTTCTTTAACGCAGCGTACCTTTTTCCACTGTCGGCAAAAGGAATACGAAAACCATAAATAAATTTATTCACAAAAAGATGATCACCTTCAATAAGAGTATTTCTCATGCTACCTGTGGGAATCTTAAAAGCCTGTATAAAAAAAAACATAACAAAAGAAGCTATTATAAGAGCAGACCAACTCATGTCAACCCATAAATATATTTGTTTAAAATATTTTTGTGACGAAAAAGTTTTAAAATGCCTTTTTGCAATAAGCATAAACATAGCTATAACAAAAAGAACACTTCCTACGAGAAAAAGTTTAAACTCCACAGCTAACACACCCCTCAACAATATTATCTCATATACATAAAGCGAAATAGCTTGACATCAATATGTATCACGTATTATGCGACATAGATAACAATAGATAACACCGAACTCTTTCAGAATTGGAAATACCCTAACTACTATATACTATACAGTTCCACACTAATTACTATAACCACTACAAATTACTCTTATATTTATAAGACTTTATGATTACACGTTATATTAACCATATCCAAAAACATACTATACCACAATAACACAACCAAAAAATAATTTGGAAAGAGGCATTTATTTCATTTATCAATGACTCATAGTGGTCCATGATTTTTATAATTATATTCACGAGTATAATCAGTAAAAGTTCTTCTCATATCTCTTTTCTTGTAAAAACCGTGCCTAATAGCACATATCTTGAAATCCAAGCAGCACCATTATTAGCACTATTATAGGCATTATCCACAAAATTTCCATTGACTCATCCTATCCGCATAACAATAAATTCAACACCACATAATAAACATAATAAAACAGTTTGTTATTTTATTTACTCCCTCTCATTATATATAGTCTAGAGTTCGGTTAAATCTAGATTTAACGGCAATAAACGAAAATCTGTCACTACACAACGTCTATATCACGCTTCCTGTCCAACTTCCTCATTGTATTACCAATTCCAGTTTCTAAGCTCGCTGTTGTTTGTTTAATTCGCTTGATTTTACTCTCAATCTTCTCTACATAATTAAGAATAAAAAAGACCTGCAAGAGAAAAAATTATAACAAATACAAAGAAAGAAATATATATTTTACTTTACTCGTTTATTTTCAGTGTTGCAATAAAAGCCTCTGACGGAATTTCCACTTTTCCAAATTGTCTCATTTTACGCTTGCCTTCTTTCTGTTTTTCAAGAAGTTTACGTTTCCTCGTTATATCACCACCATAGCATTTTGCAAGAACGTCTTTACGTAATGCCGATATAGTCTCTCTGGCAATTATTCTATTATTCACTCTTGCCTGCACGGGAATTTCAAACATATGTCTTGGAATAATGGATTTTAACTTTTCAGTAAGATAACGCGCCACCAGCTGTGCTTCGTCTTTATAAATTATAACTGTAAAAGCGTCAACAACTTCCATATTTATTATAATTTCAAGTTTCACCAAATCACCCAGCTGCGGCTCAATATGCTCATAGTCAAAAGAGGCGTAACCTTTTGAAACCGACTTCAGAGCGTCATAAAAACCAACGATAATTTTCGCAAGAGGCATACGGTACTTTAAAACCGTAATCTTAGCATTTATGTACTTCATCAATATCTGTTTTCCTCTTTTTTTCTGGCATAAATCAAGAATGGGGCCCAAAAAACTAACAGGGCAGATTATCGTTGCTTCAACATAAGGCTCCCAAATTTCCTCAATATCTGAAGCGCTCGGAAATTCTGAGGGATTATCTATTTTTATAAATCTACCTTTAGATTTTATTTTATATATAACGTTTGGCGCCGTAACCAGAAGATTCAGTCCGAATTCTCTTTCAAGTCTCTCTTTAACTATATCCAAATGCAAAGAGCCCAAGAAACCACACCTAAATCCAAAACCCAAAGCTATTGAGGTTTCAGGAGAATACACAAGAGAAGAGTCTGAAAGTTTTAACTTTCCCAAAGCGCTCTTTAACTCGCCGTACTCAGATGCGCTGTTAGGATAAAATCCCGCAAAAACGAAAGGATTTACTTCTTTATACCCTTCGTGTGGACGTTTTGTCGGATTTACAGTCTCGGTAATTGTATCGCCGATTTTTATATCGCGTATATCTTTTACTCCTGAAACTACATATCCGACTTCACCCGAAAAAAGTTCGTTTGCCTCAACCATTCTTATTTTCATATATCCGACTTCAAGCGTTTCACACTCTGCGCCAGACGCCATAAATTTAATTTTTATACCTTTTCGGATTTTTCCATCAAAAACTCTTATTATAACTATAACTCCGCGATAGGAATCGTAAAACGAATCAAATATCAAAGCTGACAACGGCTTCTCTTTAAAAACTTCTGGAGGAGGAATTTCCAATATCACCGAATTTATTATCTCGTTTATGCCTACACCCTCTTTTGCGCTCGCAAGTATAGGAGGACTGTCAATTTCAAGTCCTTCTTTCATTTGTTCGCGGACGCCTTCAATCTCGGCGGTAGGCAAATCTATTTTATTTATCACCGGAATAATTTTAAGTCCTCTGTTTTTCACCAGCATAGTATTTGCAAGAGTCTGTGCTTCCACGCCCTGTGTAGCGTCAATTACCAAAACCGCTCCCTCGCAAGCGCTGAGAGCTCTTGACACTTCATACGTAAAATCAACATGGCCCGGAGTATCAATTAAATTGAATATATATTCTTCGCCGTTTTTATCCGTATAATTCATTCTTACGGCTTTAGCTTTTATAGTTATGCCTTTTTCTCTTTCCAGTTCCATATCGTCAAGAATTTGATCTTTCATCTCTCTTGGCGAAATCGTCCCGGTATGCTCAAGGAGCCTGTCAGCAAGCGTGCTTTTTCCATGATCTACATGGGCTATGATGCAAAAATTCCTTATATTAGACATTATTCTCAGCTTATTCTCTATTTCCAACAAAGATTTTAAAACTAGATATCAAAACTTTTACGATGTTTTATTACGCGTAAGTGGCATTTATAATTTTTAAAACCGACTCTCTGTCACCGCATTTTAAAACTTTTTCCGAAATCTTTTCGGCGTCCACAAAAGAAATGCTTCTTATCACTCTCTTAATCTCCGGAACCTGCGTAGGTGACACGCTGAACTGGTCAAGCCCGAAACCTAAAAGAATGGGCGCGTAATACGGATCCCCCGCCATTTCTCCGCATATACTTACGGTTATTCCCGCTTTATGACTCTCTTCTATAATTTTCTTAATAAATCTCAAAATCGCAGGGTGCAGAGGATCATAAAGATTTACGACATTTTCATTTATTCTGTCAATAGCAAGCGTATATTGTATTAAGTCATTAGTTCCTATTGAAACAAAGTCAACTTCTTTAGCGATAGCGTCAATTATCATAGCAGCAGACGGTACTTCTATCATTGCACCGACTTCCATTTCCTCGTCAAATTTTACATTTTCTTTCTTCAAATTTCGTTTTACTTCATCAAGAATTTTATTAACCTCGCATAACTCTTCAACTCCGGATACCATCGGATACATAAGCTTGACTTTCCCATAAGCCGATGCTTTTAAAATGCCTTTCAACTGATCAATAAAAATTTCAGGGTATTTAAGGCAAAGTCTTATAGCTCTCAAACCCAAAAATGGATTCTTTTCCTGCTCCACATTTAAAAGACCTATTTTTGTAAGCTTGTCGCCGCCCAAATCAAACGTTCTTATAACAGTTGGATAAGGCGACATCATTTTTACAACCATAGAATAATTTTCAAAATGTTCTCTTTCAGACGGCATATTAACGCGGTTAAAATATATAAATTCCGTCCTGTAAAGACCTATTCCCGTTGCACCGCTACTTAAAACTGACTGTATTTCGTCGGGATTATCAATATTTGCAAAAATTAAAACTTTGTGATTATCCGGCGTTTCAGCCAATAAATCTTTAAGTTTTTCAAGCTCTTTTTTCTTTTCAGACTGTACAACGAACTCTCTTTTATATTTGGCTATAGTCTCGGAAGTCGGATTTAATATAACCTCACCTTTATTCCCGTCAACAATTATAATATCTCCGGTCATTACTTGAGAAGATATTACTTTTAAGCCTACAACTGCCGGTATTGAAAGTCCTTGAGCAACAACCGCCGTATGCGAAGTTTTTCCACCAATATCCGTAACAAAACCTTTAACTAATCTCTCTCTTATCGCCATAGTGTCAGCGGGAGTTAAATTATGGGAAACTACTATTGAACCCTTGGTTAAACTTGCAAGATTTTTTCTTTGTCTGCCCAACAGATATCCAATAATTTTCTTTCCGGTGTCTTGAATATCAAGTTTTCTTTCCCTGAAATAGTCATTTTCTATGGACTCAAAAGAACGGACAATATTATCTACAACCTTAAAAACAGCATATTCCGCGTTAATTCCGCAGTCTATAAGTTTATAGACATCCTTTTTCATAATTGGATCGTCTAGAATTAAAAGATGAACATCTGCTATTTGCGCATAATTTTTACCGAGAGTTTCGTCAATCTTGGCGTAAATCGCTTTAAATTCGGCTCTTGTTTTTTCAACGGCGTTATTCAAACGCATTTTTTCAGTTTCTATTGCATTTTTAGGTATTTCCCTGCAGACAGGGTGAAAATCGTCACCTTCAACAAAAAAAACTTTGCCAATAGCAATTCCGGGGGACGCAGCAACACCTTTAAAAACGATGTCTTTCTTATCAGGCATTTTTTCTCCCTCGCTAATCAAATTCACGGTTAAAAAACAACTCAATCCACCATAGATTCAAACAGACTTTTAACCGCGGCCAAAACTTCGTTCTCATCCGGACCGTCGGCGATAAATCTCAACGCGCTCCCGCACCCGGCAGCTAAAGCCATAACACCCATAATACTCTTTGCGTTAACTTCAAAATCATCCTTCAAAATCTTAATCGCAGAGCGATATTTATTTGTAGTCTGCACAAGCATAGCTGCAGGTCTTGCATGTAAACCCATTTTATTTGAAACGACAATAATTTCTTCTTTCATTTTATATTCCCAAATATGAAATTCCAATACATATTAACACCGCACCGTAAAACAAAAAAACCGCGCTGAATTTCAAAGAAACAAAGATTGAAAACATAAATAAACCGACATATATAAACATATCACAGATATTATTTCCGCTGTTTAGAAAAGTAAAAAACAAAAATTTCAGATATAAAACCGACGCGCCGGCTACAAATGCAACTTCGCTGTAATACATTATTTTCCACAAAGTGCTGAAATTAATGCTTGATAACAGAGCGATGTTTTTTTTCTGTCAAATTTAAAACCCATAAACATAAGCAAAAACCTCGCGGGAATGTGCACAATATTGTAAAAAGAAATAAATGTTAAAGGCACCCAAAAATCATACGTCGCAAATTGGCTGCTGAATATATTGACAAAAAGAAAGAGAATAAATACGCCTGCAAACGTCGCCAAATGTCTTAACGTACCCCAAAAGAACGAATCGCCTATCGCGGGCCAAAGGCGCCGTCATTATATCTTTAATCATATTTATATCGGAAACTTTTTCACCGTGGACATTTTCAGACGCCTTCTCCTCCATATTTACAACAATCGCAGCTATCAGATCAACCATATAAGGGTGCGTGTTAAAAAATCCCACATGTCTTAAAAAAGCTTCTTTCTTTTCACCCTCATCTGAATAAATTCTGCATAAAAAAGGTTTTAATATAAATAAAAAACCGACGTTTTGCAGTCGTTCGTAATTCCACAGCGTTTGGATAAAAAAAGTTTTCACAAACATATTGACGTATAATTTTATAATTCTCAAGTTTATACACTCGCGTATTTACAATTAACTGATAATCCTTATATATGTTTGATTCAAAACAAAAACAGCAAATTTATTTAAGTTTATAACCGACGAACTTAAATTTCTTTCTCAGTCTTATCCGATTTGTCCACAGTGATGTGAATACGCACTTTAACGTCTTAAAAAAGGAGTTTTTCTGAAATTGCATATAACCGCGCCGAACCCGCATATAGGCAGCAAATACCACGCTTTATAAAAACCTTCAAGAACAAACAATGGAAGCTTTTGATATACGAGTTCATATATCCGTCCGCCAACAAACATTGAAAACACATAAAACAAAAACGCTTTTGCGACAAAAAAGAACAATCCCGCGATTATGCCTGTATCCACGCGCTTATATTTTCCATTCCGTATTCCTCTTTCCACCCAGTGCATTATCCTCGTATTAAAGTTTCTTCTAAAAACGCTTATCACTCTGTATAAATATGCAAACGGCACAGCTAAAATCAAACCCCATATTCCCGATTCGCACAGACCTGTAAAATATTTACACATCCAAAATGTAGACAAAATACTAACTATAGAAACATCAACAGGCACGTTTACACCTATAGGCACGGTGTTTATCCAAATCATCTCGGTTATCATTCCTATCCAAACACCCGCGCCTATATCGCCCATTAAAAAACCTATAAGAGGAGCGCAAAATATAGGACGGCAAACCATAAACTGCCCTATAGCAACCGCATCTGCGCTGCATAAAGCCGAAATAAAAGCAAGAAAAACGATACTCCTAGTCACGTATTTTTTCATTACCTAAATTTTTACAAAAGTTTGAATCTTATATTTTTAAAGATTAGAAAATCTAATACCACTAAAATCTTAGATGTTTATAATCATCTTCAATTTCCCATTAAAAAGCAAAGACTTGTTCATGAACAAAATCTAAGAATTTTTGAGGAATCATTTCTACCGTTTGAGACTGACTTAACAAGCTTCCTCAAACATCAATTTAAAATTTACAATCCATTTGAAAGTTATCAAAACAAATCTAACTTTACTTATTTGTGTCAACGCTTTTATACACCGCTAGATATTCTCTTTCTATTAAGCGCATAATATTCGTTTTTTCGTCTCTCGGAAAAACTCGCCCGTCTATCTCAATACCCTTTCTATGTATTTTATATAAATTTTCCAAATCCAAATCGTCTACATAGATATTGTATAAAAGTTGCCTTTTACCATTTGTGAAATGCATTCCTCCAACGTTTACAGACTTAAAATCAGCCCCGTTATCCAGCATATACAACACATCGGAGGGACTTATTGTTAAAACCATTATTTTTTCTTCGTTATACCGTCCGCTTATAATCACGTTTGCCGCTTCGTCAAGATTTTTTATTACAAGTTTCACGTTGTTAGGCACAGTCATAGCCATAAGTATCTTTTGAGTTTCATCTTGAGCCACCGCGTCTGAAGCAATCAATACAACGTCAACGTCTATTATTTTCAACCATCCCTCAACTATCTGTCCATGCATTAATCTATCGTCTATTCTTACTAAAATTACAGGCATTTTACTCCTACTTGAAAACTATCGTTCTGAATATCATATTGAATCGTAAAATATCAACAACATTTAAAAAGTCAGTAAACGCGCACTTACGCTTTCTCATTTATCTTATCAAACAATATTTTTTTAACGTTTATCATGTCTTTTGTCCGTCAAACAAAACTTTTTCCGCCAAATCCGAAACACTCATACTATTTTTGCTTGAAAGTATCGCAGATAATATCATCGGAAGATTAACACCAGAAAGAATCTCCGTATTAAAAGAGACGCACGTAGGAGCTGACGCATTGCAAGGCGTCCCCCCCATTATATCAGTAAGTATAAGACTTCCGTCGTTATCGTTTATGTTCTTCAAAAGATTATTTATTCTTTCCCTCATCTGTATCAAGCCGTCGTCGGTGTTTCTTTTAACAGCGTAGAGATTAGACTGCCTCCCAATAATAATTTCCACAGAATTTACAAGCTCCTGCGCTAAATCTCCGTGAGCAACAACAATAATCTTGACCATATTTCAGATTCTCCTACGTGAATACGACAAAACTTCTATTCTCAACCGCAGCATCTCAGCGAACATATTATCTCAGCTAAAACTTCCGCAAGTTTATCAGGATTATGCCTTGCATAAATTTCGTCCGAAAATAAACTTTTTTTTACAGTTCTAACACATATTTTGTCGTTTTCAACCTGATAAGCTCCGTATCTTTCATATCTTTTCGCAAGTTCTTCCGGAATCGGCCCTTCATTCGCTATCACACAGTCAAGAATTCCTTTATAAGAGTGTTCTTGTACCGCCACTATATGATCCGAAAGCCTATAGTTTTTTGTTTCGCCGGGCTGCGTCATAATATTGCATACGTAAATCTTATATGCTCCCGAGGATTTTATCGCGTCAATAACACCGTCAACTAAAAAATTAACTATCACTGAAGTATACAAAGACCCAGGTCCCAAAATTATTACGTCTGCATTCTTTAAAACATTAATCACGTTGGGAGCGGCCGGTGGACTGATAGGAATTAAACATATGCGCTTTATTCTTCCTTCCGCGTTTGCAATTTTGCTTTCGCCTCTTATTTTTTTGCCGCTTTCAAGCTCAGCTTCAATCACGATTGAAGAAAGAGTTACAGGTAAAACTCTTCCCCTTATAGCAAGAACTTCACCGCAATTAGCTATAGCGCTGTCAAAACTGCCTGAAATTGAAGACATGGCTGTCAAAAAAAGATTCCCAAATGAATGTCCCGCCAAAGTTCCTTTTGTTGGGAACCTATATTGAAAAAGCCTGGACATCAAACTTTCCTCTTCAGAAAGAGCAACTAAACAATTTCTTATATCTCCCGGCGGCAAAACGCCCAACTCAGTTCTCAACTTTCCGGAACTTCCTCCGTCGTCTGCAACGTTTACTACGGCGGTGATATATTTATTATATTTTTTAAGACCTCTTAAAAGAGTTGACAATCCACTTCCGCCCCCGAGAGCGACAATCTTCAAATTTTCCATTATTTTACATGAGTTGGAAAAATCCATGTTTAATAAACCTTTGAAATGCAAAAATTTTCACTATTAAATATCACGCACTACAGCATAGAATATCTCTGTGATTAAGCTTTACTTTATATTTTTTATTCTTTAAAAATTCAGCAAGTTTCTCAGCCGTCAGAACTGATCTGTGCTTTCCGCCCGTACACCCGATCGCTATTGTCAGATAACTTTTGCCCTGTTCAATATAGGCAGGAAGAGTTCTGTCTATAAGTTTTGAAAATATATTAAAGAAAGCTTTGAATTCTTTCTGTTTCTCTATATACCTCTTAACAGCTTCATCTTTACCTGTTTTAAATTTCAATTCGGGCACATAATAAGGATTCGCTAAAAAACGCACGTCGTAAACTATGTCGGCGTCGTTCGGTATCCCATATTTATAACCGAAAGAAAGAATAGAAATATTTAAATACTGTTTTCTACATCGGCAGACACCTATAAGTACTGAAATCACTTTTTTCAGTTCAATTATATTAAGACTTGTAGTATCTATTGATTTATCTACTGTCTTAAAGATTCCGTCCATAGCTTTTCTTTCAAGCCTTATTGCCTCGAGCAGCGATTTCCCTAACGGGTGACGATGACGGGCCTCAGAATAACGCTTAACTAGAACTGAATCGGAAGCGTCAAAAAGGATAATTCTATATTTTATCTTTTTTTTCTTCAAGACAGCAAGCAGATCTTTAAAGCAGGTAAGAAATTCTTTCTCGCGTGAATTTAAGCTTATCGCCACGTTTTCATATCTGTCAGGATTTTCAAGACATATATCAGCAAAGCCGGAAATTATCTCAACAGGCATATTGTCAACACAGACAAAGCCGAAATCTTCAAAAATTTTGAGAGCTTGACTCTTTCCCGTGCCTGACATCCCTAAAACTATATATAATTTCGTCATACGCGTTTCAATTTTAACGACAGCTCGCTTTAAAATATACGATAAGCTTTATTTAAAACTTCCTCCGAAATATGATAAACGAACTATACGAAATACAGCAATAAACCGCTCTATTTCAACTTTAAAAACCGGCGTCTGCTTTATTTAATAACCGCGCTCTGACACTTTGCGATTTTTATCATGGGTCAGTCTTCCATATTATTCATTTTTTCTTTAAGTCTGTCATTCAAATCCTTTGCCGTGAAATATCCTTTATTTTTAAGTCTTTGATTTAGACTCGCCGTCTCAACAAGCGTGGCAAGATTTCTGCCGGGACCCAAAGGAATCGTAATCTCGGGAACTTTTACGTTTAGAAACTCGGCATAATATTCATCAATTCCTATTCTTTCATACTCTCTTTCCGACTTCCATATTTCAACTTTTACGACAAGCTCTAAGCGGGTTTCATCCAGAATACTCTCTAAGCCGAAAATATTTTTAACGTTTATTATTCCTATACCTCTTACTTCTATAAGATGTTTTTCAATTTCAATCCCGCTTCCAATTAAAGCGCATTCAGAGCATTTTTTTATGACTACGACGTCATCAGCAACAAGTTTATGTCCTCTTTTCACCAGCTCAAGAGCACATTCGGATTTGCCCACTGCAGACTCGCCCGTAATCAAAACGCCCTGTCCGTAAACACTTGTCATAACTCCATGCAGCTTAATTGACGGAGCAAGTTTTCTGTCTAAATAATAAATTATATCTCCCATAAATGAAGAAGTGCCTAGTTCAGTTTTTAAAAGCGGAACACCTAAAGCGGAAAATATTTTCGTCATTGCACTGTTAGGTTTAAGTCCTCTTGTCAAAATACAACACACAGCAGTTTCGCGGGAAAAAATTTTGTTTAATATTTCTATCTGATTATCGTAACTTAAATTTTCCAAATACACATACTCACTCATTCCGACAATCTGCACGCGCTCGTACGGAAAATGTTTAAGAAATCCTGTAAATCCAAGACCCGGTCTGTTAACGTCAGAAACTGTAATTTTCTTGCTAAGCCCGCCATGTCCCGTTAAAATTACAAGTTTAAAATCTTCGCCCTTTTCTCTAAGAAGCGTACTTACATCCATAAAGCGTCAATAATTATCCTCTTTTTGTATTATTTTTACGACTTCTTCCGGTGTGTTAGCGTCTTTTATGGCTTGTCTTAGAAATTTATCTTTAAAAAGTCTTGAGATTCTTGACAACGCTTTTAAATGCTGGCCTGTTACCTCAACAGGTCCAACTAGAAGAAAAATTATATGAACAGGCTCGCCGTCAAGAGAATTGAATTCTATTCCTTTGCGCGAAATTCCAAGCACTCCTATTTGTTCTTGTAAAACATCAGTTTTCCCGTGCGGTATAGCGACGCCCTGTCCGATTCCTGTAGATCCTAGCTTTTCTCTTTCTAAAACGACGTCTATAATTTCGTCAGTTTTTTTAACTTTCTTTTTATCCTTCAAAGTTTCTACAAGCTCAACGATTGCTAATTTTTTATCTGACGCCTTTAAACCAACAATAATCAAATCTTGATTTAAAAAATCCATAATTTTCATTGTCTCCACCTTTGGCATTTTATATTTAATAATTAGCTTAAAATAACTATCGCCCCGCTCTCACTGCACTAAAAACGCCCGCTTTTTCAGACACAGCATATTTAAACATATGAACTTTATAATCAAGATTTTATCTTATCTGCCGATTATTACTTTTTTCTATTCCGATTTCTAAATTAAAACCCCTTATTTTTTTCCGAAATTTTCTCTTTTGAATTTTCAATATCAAAACGGGAAAACATTTCTTCAATACTGCGTTTTTTATCTCTTAAAACTTTCAAATTGTCTTTTCTGTGAATTTTTAAAACTTCTTTTTTTTTCTAAGTTGTTTTTTAAGTTTGTCTAAAGTTAGGTCTATTGAAGTATATAAATCATAGGAATACCATTTTGAGGTAAAAGAAAGTTTGCCTACATAAAAAACTATTTCTGTCATCTGCCTACTTTTTTCAACTGACAAAATGACATCTGCTCTCGCTTCGTCGGCGTCGTAAAATTTGTCGACTTTCGTAATTTTTTCCCGCACATAAGAGTCAATAGAATCAGTTAACTTCATATGTCTTGCCGTAATGTTAATCTGCATTTATTTCTCCTTTGCACTAACAATCACCAAACGTTCCCACCTTCACAAGCATAGAGAATTTATTTTAAAACTCGCAATATGCGTTTATATGCCTTTCAGGCTTTTACAATAGCATTAGCGGTTATCGCTACATTCTGAAACTATCGCCTAAGTACACTTTTTTAGCTTCCGGATTTTCAAGCATATCCTTCGCGTTCCCTTCAATTAAAACCTTCCCTTCGTGAATTATGTACACTTTGTCTATAATTTCAAGAGTTTCCCTGACATTGTGGTCCGTCACAAGAATACCCAGTCCTCTTTCTTTTAACTTCTTAACAATTCTTTGTATATCTTCAACTGTTATCGGATCAATACCTATAAAAGGCTCGTCTAAAAGCAGAAACTTAGGATCCGTTAGCAAAGCTCTGGCAATTTCAAGTCTTCTTTTTTCTCCGCCGGATAACGTGACGCTTAACTGTTTGCGTAATCTTGTCAGACCGAAATCTTCAAGTAGTAACTCAACTTTTTCTTTCTGCTGGACTTTTGAGGTTATAAGCATTTGAGCTATACAAATAAGATTATCTTCCACGTTAAGCTTGTTGAATATTGATGGCTCCTGTGAAAGATACCCTATCCCCATTCTAGCTCTTCGGTACATAGGCCAGTTTGTTATTTCAATATTGTCAACATAAATGCTGCCGCCGTAAGGCTTTACAAGTCCGACCGTCATATAAAAAGTCGTCGTTTTACCGGCGCCGTTAGGACCAAGTAGTCCTACAATCTCACCTTGCTTAACATTTATGCTTACACCGTCTACAACCATCCTGTATTTATACTTTTTATATAAATTTTCAGTTCTTAGCATCATTCGTTTTTTTATCTTCCGTTTTTTTATCTTTGTCTTCCACTTTTTTATCTTCTATTTTAATTCTCGCTAAAATTGAGCCGTTCATAATTACTTTTTTATTTTTATCAAAATTGTAAAAAAATATATTGTCCGCTTCATAAACGCCTTTCTCTCCTTCGCGCAAAATAACAGCAATAGGTCTTTTCTTATCTTTCTTAAAAACTATACAGCGTTTTTCCTGAAAAAAAATAACATTATCCGAATAAACTTTCCCATCAGACGTTACAACTTGAACACTATCATAAGCTTCAAAAATTTTTTGATTTTTATCAATATAAAGTTCCTGTGATCCTAAAACAATCGGCTTAGCTGAATCACGGGTAAAATATTTTAATACAATATTTCCCCAGAGTTTTCCGCTTCCATTCTTCATGTTATAGTCTGCAAAATTTCCGCGAACGTCAAACAATTCATTGTCTTTTGTTTTTGACGACATAACGACATTACCAGAAGCGGAAACAGCAGATTCTTTTTTAGTGTAAATCATATTGTCAGACATTATTGTCTCCTCATCCTTAACAACTTTTGAATTTCCTTCTAAAACTACAACCGCGCCCCTGTCTTTTACTTCCATCTTATCCCCTGTTATAACGGTCTTTCCCAAGATAGAAGTGACAAAATAAGACACGGACACGGATATAAAAAAAATAATAATAAATATCTTGTTCAACTTAATCAAGTACAATCCTTTGGTTTTTGATGATGACATTATTTAATTTTGCGTCCGACTGAAAACTAGAACCACGCACCGTTTCACCCGGTTTCTCAAAAACAATTGGACTATAGCTATAAATTAATTTATTTTCAGCATTATACATTAAATCCGTAGTTTCCAGTCTCTCATTTTTTGCACTCTGTACAGTGCATTTGCCGACGCATCTAATATCATACGTTTCCATATTTACTTCGGCGCTTTCAGCGGTCAGAGTTGAACCATAATCACCTTCCTCGTAAAATTTCATTACGGGACGGTGTATATTAGCAACCTCCTTACCGTTTATAACGGCAGATTCCCCCTCCACCTTCATATTAATTTTCCCTTTGCGTGTCTGCTTTATTGAAAATTTTTCCACCTTTTGCCGCTCATATTCATAAGGCGAAGTCTCTTCGTCAAAATCTTCTCCAGAACTGCAGCCAAAAAACGTGAAAACAGAAAATACCGCTACTATTATTACATTAACCACGCGCTATACTCCTCTATAAAACACATACCCCCCTTCTTTTAAACATTCAATTAAGAGGAATAAAGAAAATAAAGATACTTAAAGTCCAAAAATTTTATCTCCGCTTCTTTTAGATTTACTTTTTTTCTTTATGAAATATCCCTATTTAAAATATTTTCATTAATATAAATCCATATAAGCTGTTAAAATCTTTTAAAACATCTTTTTAATTCTATAAAAAACTGCCTATAAAGCCTACGCCGTCCGGTAATACTACCTTAAAATATTTTGCACTTAGAGATTTTTATTGTATAAAAAGCGCTTTTATCTGTCAATTGAAAAGGCGATTTAAAACAATTTATAAAAAATAATGAAAGAAATACGGCACTTTAGAACGCCATTTTTCAAAGATTTTAAAAACGCTCTCCCAGCAAACCACATAATATCTTTTATTGAACGGCCCTTTTTTGATAAAACTTTTTTCTCTTTTCTTTTTCTTAAAAAGCTATTAACATGCAAAAATAATAAGCAAACAACAAAGTACCTTGATAAAAATCTAAAAATAAACTAAAAAGATGAAAAGACAAAAATTAAAAAAGGCACTAAAACAGGCAGAAAATTAATAATACAAATAAACGGAGTTATCAAAGGTAGTTCCAAAAAAATACGTGGAAGAAAAACAAGAAAAAATAATAATAGCATTAATTTCATTTCAATTAATAGGATGCGCGCCTACGCCCAATATTATCATTGATCCTCCTGAGCTAGAACAACCAAAAACAAAAATAATAACAATCGGAATGGGAGTACTTATAGGAATAATTGTTATATCATCATGTATTATTAATTGGATTAAAGCAAAGGATGCAGAAATAGCAGAGTTAAAAGAATTAAACCAGAAACATGATAACGAGTTAAAAGAACAAGAAACATGATAACGAATTAAAAGAACAAGAAACAGCAAAGAATGCAGAAATAGTAAAGTTAAAAGAGAAACATAATAACGATTTAAAAAGACTATCAGAATGGGACCAAAAAAAAATACAACGAACTATCTGCAGAAAAAGAAAAAATAGAGAAAGAAAAAACTGAAACACAACTAATAATACAAGAAGCAAACACAGCAGGAATATTATACAACATGGGAGAGTTAGAGTCAGGAAATTTAGCAAGACAAGTAAAGGAAATGCACAAAATTATAAATAGTATCATAAAACTTGAATTTGAACAACTACAAAATGAAAAAGAAACTATACAAGGACTGATACCTGGCATATTAAAAAATGCAGAAAAATATAACATAGCCCACTCTATAGAAAGTATACCTCCAAACGATTTAGCAACACAAGTGTTGGAAATATGGAAGCTCCAGCATAATATAGGATATAATTTGGGACTAAAAGATGGGGCAAATGATGGGATAAGTCGTATAATAACAATGGCAATACGAGAGCCTGAGAAGTTTCAACAAATGTTATCGCAAGCAAGAAGGCAATTAGAAAGCACTTAATAGTTGGTATTTAATAGTAAAACAAAAATGGCAGATTTAAAAGTGCACCGGTAGAATTAGACATTTTTACTGCAGACAAGATGATAAAAGAAAACATGTCTAGACGGAATAATGCCAATCAAAATACGCATAAACTGGAATAAACGGAGTCGCTAAATTAATAGAATCACACGATAATAATATCTCAATTTTTTTCAACATCGCTGGAATAAGAAAACACATTTAAAGGGAAAAAATGAATGCAAAATAGAATCCACAACGGCATCTTCTCAACTCTCGTCAGAAATTAATTAGATACAGTTAGACTGAGGAACGATCTTTATATAGAGAGAATACTAGACTATCTATTCAATATAGGTAAATTATAAATATACTGATACTGACGAACTAATAAGAGTAAAATACAAAACAAAATCAACAAAACAAAGATGTAAAAAGAAATCGTAAAAGCTGTTTAAGCATATCAAGACTAAACGACAATATACCTCTTTGGTTAGACTGCAGCCGAACATTCTACGATTTACGATTTATGAAACCTAAAATCAGAAACTGAAATCAAAAATCATACAAAGTAGACTGAAAAAGCTGCAGCAAAAGCGCCGGCAAGTGCTGCCCTACCGAATATACCGGCAATGAAACTCAGAGACGTCAAAAACAATATATAAAACTTAGCAAAAAAATTGAAACAAGCTTTGTGCCAATGAAAAATTGAGTAATAATGTTCATTCTGGAAAATAAGAACTGTTTACAGTAGTTCCAATAACTTTAAAATTCCAAACATTAAAAAACAAGTTATCAGCATTTTTACTCTTCTACTATGTTTCCTCTTTTTCAAAGAATAAAGGAAGCAGAAAAGCTTTTTCACTTATAAAAATAATTTTGATAGAATATTTAATTATGTTAAACGTTTCAAGCATAGAAATACCTTATAACAGACTGCTTGCAAGATTGGGGTATTTACATACTAAAACAAAACTTGATATAAAAACCGTCTGTTCAATAAAAGAAAATTTAAACTTGGCACAAAAACTTATTAAGCCTAAATGGGCAATCTCTTTTGGAAATATAACGCTAAAAGAAGACTTAATATTCTTTGAAAACGAATACAGAATCAAAAGTGACAATGTAGCGGCGCTTTTAAAAAACTGCTTTAAAGCCTACGGAGTCGTCGTAACCATAGGCGACGCACTGGAAAAAAAAATAGACGAATGCTTGAAAAAAAAGGAAACTTTTAATGCTCTAATATTAGACGCGGCAGGTTCTGTCGCCGCGGAAGAAATAATAACCGCCGCAAACGCGCAAATTAAAACCCACGAAGCAAAAAGCGGTAACGCATTGACAAAAAGATACTCACCCGGATACGGTGATTGGATGCTTGAAGCCAATAAACAATTTTTAAATTGGATCGGCACAGAGCAGATAGGCATCACTTTAAGTAAATTCTATCATATGAAACCTGAAAAGTCCGTTTCCGCTTTGATAGGAGTCAAAAAAGCTAATTCTTAAATTTAAAAAGCAAATTAAACCACGCAGAAAATTTCACATACGATAAACGAGTATGCGTAAATTAGGATATTAAATGAATAAATCAGACTTTTTGAACATGCTTAAAAACCGCGTATTGATAATGAGCGGAGCAATGGGGACAGAACTGCAAAAGAAGAAATATCTTGAGGGCGTTACGATTCCTGAAGAATTGAATATCAAATTCCCTGAAAGAGTTTCTGAAATATACTCTTCTTATATAAACGCGGGGGCAGATATAGTCCTAACGAACACGTTCGGAGCAAATTCCATAGTATTAAAACAGCATGGACTTTTAGATAAAGCCGAAGATATAATAAAATCAGGAATTGATTTAATAAGAGAAATTTCTCCACATACTATCGTTGCAGGCGATATCTCTTCAACAAGCGAATATATTGAACCGTTAGGCGCATTATCTTTTGACGAGGCTTATGAAACTTTTGCAGTTCAGTCGTCTTTAATGCAGAAATACAGAGCGGACGTTGTAATCATTGAGACAATGACTGAAATAAAAGAAACAAAAGCGGCAATTCTCGCGACAAAAGATAACTTTAAAGGAGCGATTATCGTCAGCATGACTTTTTCTAAAGAGGGTACAACAGTTACGGGAACAGATTTAAAAAGTTTTATCGCAATGGCAGAAAGTATGGGGGTTGACGCGTTGGGATTGAACTGCTCTGTGGGGTCTAAGGATTTAGCGGCACTTACAAAAGTCCTGTGCGAAAACACAAGTCTGCCAATATCTTTTAAACCTAACGCAGGAATTCCCGAATTAATCAACCGCGAGACGAAATTTTTAGAAACAAAGGAAGAATTCACCGAAGCGAGTTTAAAAGCTTATTCTTACGGCGCTAATATGCTGGGAGGGTGCTGTGGAACAAACCCCGAATTTATAAAGTCTCTCTCCAATAAATTGAAAAACAAAGCGCCGATAATACGCAATATTAAAAATAAATACTTTCTCTCAACGAGAACAAAAGCCGTAGATATAAATGAAATTAAAAGACCTACATTAATCGGCGAAAGAATAAATCCGACCAACAGAAAAAAGTTTCAAGAAGAACTGATTATGGGCAATTTGTCAACTATAAAAGACGAGGCGCGTTCTCAAACCCGCTATGGCGCAAATATTTTAGACGTAAATATGGGCGTTCCGGGAACTGACGAAATAAAACTTCTTGTAAACGCCGTAAACCAGTTGCAAGAAATAGTTTCAGTTCCTTTATGCATAGATTCAAGCAATCCAAAGGCTTTAGAACAGGCAGTTAAAAACTGCACCGGCAGGCCTATCATAAATTCCGTAAACGGCGAACAAGCAAAACTTAACGTCATATTGCCTATTGCAAAACGCTACGGCACAGCTCTTATTGCTCTGACAACGGATGACAAGGGAATACCTAAGACAGCTCAGGGAAGATTAAAAATAGCTGAAAAGATTTTAAATTCCGCTGACTGCTGCGGACTTGAAAGAAAAAACATTATCTTTGACTATCTCGTTTTATCCGTCAGTTCTTCGCCCGAGCAAATACAAGAAACGTTAAAAGCAATGAGAGAATCTAAAAAAATATATCCCGACTGCAAGCTTGTGTTAGGCATTTCAAACGTTTCTTTCGGACTTCCTTCAAGACAAACAATCAACTCAACTTTCTTGAAAATGGCTGTAGACGCGGGACTTGATTTCGCAATTGCAAACCCTTATGAAAAATGGGAAATTGACGATCCTTTCGCCAAAAACCTGCTTGAAAATAAAGATAAAGGCGCTGCTAAATACATGAGTGTTTTCGCTTCCTTTAAAAAACAAACTCCAAAAACCGAAGTAAAAAAACTTTCTTTAGACGAACAACTTTATCTTGCAGTCATAAACGGAAATAAAGAGTCTATAACCGGCATTTTAGACCAGATTATCTCCATCGACTCCGATCCTTTTAAAACGGTAAATGACAACGTTTTAAAAGCACTGAATATAGTTGGAGAAAGGTTTGCCGCAAAGGAATATTTTTTACCGCAGATAATCATGTCTGCGCAAGCCGCTCAGAGAGCTTTTGCCGTAGTAAAGACTATTCTAAAAAAAGAAACGGCATCTTCCACAAGGAAAGTTATAATGGCTACCGTCAAAGGTGACATGCACGATATAGGCAAAAACATAGTAGGCGCCGTACTTGAAAGTTACGGATTTGACGTAATAGACATGGGTATAAATGTTGATTCTCAAGCAATAATATACAAGGCTCAGGAAATCAATCCTATCGCAATTGGACTTTCAGCTCTTATGACAACTACAATGCCTGAAATGGAAACAATTATAAAATTAAAAAATACTAATAATATTTCTGCAAAGATTATCATAGGCGGCGCCGCGGTAACAGAAAAGTTTGCAAAAGAAATCAAAGCAGATGCTTACGCTAAAGACGCTATGGAAGCCGCCGCGTATATAAAAACTCTGTGAAAAAATTCATACTAAAACAGTAAAGGCGGAAAAATTCATAAAATGCTTATACTTATATATCTAAATATCCTCGTTATTATATCTAACATAATTTTTTATTTAAAACACGCGCTGCGCTCGTGGTCGCATAATAACATTAACCACTTCAAATAAGTGCAACTAAATCAAAACTATAAAAACAGAATTCTTCAATTTTGCATATTAATTTTTAACATTTTTAAAATCGGATGGGAAGCTCTCTCTCTTATATCTTCCGCCACAGAAATTAAACTTTTCATATTTGCAAGTGCATCTACCACTTTTGCCAGCGTGATTTTTTTCATATTAGGACATATTGCAAGATTTGACACGGGATAAAAATTTTTACCCGGATTATCTTTTTTAAGCTTATATAAAATTCCGTTCTCCGTTCCTATAATAAAATCTTTTGCCGCGCTTTTTTTAACATGTTTGCACATAGCTCCTGTTGACATAACGCGATCCGCCAAAGATATAACCTGTGGGCGGCACTCAGGGTGTACCAAAACTTCAGCACAAGGATGTTCTTTTTTAATCTCCAAGATATATTCCGGCAGAATAAAATTGTTATGCGTAGGACAAAACCCACTCCAGACACCCATTTCCACGCCCGATACTCTCTGAACGTAACTGCCTAAATTTCTATCAGGAACAAAAATTATATCGCCTGCACCTTCAATACTTCTTACGACGTTTATCGCGTTTGAAGACGTGCAGCATATATCACTCTCGGCTTTTACCGCGGCAGAAGTATTTACATAAGCTACCACTACAGGATTTCTATAACGCGATTTGAACTCTTTTAATTTTTCAGCTGTTATCATATCCGCCATAGGACAATCAGCGTCCATGTCCGGAATCAAAACCTTTTTCTCGGGATTTAATATTGACGCAATTTCCGCCATAAAATACACACCGCAGAAAACAATTACGTCCGCTTCTATCTGGACGGCCTTTCTGCTTAAATCTAAAGAATCGCCTACAAAATCTGCTATATCGTGAATCTCAGGCAACTGATAGACGTGAGCTAAAATTACAGCATTTTTTTCCTTTTTCAAACGATTCAGTTCTTCAATAATTTCATTCATTACCGATATTACTGCCTGTTTTAAAATTAAAGCCAAAAAGGGCAAGCATTACCAAATAAACGTTATCCTGTCGCTATATACGCTTAAAACTTTTCTTAATACACGACAAACGCAGATAATTAATACGCCATACACTAACAAATTTCAGACGATTATGCTATTCTGACAAAATTAAAGAATGTCCATAAGCTGTTTTATGATGTTATTATAATTAAATATTACGCTTTAAACAAATATAAAACGGTTCTATTTTAATAAGAAACAGCTTAAGGCAAAACGTTTACGACGGATAAGCGCCGAGAAAAACGTTTTATTTATTTTAGTCTGGAAAAATCCAACACCAAAACAAAAAAAAGAAATCAGTTTAAGCAGAAAATCATTTTAGGCGGAAGCTTATAACAATTTTCATTTAAGCTTGCTTTTATGTTCTTTCATATGGCGCCTTATACGTTTTCAGTTTACTTGATAAATACGATTTGTTATAATTTCAAAACTATGAGACAATTCTTATTTATATTAATGTTAGGAGCGTCAGCTTCATTTTTAACGGGATGTTCAATTTTAAATTATCTTTTAGATTATCCAAACCGCGCGCTAGGTTTTTCCATTAAAAAATTTGAAAATGAAAAGATTGGAAGATTCAGCTCTGTTTTTAAAATACCGAAAGTAGTTTGTTTTGATAAAATTTTAGACATAATAAAAAATCTTAAAGCAAAAGTCAGACATAAAGATTTTAGAAGCGGATATATAATCGCCTACAATTTTGCAAATATTTTTGATTGTTGTTTAAATTCAACTGAATTAGGCATTTTCATAACCGATATGAAAAACGGTAATGTAAAAGTTGAAATAATTTCAAATAACAGCTTACTTGCCAAAAAGTTTTCTGTTAAGTTCTTTGAAATGCTCGCCTCTAAATAACTTTTTCGTAAATTTTGGCAGCGCCATTTTCATATTTACAACTGATTGCCGTTTTCAAATAATAAAACTTTTAAGAATAATAGAAAGACTTCAAACGATTATATTACAAATATACAGTGAAAAAGATTAAAATTAAAATCCGTTACATTATTCTCACCGTCATCTTACTAATTTTAGCTTTTAACGAAGGCAATAGAACTCTTGTAAGACGTATCTTGGAACAAAGAAAATTAAACGAAAATATAAAAAGCGCTCAAGAGCAAAACAATTTACTAAAAGAGAGAATATACTATCTGGAAAATGAGGCGTCCTATCTGGAAAGAATGGTGCGCAGCGAACTAAACGTTATAGCTCCGGGAGAAATAGAATACAGATTCTCAACTAAAAAATAATAGTTTCTACTTTATTTGAAATACCAACAACTGGCATTCAAATTTACAATTAAGTATATAACGCTTATATGTGATTCCAAAAATAATTCTTTTCAGCAAAAATAGAAAGAGAGAATATAAAATTCATTTTTCAAAGATAAATTCAAAACTGCCAATTCTGACGGTATCGCCGGATTTGGCGCCCATTTTTTCAAGCTCAGTTTCTAAACCCATTTTTCTAACTATATTTTGATAACGTCTCAATGCCTCATCCTCGCTGAACTTCGTCATATGAGTAAACATTTCAATTTTGTCGCCACTAACTACAAAAACACCGTCTTCAATAACCACGCGGAATTCAGGCTTATAGATGTATTTCCTAACAGAAGTCCTCTCTGTCTCTTCTTCCGGATTAAAAGCAAGAGGCTTTTCAAGCATTTTTAACGTCTCTTTGAGCAATCCGCCGACGCCCTTTCCCGTCACGGCAGAAAGTTCAAATAATTTTTTGTTTTTCAAATGTTTTTTGAATGCCTTGATATGCTTTTGAGAATCCGGCAAATCAATCTTGTTTAAAGCTATTATGATATGTTTTTTTATGAGATATTTTGAATATTTTTTTAATTCGTTATTAATTATTTTATAATTATCGTAAGGGTCAGCGCCGTCGCTACCGCTTGCGTCTATAATATGCACAAGAATACTTGTACGTCTTATATGTCTTAAAAACTCAAATCCAAGTCCTTTGCCTTTATGAGCTCCCTCAATTATTCCCGGAATATCGGCAACTACAAAATTCTTGCCCTCATAATCAACAACGCCTAAATTAGGGGTCAAAGTTGTAAAAGGATAATCTGCAATTTTAGGTTTCGCAGCCGAAATCCGCGATAAAAGAGTAGATTTTCCGCAATTAGGAAAGCCTACAAATCCAACATCCGCAATTAAAATAAGCTCAAGATTTACCTCTGCAGCTTCGCCAGGCGCACCTTTTTCGGATATCCTAGGTACTGTATATTTCCTTGTCTTAAAAGAAGCATTGCCCCTCCCTCCTTTACCACCTTTGACGATTAAAATTTTCTCTCCCGCTGTTTTCAAATCTGCAAAAAATTCTCCATTTTTAAAAACCAAGGTACCTAAAGGAATTTTCAGCGTCAAATCCTCGCCTGTTTTCCCAAACTTGTTATTTGACAGACCTTTTCGCCCATCTTCTGCTTTAAATTTAGGTGTATAAGATAGATCTAAAAGAGTAGTTTTATGCATATCGCATTCAAAATAGATATCACCACCTTTACCGCCATTGCCCCCGTCGGGCCCCCCACAAGGAACGTATTTTTCCCTCCTAAAAGAAATACACCCATCGCCTCCATGCCCGGCTGTAAGAGAAATACTGACTTTATCTATAAACATTTACGCGATATAACTTTGGATTTTACTACTCTATATTAACATAACATCTGCCACCGGACTTCCTGATAAATTTAACTCTACCCGCGATTTTTGCAAAAATAGTGTCGTCTTTACCGATTCCCACATTCAGTCCGGGATGATATTTTGTTCCTCTTTGACGCACTATAACAGCGCCTGCAGAGGCTTTTTGATTGCCATAGATTTTCACGCCTAACCTTTGCCCTCGTGAATCCCGCCCGTTAGTAGACGAGCTTTGTGCTTTGACGTGTGCCATTTCTACGTCTCCTAATAGATTTTTTAAACATTAATTTTCGTAATTTTCAACTCTGTCAAATACTGGCGGTGCCCTTGAAGTTTCCTATATCCTTTTTTAGGTTTCTTTTTAAATACTAAAATTTTAGGAGCTCTTCTCTGAGAAACGACTTTTGCCGTCACGCTCACCCCTTCAACTAAAGGGTCTCCAATTACCACACTTTCGTCGCTTGAAAGCAAAAGAACTTCTTTAAGAACAATCTCCTGATCCTTTTGAGCTTTATTAAGTTTTTCCACTATTAAACTAGCACCTTCTTCTACTTTGTACTGCTTTCCGCCCGTTTTAATAATTGCATACATTTGACATACTCCTTTAACTTATATAAAATACAAAATCTGAAAGTGCTTGTCAAATAAAGCATTTTAAAACATTTGATTACAAAGTGCGTGATATAAAAAGTGTTTTCTTGCAAAGTAAAGACATAAAAGAGGAAATAAAATGCAAATTTCAAAAAGAGTCCAATTGATTAAACCGTCGCCGACGCTGGCAATAGACGCAAAAGCGAAAGCACTCAAACAGCAAGGAATAGATGTTATAAATTTCGGCGCAGGCGAGCCTGACTTTGACACACCTATAAATATAAAAGAAGCGGCGATTAAGGCGATTAAATCAGGTTTCACAAAATACTGTCCCGTAGCAGGAACTCCGGATTTAAAAAACGCGATTATAGCCAAACTTAAAAAAGACAACGGACTTGCATATTTTCCTGAAGAAATCATAGTTTCAAACGGTGCTAAACATTCTCTTTATAATATTTTCCAGGCGATAATTGATGACGGAGATGAAGTTGTAATTCCGGCACCTTTCTGGGTTTCTTATACTGATATAGTTATACTTGCAGGTGGAAAACCGACAATAATCCAAACAAGCGACAAAACAGATTTCAAAATAACTCCGGAGAACGTGGAAAAAGCCCTGACGCCAAAAACAAAAGCCGTTATAGTTAATTCCCCCTCAAACCCTACAGGCGCGACATATAATGCTGAAGAACTGAAAGCAATAGCGGAGGTGTGCGTAAAAAATAAGATTCTTATAATTTCAGACGACATATATGAAAAACTTACGTACGATAATTTTAAGTTCACTTCTATAGTAGAAGTTCATCCGTCGGCAAAAGAACTTACCATTGTAGTAAACGGAGTTTCAAAAGCTTATTCAATGACAGGCTGGAGAATAGGTTACGCGGCAGGGCCGAAAAATATCATTTCTGCAATGACAAAAATACAAAGTCAGTCAACTTCAAATGCTTCGTCAATTTCAATCAAAGCGTCTGTAGAAGCGTTAAACGGTACTCAGGAATACGTTGAATCCATGAGGAAAGAATTTGAGAAAAGAAGAGATTATATCGTAGAAAGACTTAACGATATAAAAGGCATGACGTGCAGAAAACCCGAAGGCGCATTCTATGTTTTCCCGAACATTAAATATTTTTTAGGAAAAACTTTTAACGACAAAATCATTAATACAGATATAGAGTTTGCAGATTATCTGCTAGACGTAGCCAAAATTGCAGTTGTTCCGGGGTCGGCTTTCGGAGCTGAAGGATACATGAGGCTTTCTTATGCAACTTCCATTGAAAATATCAAAAATGGCATTGACAGACTAGCAGCAGTGTTAAAAGACTAAATTATATTCATATTTTCCAACCGACAAGATAACTGCATCCTGCCTTGCGATTTGTACAATCTCTGAAATATTATGTAAGATTATGTAGGCTAAGGACAAACATTGTTTTTAGCGACTATCAGCTTTATGACACTATTATGTTTTTATTATTAACATTAAGGAGACATTTAAATGCTTACTCTTAATAAACGCACAAATAGACTTGAAACAGAAGAATATCATTTCGAGCTTCAAGACGTAGACAGTCCTAATCTTTTCAGAGAAACATTCCCATACACAGAAATTCCAAAAATTTCTTTTAACAATGAAATCGCTCCTATGAACCCGCCCGACCAAATATGGATTACGGATACTACATTCCGCGACGGACAGCAGGCAATGGATCCTTTTACCGTAAAACAAATAGTGCAGTTATACAAATATCTTCACAAACTGGGTGGACCGAATGGAATGATAAAGCAGTCCGAGTTTTTCCTTTACTCCGAAAAAGACAGAGAAGCTGTAGACAAATGTAAAGAACTTGGCTACGATTTCCCTCAGATTACCGCGTGGATAAGAGCTACAAAAAGCGATTTTAAACTCGTAAAAGAAAGAGGTCTTAAAGAAACAGGCATTTTAACGTCTTGTTCAGACTACCATATCTTCTTAAAATTAAAGAAAACGCGCAGAGAAGCTATGGATATGTATTTAGACGTAATCAAAGCTGCTTTATCACAAGGCATTATACCACGCTGCCACTTTGAAGACATTACAAGAGCGGATTTTTACGGTTTTGTTATTCCGTTTGCAATTGAACTTATGAAGCTTTCCAAAGAAGCCGGTCTTCCAATAAAAATAAGGGCTTGCGATACTCTTGGTTTTGCTGTAAGTTATCCGGGAGCTTCACTGCCAAGAAATATCAACGGAATAATATACGGCCTAACGCATCATGCGGGAGTTCCATCATCGTGCATTGAATGGCACGGACACAACGATTTTTATAGAGCTCTTGCAAACTCTACAAACGCGTGGCTTTACGGATGCGCCGGAATCAACGGAACTCTTTTAGGCATAGGCGAAAGAACCGGCAACACTCCGGTAGAGGCTCTTGCTATTGAATACGCCGCTTTAAGAGGAACGACAAACGGAATGGATTTATCCATTATTACTGAAATAGCAGAATACTTTAAAAACGAACTCAAATACAATATTCCGCAAAACCAGCCTTTTGTAGGCGCAAACTTCAACATGACAAAGGCGGGAATACACGCTGACGGATTATTGAAAGAACAGGAGATATACAATGCATTTGATACTAATGCTATTTTAAACAGGCCCCCTGAAGTCGCCATTACCGACAGAGCCGGCCTTGCGGGAATAGCGTATTGGTATAATACACAGCTCTCAAAACTTAAGAATGCACAGGAAAAATTAGAGAAAAACAATCCTTCCATAGTAAAAATCAAAGAAGAAATAGATAATCTTTACAAAGATGGGAGAATTACTTCTTTGTCACACGACGAGTTATTGAATCTTGCAAAAAAATATTTACCGCAATATATTTAAGATTTACTTTTTTATACACACGAATAGCTTTTTAAACAAAGATAAAGCACAAAAAAGTAATAAGCGTTAGTGGGTTTTTTCAATTTTAACATTTGCAAAGTTGAAAGGGCGAGGTGTTAGTATAAGACTAGAAAATAAAGATCAAACAGAACGGCTGAACACAACATACAGCGTAGCTAAATAAACGTAAATTTATAAAACTAAATTATTAATAATTTAATGCTTATCTTTATAGTTCATTTATAGAAATTTCTGTTTGAGTTTTATCTTTCATATTTTTTACTAAAACTTTGCCCTTCTCAAATTCAGTTTTAGCAAAAATTACAGCGGTGCAGGCCTTTATCTTATCTGCAAATTTCAGCTGATTTGTCAAATTTTTATCTTCAAGAGGGCCGAAAACAGAAATGTTTTTATTGCCTCTCAATCCGTTTTTTACAATTTTTACCGCAAAAGAAAAAGCCTCACTAAAGAGTTCGGAATCAGCAAGAGCTATATAAATTTTCTCAGATTCTTGAAAACTAATGAAAAATTTCGCCTTTTGCGCAGCAGCCAAGACTCTTTCAGAACCCAGTGCAAACCCAACTGCGGGAGTGCTTTGTCCTCCAATATCTTCAACAAGATTATCATATCTTCCTCCTGCCGCAAGAGCTTCCCGGGAACCGGCGGTATCCTGCCGAATTTCAAAAACAGTTTTTGTATAGTAATCCAGCCCTCTGACAAGCCTATTATCTACAATATAATTACACCCGGCACTTTCAAGTAAAGACTGCAGCAAATCAAAACTACATTTACACTCACTGCACAAATAATCCGACATTTGGGGAATTTCAGTAAACTTATGTGAATCTATTTTACAGTCAAGAACTCTCAAAGGATTCCTTTTAAGTCTTCTCAGGCAGTCTCCACACAAACCGTGTCCGCTATCTAAATACTTAACCAGCGCTTCTCTTAAAGCAGGTCTGCAATTTTTACAGCCTAAAGAATTTATATGCGCACTTATTTCATTTACCTCAACAGAGTAGAGTAAATCTTGGGCGAGCAGAATGATTTCCGCGTCAGCAGCGGGAGAAGAAACACCAAAAAATTCACCGCCTATCTGGTGAAACTGCCTGTATCTTCCGGCCTGCGGCCTTTCGTAGCGGAACATTTCTCCTATATAAAAAAATTTGCCCGCCGGCATTGAAATACCCAACCTATTCTCAATAAAAGCTCTTGCCAAAGACGCGGTCGCTTCGGGACGCAAAGCAAGCTTTCTGCCCTTTTTATCCTCAAAAACATACATTTCTTTTTCTACAATATCAGTCACCTGTCCTATTGAGCGCATAAAAAGAGCGGCATCTTCAAATATCGGAGTTCTGATTTCCTCAAATCCGCGTTTCCTAAAAATAACTCTTGCCACTTGCTCTAACAAACTCATCTTCGCAGCGTTTACCCCGAAAATATCGTGCGTACCGCGCGGAGCTTTATAAATCATTTTTAATTCTCTCTATTTCTTATTTTTTACTCGCATTCTGCTTCTTTATTATTTTCCATGTTTATTACTCCCACTGAAATAACAAACTGGAACGCCTTCTCTACCGTATAGTCGGTATAAATTATCTCTTTTTCCTTAAACAACAATAAAAAACCGGTCGTGGGATTGGGCGTCGTAGGCAAAAAAGCGCAAAGATATTTCTCGTCATTAAGTGTTTGTTCACCTGTTAAAAAAGCCACGCTGTAAGTTTCTTTATTCGGATAAGGCACAAAAACAACTTTTTTAAAACTTCTCGTGCTGTCTTTCTCGAATATAAAACTAACAAATTGTTTCGCCGCAGAATAAACAGATCCTAAAACAGGCAGCTTCTTAATAAGTTTTTCCACTAAATTTAAAGCATTTTTTCCAAAAACTCTGTTTGTAATAAACCCCAGAATAATTATAGTCATAATTGAAATAAAAAAACTTAAAATCCTAACTATAATATGAGCCAAGTACTTATCGGCGACAAAATAGTTAACGACGGGCAATGTAAAACCACTTACCCATTTAAAAATAACAGTTACCACAAAGAATGTCAGCCAAAGCGGTATGACGACGATTAACCCTGTAACAAAATATTTTTTAACTAAAACACCTATAAAACTTCTTTTAATTTGTTTTTCATTTTTCATAAGAAGAGCCTTATTTATTTTTAAATTTACATTCAATGCCGTCAGGATTTGTTATCCCGTCTTCAATAAATGCCGCAAAACTATCCATCTAGTTTGTTTGTTTTATGATTTCTGCATAAATATTATAATATATACGCATATGCACGATAAAAACAACAATATTTCCTTTAAAGCCTTTAATTGATTTTTTTACCGTTCAAAACTCAACTAGACGCTTTGGATTACACAAGCTTGTCATAAAATAAAATCTTATAGTTACGTCAACCGTTTATTAATCCGTCAAAAACACTTATTTAAAAATATTTCAAAAACAAGAAATTAATATTCGCTGAGAATTTTACTAAAATTAACATTGAAAAGCAAAAGAAACGGCGCGTTTTGAATTTTAAACCAGCACAGCAAGACATATCCCATTCTTAATATATATAGACTTTTTTCTTTTTTGATGAAACTTCTTTTCTTTTTCTTCAAAAGTAGAGGGAAAGGAGGATTTTTTTCTTTTCATTAAAAAGTTATCAACACGCAAAAACAAAAGACATATCAAACTACACAGACGAATATCTTAAATCTCTGCTAATTAACCTTTTAAGCTTCCCTGGAAGAACTTATTATCGGAAAAAATAGAAAATACAATGAAAGCTATTAAAAAACAAAATTTAGATTTAACAAAAGCACAAGAACAATTAGAAAATAAGCAAAAAGACATAGAAAAACTAACAAGTGTATATCATACACCAAGTCATAAAGTCATATTTCGACAAATACAAGGATTTACCATTCCCCCTTACTAAAGGCATAATGGGAAGTACAGTAGAAAATTTATTAATGTGGGGCGACCCAGAAGTAGCGCAGCATTAAAAGAAAGAATAACCCAATTTGAGAACGCGTAGTAAGCTGAGAAAAAATATTATCATTTATTATTAAACGCACAGAACCTAAAACCATACTTCCTTAGATTCTTTTTCTTTTTTCAAGGATAAAAAGCGGAGAGAAAATATAAAGGAGTTATTTAAGAATTTCGTTTGCTGATAAGATAATATGTCTTACCAAAAAGCGAGAGATATCTCTTTTTTTATTCCGGCAAGACAAGACAGGGTGGAAATCCGAAAAAATCAACTGCCATTTTCCTATTCAATTTACTGTTTTTTAAAACTGCTCTTTTGACACATCCTTCATTTTAAAATATAATCCATTTTGATACCCATGAAACAAAAGAAAGCAAAAAAAAACTCTTTTTTAAATTCTTTAATTCTTATAACTTTTATTTTCCTATTTATAATCGCCATTGGCAAAGCCACAGCAAACCTAATAGGCACTCTGCCATCCATACAACAATTTGGAAATTATATTCCCAATTTATCAACCAAAATTTACGATAAAGACAATAATCTTATAGCCGAGCTCTTTACTGAAAGACGCGTTTTCACACCGATAAATAAAATCCCGGTTAATCTCCAAAACGCTTTTATAGTTATTGAAGACAACGATTTTTTCAAACACTGGGGAATATCTATAAAAGGGATTGCGCGCGCTTTCTTAAGGATACTGCTAAAAGGTAAAATTGTAGAAGGAGGCTCTACAATAACGCAGCAGCTTGCAAAAACTATATTCTTAACCAGCGACAAAACATTAATTAGAAAAATCAAAGAAGCCCTGTTGACAGTACAACTTGAAAAAAACTATTCAAAAGAGGAAATCCTGCAGTTTTACATGAACCAGATATATTTCGGCAACGGCGCTTACGGAGTTCAGGCCGCGGCACGAACGTATTTCAATAAAAATGTGCAGGACCTGAACCTCGCTGAATGTGCAATGCTCGCCGCGATTCCAAAATCTCCTAATTATTACAATCCTTTTAAAAATGAAAAGGCTGCTCTTGCAAGAAGAAATCTTGTTTTGTTAAAGATGAGAGAGTTAAATTATATTACAAAAGAACAAGAAAAAAAAGCACTTGGAGTTCCACTTCCGTTAAAAGAAAACACCCCGAAAGAAAACATGACCGGCTATTTTTTAGAACTCTTAAGAATAATGCTTGAACCAAAATACGGAACAGACGCTTTATTTAAAGCAGGACTTTCAATTTATACAACTATTGATATACGCGCTCAGGCAGCAGCGGAGAAAGCGCTTGAAGAAGCGCTTAAAAACTTTGACGAAAATAAATTAAAAGTTTTTGAAAAGTTAAAACAAAAACCCATAAAAGTACAGGGGGCGCTGATAGCCATAGACCCTCAAAGCGGCGCAATAAGAGCGATGATAGGCGGGCGTAATTTCAGAGAATCGCAATTTAACAGAGCAACTCAAGCAAAGCGGCAGCCCGGCTCCTCTTTTAAACCTTTCATATATATGACGGCTATTGAAGAAGGATTTACAACCGCGACTATTCTCAACGACAAGCCGATGATTTTTGTCCATAAAGGAAATTCGTGGGAGTTAATTTCAAGAGATGCAATAACACTTGAGAATATCGCGGAAACCGTGCCTGAAAAAGACTTAGTTAACACAAAAAAAATCTGGATGCCTACAAATTACAGCAAAAAATACAGGGGCAGCCTAACGTTAAGAACAGCACTTGCTCTATCCATTAACACCTGTGCCGTTGAAACAATCATAAAAGTAGGCCCGTCAAAAGTTATACAAACGGCAAGAAATTTAGGCATAACAACGCCGCTTGCAGATTCTCCTTCTCTCGCTTTAGGATCAAGCGAAGTAACTTTACAGGAGATGGTTTCCGCTTTTGCGACTTTCGCTTCAGGAGGAATCAAAACTACTCCTTACATTATTACAAAAATAACCGATAGAAACGGAAAAATTTTAGAGCAGAGTGTTCCTCAGCAGAAAGAAGTTCTCTCTCCTCAGAATTGTTTTATTATAACCAGCGTGTTAAAGTCTGTCGTAGAAAAAGGAAGCGGCTGGAATGCAAAAAATCTAGGAAGACCGTGTGCTGGGAAGACTGGGACAACAAACAATTCAAGCGACGCGTGGTTTATAGGATACACGCCTCAGCTTGTCGGCGGGGTATGGATAGGTTACGACGACAGCTCAATATCTCTAGGTGGAAAAGTTACCGGAGGAGTAATCGCCTGTCCTATATGGACACAATTTATGAAAAAAGCTTTGGAGGAAGAGCCTGTGCTGGATTTTTTACCACCTGAAAATATTGAATGGGCTTTAATTGACCAACGGACAGGGCTTCTTGCCACAAACAAAACTCTCGACTCGCTTTTAGAAGTATTCATAAGTGGAACCGTTCCCCAAAAATATAGCACCGGTTCAGTAGATTCTGAAAAACAAGATTTAGATTCAGAAACGGAAAAAGGATTTTAACTTTGCTTACCCTCTCAAGCGTCATATTTATAATGAGTAATTTATACTCTTCACCTTGTTTAGTTAGCGGTCGGCCCATCGCTAAAAACTGAACTTAAAAAATGTTCAGTCATTCGTTAGTTTTTGACGACTCTTGCATTTGCAAATGAAAACAAGCTTCCACCGGAGAGATAAAAGCAAACTTCCACGCGCAAAAAACCACTCGTTGTTTAAAAAATAATCTTATATTCTTCCCTCAACATTTCCGCGCTCGGCTCTATGTCAATTTCAATATTAAACAACTGCTCAAGTTTTGATTTTCTTTTTTCAAAATAGCCAACAATATCAGGATTCAATTTTATTTTTATCCTGTTTTTATCACCGCGAAATTTCAATTTTTCTATTTCGTTGCAAACATTAATAAAAATAGAATTTTTTGAAAGCACAAGACCCAACCCTCGGCAAAGAGGGCAGGTATTGCCAAGAAGAGAAAACAGAGACTCCTTTTTCCTTTCCCTTGTCATTTCCACAAGACCAAGTTTAGTTATAGGCCATATCTTTACTTTAGCTCTATCGCCTTTTGTAGCTTTACGAAATCTATTTAAAACTTTCCGCTTATTTACACTTCTCTTCATATCTATAAAATCAATAACAATTATGCCACCTATATTCCTAAGTCTTAATTGCCTTGCAATTTCGTCTGAAGCTTCAAGATTCGTAAGAACGGCGGTTTCTTCCTGAGTAAATTCTGACATAAATTTTCCGCTGTTAACATCTATCGCACAAAGAGATTCCGCTTCCTGTATAATAATATAACCGCCGGAATCAAGGTCCACTTTATTTGAGCGCAGTCTATCTATCTCTTTTTTGATGCCGTAGGCTTCAAATATAGGCGTTTCGCCTTCATAAAGAATAACTCTGTTAAGAAATTCAGGCAGCGTCATTTTCACAAAATCCACAACATTATCAAGCTCCTTTTGAGAATCTATGTGCATAAGCACAACATCATCAGAAAAATAATCCCTTATAATTTGAAATATGATGTTTAAATCTTTATGTATGAGATTTCTCTGTTTTACATCTTTAAATTTCTCAGCTATAGATGTCCAAAGTCTTGTTAAATATTTAATCTCGTTTTTGATTTCCGTTTCTTCAGCTCTTTCAGCTTCAGTTCTTATTATTATGCCACCAGACATATTTTTTTTGAGTTCGCCAACTAAATTTTCCAACCTTTTGCATTCTTGCTTATTTTTAATTTTTCTAGATATGTTTACGCTGTCGCCAAAGGGCATATACACCAAAAGTCTTCCCGGAAGCGAAATACCCATTGTTACCTTAGGGCCTTTTTTATTTATTGGCTCTTTACAAACTTGAACCATAATATCTTGCCCGACCTTAATCATATCCTCAACTTTCTTTTCATTATGACACGTTACTATGTCGTCGCTGCTAAGATACGCGCTTCTGCTGAGTCCAATATCCACAAACGCCGAACCAAGCGCGGGAACAACGTTCTGCACTTTTCCTTTATAAATATTGTTTATGATCTTTTCAGATTCTTGCCTCTCAATAAATAAATCAAAAAACCTACCGTTCTCGAGCACGGCGACTTTTGTTTCTTCAAACGTTTTATTAACTACGACTATTATTTCTTTTTTCATTTCTACATCTGCAGCCTCAACATTACTCAGGATCTCTCCGACTAGTCCGTAAAAATCTTCTCTTACCTTAAATCTACCGCATTTGCAATTTTATTACGCCCGCCTGTTTTCAGTATATCAAGCATTTTAAGGTTCGTGTATCTGTCCATTTTTTGTTTCAATATATAAATTAGTTCTTTCAATTTCATATTTACAATTTTCCTGATTTTCTCCAAGCAATTTTTCTAAAACCACTTCAGGTTTAACATACCCACCACCACCGAAACGAAGCTGCAATTTTAAAATGCCGTTTTCATTGTTAAAAGACTTTATTAAAGGTTTAGCCTCAATCTTGGAAGTTTTACTATCTTTTGTTCTTTCCACTATAATTGAATCCTGAAATAAAAACTTGTCTATTTTTTCCTGCGAGACATCTACGTTTTTTATCTCGTATTCAGCAACATTTGACAAAATATCTATAGAGGGAAAATTTAAAGGTACCCTTTTCACGTCAATCAACTCAAATCCGACAGGTAAAATTCCCGAAAATCCCGATTCTACATCTTTAACATTAACTTTCCGCGTAAAATACAGTTCCATATATTCACTTGAGCTTTCATATCCTACAGGAAGCGGCGGACCGTAAGAAGACTTGACTTTTGGACTAAAACCCATGCTAAACGCTACCGGCAACTCGGAACGCCTAGCAGTTCTCCTGAACAATCTCATCTGTTCCAAATGAGATACGAACTTAACTACACCTTTTTTTGAAAAACGAAGTCTCAAACGCATAACAGGCCTGCAAACAGAAATTTTAGGTTCTATATAATTTTCAGGCAGCAAATTCTGCGTGTTAAATTGATTAACATCGGAAACATAATTTTCACAACGTCCGACGACGAACTTTGTATTCTTCACAGTACACGCTTTGAAGCTATGCAGCGCGTCCGCGGTGCTGAGAGTTTCATTTACACCTCTAATATATTCAGCATACAACATCTCTTTTCCTACACCAAAATCTAAATGGTCCCACGGTAGGATTTCACCGCATTTTATATTTCTACAAACATAAAGATTTAAATCAATTTTACTTTCAGCAGCAGCCTCGTCCCAGATATTGCTGTTGAACTTGTCGGTCCATTGGTCAAATCGTGCGCCTTTCTGCCAAGCTTTATAAATTACGGACGAAAGACGTCTGTCGCCTTTCGCAAGTAAGGCTTCCACTAAACTCGCTTTATAATCGTGAGCTTTCATATTTGCCGGAAGCAGTCTGCCTAAAAGATTAATTTTTCTTTTTATTTCGTCCGCGCCGGCCATCGGCACCCATTGAAAAGCCGTATGCGCTTTCGGAACAAAAGACGAAATCGTAATATTAAAATTTAAATTTTTTGATTCTTTTTTAACAAGTTTTACAAGGTGCGCTATGCCCCTTACATCATCGTCAGTTTCTGTAGGAAGACCTATCATAAAATAAAGTTTTATAGTTTTCCAGCCCATAGCATTTGCACTGAGAATAGTCTCTATTATTTGTTTTTCAGAGAGATATTTGCCTATTACTTTACGCATTCTGTCCGTTCCCGCTTCCGGAGCGAAAGTAAGCGTGGGCCTTTTGCTTCTGTTAATGTATTGAGCTATTTTGACAGAATGTTTTTCGCATCTTAAAGACGGCAACGAAATATTAAGATTAGATTTGCCGTATAAATTGTTCGTTTCAATTAATAATTTATCTAAATGTTTATAATCGCTGCATGAAAGAGACGAAAAAGCAACTTCTTCAAACCCCGTAATTTGTATGCTCTTCTTTAAAATATCCAACAACTTTTCAAACGTTCTTTGTCTCCACGGACCGTAATATTTTGACGCTTGGCAGAAACGGCATTGTCTCGGGCATCCCCGCGCGACTTCAATATTCAATCTATTATGCACCGTCTCTATAAAAGGGACTATTTTTTTCTCCGGGAAATACGCCTTCTCAATATCTATAATTCTCTTTTTGACGACCGGTTTTACGTCTTTATATACCGGCGTTACAGATTTTATTGTGCTGTCTCCATTATACTCAACGTCGTAAAACGACGGCACGTACACACCCTCTATCTTTGATAGCTCCCTTAAGATTTCTAGCCTCGCCAGTTTAGCTTTCTTAAATTCTCTACACGCGTTTATTATTTCCACAATCGCTTCCTCGCCGTCTCCTAAAACAAACAAGTCAAAAAAATCACAAAAAGGCTCGGGGTTAGTCAAAGCAGGACCACCGGCTATTATTAAAGGTTCACCATCTTTTCTGTCCTTTGAAAATATGGAAATACCCGATAAGTTCAGAATATTGACGACATTAGTCGCAACAAGCTCGTATTGAATCGTAAAGCCTAAAATATCAAAACTTTTTAAAGCACTTTTAGATTCCAGCGAAAACAAGCTTATATTATTTCTTCTTAAAAGCAACTCCAAATCATTGTCGGGAACAAACACCCTCTCGCACCGGGCAAGTTTCTTCTCGTTAATTAAATGATAAAGGATTTCAAGTCCAAGATTAGAAGCGCCTATTTCGTAAATATCGGGAAAACACAAAAGTACAGAAAAATCTGCAGACATATCAGCAGGATGTGAATTTAATTCTCCGCCCGTATATCTTACAGGCTTTTGCACAAAGTTCAATATTTCATTAATCTGCAATAACTTTTCCATAAACCGTGTATTGTCTGTTATTATAACACAATTTTAATACAAAACATAAATTGTCTTTGTTTTACATATTTATTTTATTTTGATAGCATAAGTATGAAAATTTAACAATCCTAATTCCCTTCAATTCTGTAAAAAAGTGAAAAAAGAAATGGACAAAAAAATTTCTACACCAAACGGAACGGTCTTATGTTTGACATTCTTAACACTGTTCCCGGCTTTTGCAGGACGCCCAAAAAAGTCTCTTGACAACAACATTGCCGCTATGACAGTGGACAGAACAGACAACGATAAACTAGAAAGCGATAACAAAAGCCGGCAATCAGCAGCTACTTGTTTTCAAGAATGGATGCTAACATCACTTAAAACTAATATCAAAAGAATGATAATTAAAATATCAAGATTTGCACCTAAAAAGAAAGAAGAGGTTAACAGTCTATTTCAGTCCTTCGCGCCGAAAAATTATAATATACTTATACTTACACTGTCCTCGTTATCCGCCGGCAACGATAGAGAGAAAATAAATTTAAAAACAGCGTTTGAAAGGGTAAGAGGCAAATTAGAATCCACACAAATTATTTTTTCCAAATGCAAACGAGAATGCCAATCTTTTTTACGCGAGAGACTTGCAAATTTTCACTTTAGCACAAGCGTATTCAGCAATAACATTGCTGAAATCATAAAAAAATCGGAAATGCTGTCGCTTTCCTTATTCAAAGACAAAATAACCGAGATAAATAAGAACTTTGAGAAGCTTAGAAAATCAGAAACTGATTTTGCCGAGACTCTTCCGAGTCTTTTCTATTTTTATTAGAATTACACAGGATAAAACCTCTCATGGCTCTCAGAATTGCAACTGAAACAAAACACTCAAATAACTTATTTTACAATTTCCGTGAAAGAATAATAAATACAGCAGAAAGTCCAAGAAAAGCCTTTATCTGAAAATGAAAAAGAACAGTTTCCTAATTCAAAACAATATTGAGAATTTAAGAGATAAACTAATCTCTTATATTTACAGCGAATATAAACGAAATATGCGAGAGAAAACAAGATTAATTCTTCTGAAAAGCGTAAGAAAGACAGCGACACTGGCAATTCCTCTTGAAAACAGATTATACGAGATTTACCGGAATGCTCAGACGGCAGACGATAAAACTGCTTCAAAACAAAAACTTTTATAACATTTCCTCTGTCTGGCGCGGCAGCAAGTTCAGAACGGTTTTAACTTTAATATAATCCATTGAAGAGTTCTTTAATGAGCTGATTTGCAGGACTTTTTAGACCGAACTTTAAGATATGCAGTTTATCCCAGGATTTATAACGAACTTCGTAAATATCTCTAAACAGCAGCAGGAATAAGCGACATATACTTATACCGTTTAAATTCCACATAACGTTTATATTACACGCAAAACCTTCATTTTAGCGGTAGAAAAAAGCAGATGGAGATTTAATAAGTCCGAAAAAAACATACGCATAATTGCGCAAATCTTCCGTTTAATTTATATAAAACTAACAAGTAAAAATAATATTGGCGGTTCTAAATGCAGGAATACCAACTACTGGAAATTATAGCGATAGGATTTACATTTGCGCTCATATTTGGTTTTATAACGCAAAAGTTCGGACTTTCCTCTATTGTCGGCTATCTCTTAGCAGGCTTCTTAATAGGGCCTTTTTCTCTTGTTCCCCTAACATTTGCTGCAAACTCCAATCTGGCGCTTCAGTTGTCCGAAACAGGCATTATTTTTTTAATGTTTGAAGTGGGACTGCACTTTAAAATAGACGATCTCATAGCCGTTAAAGGCATCGCTATTCCGGGAGCTGTCATACAAAGCACAATTACAACCGTCGTTGGAACATTTGCAGGTATTATGCTAGGGACTGATTTAATTTCAGGACTCATACTCGGCTTAGGACTTGCGGTAGCAAGCACCGTTGTGCTTTTAAAAATTTTAAATAACAATGACATCTTCAATACCATACAAGGTCACGCTGCAGTTGGCTGGCTTGTCGTAGAAGACATTTTAACGGTATTTATACTTGTTATTCTTCCAAATCTCCCAGCAATACTATCCGACTCAACTTCCGCTGCAGCAGGAATATTTAAGCCGCTAGGAATTACTCTATTTCGTCTTATTTTATTATCGCTTTTAATTGTGAAAGTTGGAGGACGTTTTGTTCCGTGGCTTTTGTCAAAAGTCGTAAAAACTCGCTCTCAGGAACTCTTTACGCTTACAGTTTTAGCAATAGCTTTCGCAACAGCAGTGCTTGCAGCTTTCGCGTTTAAGACTTCTCTTGCTTTGGGCGCATTTTTAGGCGGTCTGATTGTAGGCAAAAGCAAACTAAGTCATCAAGCAGGCGTCGACATTCTTCCATTGAGAGACACTTTTGCCATCTTATTCTTTTTGTCGGTCGGCATGCTTCTTAACTTAAAATTTATAGTTGAGCACACCGCTTTTATATGCGCATGTCTTGCTGTCGTTTTATTTATTAAACCTTTAACCGCGTTATTTACAGTCTCAATACTGGGATACTCCACAAAAACCGCACTCACAGTTGCTGTAGGCCTATCGCAGATAGGAGAATTTTCGCTCATACTGGCGCAGGAGGCAAAGCGACTAGGCTTTTCTAAAGAAGATGACATCGTCTATAATGCAATAGTCGTCTGCTCTATAGTATCAATAACTTTAAACCCTTTAATATTTAAAAAAATTCCAAAAATGGAAAAATTTTTGCGCTCTAAAAAAAAGTTATGGAATATTTTAAACTTTGCAGCGGACAGGAAAGGAAACAAAAATAAAGATAAAAATATTGCCAAAAATTTACTTCCTTCGGAAGAATATCTTTCGCAAAAAACAGCTATAGTCGTAGGCTATGGGCCTACGGGGAAAAAAGTTACACAAACTCTAATAAAACAAGGCGTAAAACCAATTATTATTGAAATAAATATTGACACAGTTAACAGTTTAAGTTCTCAAAGACAAGTTGTAATTTATGGAGATTCCACAAAAAGAGATATTTTGCTTGCAGCAGGTATTAAAAACGCAGATTATTTAATCATCACACTTCCTCATTTAAGTGCAACGCTGGAGACTGCCTCACTTGCCACCGTTTTAAATCCGAAAACACGCATACTTGCAAGAACGCGTTTCCTTGACAGCGGGGAATCTTTAAAACAGGCAGGCGTTTCAGGTATAGCCTTTGAAGAGGAAGAAGTTTCAAACGCTTTGACCTCTTTACTACTTGACGATTTAGAAGAGCAAAGTCTTCTTGCAACGGCTTCAGAACTCGCCGCACAGCCGACAGCAGCTAATGAAACACAAAAATAAAAAATTTAAAAATAAACAGCCATTTTTTCCGATTTTCCGAGTGCACGGAGTCAATCAATATAAGCACAATCAGTCCACATTTACTCTCTGCGTAATCCTTACTCCATCCTTAACATCAGTGCCTGTCAGAGTATAATACAAAACGCTGGGAACTAAATTGCCTTCGGCGAAAACAAAAATTGTTGAAAGATAGGCGTCTCTATTATTTATTTTAATCACGGCTTTAGGTTCGTCGTCCACCATAACGACTTTTATATTCACGTCGGGAGCAGCTCTTAAAGTCAAATCATAATATCCTCTACTATTATATACAGCATTAAATCCATATGCTTTTTTTTCAATGGTATTTATTTCGCTGCGCTCCCCCCTCCTAGCATATAAAATCCAATACGAGTCTATTGGAGACGAACTGTCTATGTTGCCGTTAGAATCTAATATGGCGTCATACATAACAACGTTGGCATTTTTATTTCTTTCAATCCTAAAAAGGTTCACTCTCCTCCCTATGGCAATCAAAGGATTGAGAAAAAAAACTGCAAATGTTAAAACAATAAACACCGCAAGAAAAATTCTTAACATCCTCACCGTTATATTCCCTCCTAATTAAAAAATTTCGGTAATTATAAAAATTATTAATATGTAAGCAGCACAACAAAAAAAGAATAATGCTAAACCGACTCTGACAAACAGAAAACGCCAAATTAACTGATTTTTCAATCATTTGGCGCTTGCCTTTTTTATTATCACTATAACAGAAGCAAATAAAATATTTAATTGACGTTTATTATATCATAATTTTAGAGAGTAAAAAGCCATAACAACAAAAGGAATTGGGCAACGGTACGAGGGCGTTGCGTCTTTATTTTTAACGTATAAAATCTAATCACGGCTATCGGCGATGATCTGTCTATATTGTTCATAACGTCATACATAACAACATTGGCATTTTTATTTCTTTCAATCCTGAAAAGATTCACCCTTCTTATCCTAGCAGCCTAAGTATTGACAACAAAATACGTATAAAAAAACAAAGCAACACAATAAAAAAAGGAATAATGCCAAACCGAACGATAAATAGAAAACACCAAATTAATTGATTTTTCAACCATTTAGCGCTCACATACTATATCATATCTTAGAGAGTAAGGAAGCTATAAAACAAGATTTTATCATAACTTAAAAATTTACTACTGCAAAGTTTAATCCGCTATCTGTTTCCAAATTATCTCATTATTTCCATAATTGTTCTTCTCATTTATAATTTCTAAATTTCTTACTGACGTTTTCTTAATTCTTCCAGTATCTTAATATAACTTTCGTTAATGGAATTTATTTTTGCTTCAAGGTCTTCAATTTTCTTTACTGTTTCTCCAACCACAGCTTACCCAGTTTTCCATTTAAAACAAATTGATTCTTACTTATTACCTCTAATGCATTTAGCGACGGTGAAGCACACCCTGCCAACACAACAATATAGACAGTTATTATATAACAAAATACCTTACACTTATACATGATATAATATATAATTAATGTCTCCTTATTTTTTGCTCGGCACGATTGGTATTAGGGAGTGGAACAGGTATAATCACCTCATCTGTAAAATTACATCATAATATCAAAGACTAAGGAAACTATGACTGTTCTAGTAATTTTACTATTCTAACTGCAATTTATATCATATCTCAGGAAAGTAAGAAAGTTTTAACCTGAATAGGCGAAAAATACGCCGAAAACGCGTCAAAGTTATTGGTTTGGCAGAAGGAAATATCCCAAAACGAGCCGCTAAAAACAACTCTACAATTAAAGACACTTCTTTTAAGTATATCAAACAGAATAAAAAAATAAATTCTTTTACAAAACATGACAAGACGTGAGACAGTAATTTAGAGAAAAAACACGGACGTTAACGACGAGCCGCGGAACAAAAATTCTGCTTAGAATCTACCGTTTTATTTTTATTCCTCTTCGAGCTTTCCCTTTTTTTCCACCGCTTTAAATATTTAAATATAATCTCGTGCGTACTACGTCAAAAGTGGCAAATATCATTATAAATTATAAACGGAGTGCTAACAACCAAAACAGTTATCATAATTGCAGAAAGGCATATGATTAGTATATAAATTAAAAATCAGTTTAAGCATATTATAATTATTATCCTTCATTCATTGAAAATGCGACTTAACAGCATTCTTGGCAAAGGAGAAGTGAAGGATTATCAAGAAAAACTGCAAAAACAACTGATGAGGAGATTAAACAAGAAAGAGGCACATTTATTAGGCAGGTACAGGGAAAAGGAAGAACAATGGGAACTGATATGCTATTTTTATGTACTATCCGAAATAGATTTTCAAGAGGAAAAAAGGAGGTTCTTAAAGGAGAATAAGACGAAAAAATAACTGTACTGTAACGTAATTTTGCTATGGTTGACGGAATGCGCCGGGTAGTTTGGTGTTACCGCTATTTCTCTTGAGACAAAATGGGCACCGGAACCTGAGACTCCAACTCCTGAACCGGTACCGCAGACTGCCTTACACTGGAATTATAGGAAAATTGTGAATGTATTATAGCGGTGTGTATTGCAGGATATTTTGGGCATAGGTGGTGGAAGAAAGGTAAGATACCATCGCCAAATGACAATTTAGAGAAAGCAACGCCGTGTGAAACTGAGGAGACGCCTCATCGTCTAAATAGAGGGGTGATGCAATGATTCAGGATTGACTGAGTTGTCGGGAATATGCAAAAAGACAGGAGAATACCACTCTTCCTCTTTTTCTCTCTGTAAATTATGCACGAAACTTGTCGCAGCATGAGGGAGATTATGGCTGGAGATAGGTACTGCTTGCTGGACGCATTAATGCAAACATAACATAACAACTATTAAAGTATAAGTATTACCCCCCCCCTCGTGTCTCAGTCGGATTAAGTACGAGCAGTATCAAGTGTATAAGGCTAAGATAAAAATACTCGAGCATATTATGCAAATAAAATATGAAAATATTAAAGAGTATACAAGCTCCTAACAAAATATGTAAACTAATAAGTGTAAGGTAATAGTGAGCAAAAGAAAGTGATAAAAGGAGGATACCATAATCAAACCCAGTAATGAAAAGAATAAGATAATTGACTTGTTATTTGAAATGGTGGCAATAGAAGACAATAAAAATGATCATAATGATCATAAGGAAAAGGAACTTCCGAAGAAAATATTTGCTACTTTAGGGTACCATCAAATAAGGAAATGTTTAAAAGATTGCACGAAAAATAATGAATTTGTATTATCCTAAAAGCGAAGAAAAGAGAAAGGATATATGCATATTCTATGTATACTTTTTTAGTTGGATTTTGTTGCAAATGCAAAAAGATGTCCCAGAACATCACATAGAAAAGCAACTGAAAGGATAATTCAGGATTGTCTGCTTTAAATAGAAGTGTATCATCCCTCATTCAAAATTTATTTTCATATGTGTTTTGAATCGTTTACTAATGACGTGAAGAAAGGGAGAATCTAATCCTTTTTCTGGATAGGAGTAAAAGATGAAAAGGATAGCAGCAGCATTAATTTAATATTGCTGCAGTTGATGGATTGCGCTAGGCAGCCCGATCATAGTTGTTAAACCGACAAAAGTGGGAGTAGAAAAAGCAGACCCGGCACCTCAGCAAAAATTTTGGATTGAAAAAACCGTAGCACACGTGATAGTCGCTATAACCTTGCGCGAACTTTTCAATCCGACGATGCCTACAACATCTTCTGATAACAGTTTTGTAAATATCTCCTTGTTAGAACGTAAAAAACGAAGGCAAAACTGGATAAACGCCCCCCCTGCTCTCTTCATGATACCTCTAAAAGTTCTCTATACTCGCTTTATTGTGAATCTCAGTTCTTACGCCGATAAAACAGTATAATAAATGTCCCCCCTCCCTCGCAGGAGGAGGGATTAGATTTATATTTTCATTGCCTTTTTATGTTTGCGAATGAGTTTCGTGCGTGTCTCCCTATAGAGACTTTCCAGTTCAACGATGCTTGTAAAATTTTCTGATAACAGTTTCGTAAATATCTCCTTGTTAGTGCAATAAAATACAGACGCCAAACTGAAGCGGGTACCCTTTTCGTCTTCATTGGGTTCCGTAATTCTTTCTGCATTGATTGATGGCGTCGCCTCATAATAGCGAGAAAGAACATACATAATTAGTTCGGGAACGAGACATAAATGTCGTCATTATGACATTAAGAATGGCTTTATATACACAATAAAAAACAAAAACAACCAAATGTTGCATAATGCGAGGAGAAAATGTATAATTAAATAAGCTGTTATCGCGTTCGGAAACGATGTTTTTGAAGTAATGCCCGCCGAGAAACTTTAGGAGAGTTATAAGCGCAAGAAGATTATCTGCTAACAGTGTTGGACTCAACCAATCTTGATATTGCTAATTAAGAGATTATAAATAAACTTACACGGTACTGAATATATCTGAGACTCAGACACATTTATTTATTACTATATAAAATAGAACGTAAACTGTCAGAGTGGACGATTAGTCAGTACATGTTAATCAGTCCCAATTTGAAGTTAACAAAGTTCATAAAAACGAAACTTCAGGATTTGTATTGACGCAGATAGTCGGTCAAATTATATTAAGACATATAAATTGTAAGAAGAGAAAAGAAACAAGCAAGACGAAAAAGTTGTAATAGTAGCATTAATTGGGTTTCAGTTGTTTGGGAAAATGGGACAACTTAACGTTATTGTTAGTTCTCTCGAGAAGTTTATAAAGTGGGGAGAACATGTAAAAAAAGAGTGTTGACGGAACAGACGTGAGTGAACATGTAGAGCCCGGGAGACGAAGGAAATTAATATGAAAAAGTCTGCAATGAGGGTGTAATGACGGCATGTGGGAGTTGTCTGTCAGAACTTTGTTCCTGTGCTGCAAAATTAAACGCTGCATATTCCAAGCTAGATTATATTAGCATGGGTGTAGTGCAGGAAAAGATAATTGTCCTTAGTAGCGCCCAGTAGTTATTATTTATAGATAGTTGGAGTTAGAGTTAATGCTAAACTTTTTTCTTTGTTACCATAAGGGCAGTTTTATTGATTGTAATTTAGGATTAATATACGCTATATATAACAGTACGATATATGCGTTGTGATGTCTTGTATAAAATTTGTGAGTTTAAGGACAATATTAAGGATGGTTTTCAGTCGTGTGAAAACAGGAATTAATAGACGCGTTAGAGTGGGAGTTAATTTTAGGGAAAATTAAAAGGCGGCACGCTGCAGAGGTAGTGCTTCTAAGCTAAAAGCGCGTACTAGGCGCAATAAAGGATATGACGGAATGGCTGAGGAACTCGTTAGACGACTAGGAGGTGCAGAATAACGGCTATACACATCCTGAAAACGACGAGTATGGCAATATAAAAAATTGTAAGAAGTAATTAAAATGATATAAACAACGGCGTTAAAGGAAAAAGTAACATCAATATTAAAAAAGGAATAACAGGAAGACCTAAGATTTTAGTGCGGATTTTACAGATTTAATATCTCGATTATAGAGGGAACCATTAGTAAATGTGAAGCGTAGGCGAAAGTAGCTTATGATTACAGCGTAGGATTATGTATGTTTCGCAAGATGGAAGATTAAATAATTAAAATAAACTATTCTTTAAGAAAGAGGTATAAAGATGTTCCAAAAGATTATTGCGTTCTGTTCTGCTTAGTATTTTAGTATTATTGTTTAGCTCTTGTAGTCACCCGGACATCATAATAAAACCAGACCCTTATCAAGCATCTAGGACACCGACGTTTATCTCAGAACTTTCAAAACTCCGCGACGAGACTATGCCTACTGTGAATTATATTTGTTGTCTTGCAATCATCGTAGTTGCTATTAATCATTGTTGCAACAATGATAGATGGACTAAAACGAAGCCTGGATACATTATAATAGGGTCAGAGTCACTAGAGAATGAGCAGACGAAGGCAAATACTCAATAGACATAGATTATCTGACATATCCTATATTAGACGCTGGTAAAAAAGATGGTTGCGCGATTTTCAGGCGAGAACTTGTGATTATAGCCAGTAAAGTGATAACCAAAATTTTATATAGGAGGTAGAGTCTCTTGTTTTAATCGTTATTTTTTTTCGCTACCCCCAGTAATGATAAAATTAATATTATCGCTATTCTTTTTATTGTTTCTCTTTTTCTAAAAAAATAATGCTTTTACAACGCACACTGTCAATATGTTATGGACTGTATTCGTTCAGTTATAATAAACTATACTATATAACCAAATCTGTAAGACACACCCTTTTAATACATAATAGACAGAGGGCATGAGAACAGAAAATTGACTCACAACTTAGCGGACCCTACAATGATAAAGTGAAGAGGGCGGCATTTGTTGCCGCGTTCAGTTACAGCACTGCCTTGTTTACCGTTATTTTCCAATAACACCAGCATGACGCAGACCTTGTATCAGAAAATGAAGTCCCGTCCTGCAATTGCAACATATCATCATTACGGCATTTTTCATATGATTTTCGTTCGTTAGACTGCCCCGTCCCGTATATACACCAAAATTAACGTTATCGCAACCCTTTTGTTTTTCTTCCTAACAAACATATCATTAACCACAGCATTTTTTAAAAAGAGGTATTGTGTCCATTCATAAAACACCCGCCGCAACACCAGTCACTATCAACGTTGTCTATTTGAAACTTTTGTCTATTTGTTGCGTACTATTTATTATTATTGTTATCTTCTATTTTTTATATACTAGTGAAACAAAATTAATGCTAATGCGATCTTTTCATCACTTTCCCTCTTTAATCTAGTTCGTTTATTTTTCCCTTGTTTTTGCATTTCTATACTTTCTTTTCTTTGTCACCCTTACACTTATTGAAGTTTTCACTTAACATCCTTTTCGGCAATCAGCAAAGTTGGAAATAATGCTATTGCATTTTTCACAACGCTTCGTACCCCTCCAGATGTTTCAAAGAGAAAATGCTTGATATTTCCTCCTATAGTCTGAGGAATTCCATAGTCAGGATGCCTCTGCAATTAAAATATTCTTGCTATGTTACGGATTACTGCAATGTTAACGTATCTGCTGCATTTTTTCAATATCTCCTACGTGGAAATAGCTCAACAGAAGTTAAATTAAGAGTTGTAGGCACTCATCTTACTTCTTATTTCATCTCCTATTAATAGATTCTACTTCATAAGAAACACCAACAATATCCAGATTAAGTACACACTCAAACAATTTGCAACAACGCTAATACTGTCATCGCCTCTTTCATTTTAGTTTCCTTTTTCCGCTCTAAATATACCTTATTATTATTGAGTTAGTCACTGAAATAACAGGAACAATAGAAGCACTTCCGTAAACAATCTTAACTATAATCGACATACAGCAGGTGTGCTTTTACTATAATACAAATTTGTCAAAATGATAACACTGACAGTCAACAATATCTGTCGCTTCCTATCCCGTTCCTATTCAGTATGGTGTCTGAGAGAGAGGAACCTTTCGGAGGACATTCACTGCCTCAGTCTTTCAGACATTCGCGTTAGTAATAATATGAGGAGAGAGAATCTCCGCTTATATATTTCTGAGACTGATAAAAAAGTATTGTCTTGTTGCACTCTGGCAGAACATATCCCGCTATTAATTTGCGTGTAAAGCTGGACGCCAGTGTCAATCGTTAATTCTCCTTCATCTGACTGCTCTGTTTTTATCACCTCTGACAATTGTCACAAGAATCCCTTTCAGGGTAATTGCAATACTCCATCATATCATTACTGAAAAGCATTTTCATGTGATTTTCCCTCACCTCTTGTTTTAATTCCGCTTATTGCTGTGCTCGCACCCCTGAAGAACTAACGATAACATTAGGATGCCCGCTACATCTGAACAACTGCAACACAGCTAATGCTGTTGCTGCCTTTTTTATTTTTCCCTCTTTCTTTGTTTTGTTCCTTTCTGTCTGCTCCTGTTTTGTCTGCGTTTTTTTCTTGTCTTATGCTTTGTTCTTACTTTATCATTTTCTCAGGAGGATTAAGAAATAGCACTGAGGCTATTTCGTACGCCCGAGCAACTAAAACAAGATTAACGCGTTGTCCATTGTCGCCCCTTTTGTTTTTCTCATCTCTTTTTCGGAGGGCAATTTTATCTCTCACTCCCTTGTAAGCAGGCTGAAAACGGAATAGCAACCACCAGCAGAAGATACCACCATCTACCTGTTTTTATTTTCCTTTCCTTATCTTCTCAAGGCAAAGTAATATTGATTTGTATGCAATTATCTAAACTACTTTTCACTTCTTTCAGATTACTTTGGAAGTTCTCAGTTTCTGGGTTTCACCGCTCTTTCCCAAAATCGACGTTTACATTCAACATTCTTTTTCCCTCTCTTTGCAACTTCCAATCTATAATCGGTATCGTCACTAAAATATAACTGTTTCCAAGCGTGCAACAATTTCTCCTCCTTTCTTTTTAGAGGATAACCGTAATATTTACCGCGTCTAGTATAATTTCCATATAAGTCCAGTATTAGGAAGTCTGTGTTTGCGATGCCCTTTCAAACTTTGGAGTTTTACTTTATACTCCTGGGTGCGCCCAGTTCTCTCCGTGAAACAACGGCAGGTAGTTTCACATACTTTCCATCTGTTAGCTTAAAGCTCTTAGAAGTAGACTAGTTTTTTTTATTGCAACATGGACAGAAATAGCGACGGATACAACAGTTCTTATTAAAATATACTATAACTGCGAGAATCGTACCAACTACAGCGACAAACCCCAAAGTTCCTTTCATGTCTTCGGCACTTAGAGTATAATCATAATCAGGCGGTGGTGATTTACCGTGCGGATGTTCTTTTAAACTAACATTAGAAGTACACCCAAACACAAACAATTGAAAAAAAATTAACGCTAGCGTGACCCCTTTCATCTTACTCTCCTTCTTGTTTCAGTTTTAAAGCACTAATTTATTATAATTCAGTCTGCCTTGACGATATATCAGCTTACTCTTCTGCTATTCAGTTTGACTTGACGACTTGTCTTTGTAGAACTTCAAATTCAGTCTAATAAATTTTATAAGTTTATTTATATCCGTTGCCCTCTACTCAATCTTTTTCAGATAAAGAGAATATCATAAACATCGTCTTTATTTGGTATCTAAATTATCTAACCGCACCCTTATACATGACTACTGCAATTTCTTCGTACTCCCAACACTAAACAGGAAGTATTTGATTTTGCGGTGTGAGAATTAGAGTCTCCTTAAATAATTGCAACACATCATTATTGTACTATACTAAAATCTCTTTTATATTTTCTCTTCGTCTCTCATCTCCAGCTCTTGTTCCACTTAATACTATTTTCTTCATATCATCTTTCTTGTCAATGGATTTTTTTGCTTCTCTTGCAAAATGTATCTCCGACATAATCAGTGGCGACATTTCGGTATATTTCGTTCATTTGCCCTAGGGATTCTGAAATCACAGTATCTATGGACGCGCTCCCAAGCGCTTGACGGCACTACTTTAAAGTCAAATTAAAAATACACAACAAAATCCAGTGACAACATCAATTATTATATAATATAAAATATAGAATGGGTTAAGAAGGCATTATCCTGATAACATCAATGCCAAAAAACAAATTATAAATTCATAATTATTTGAGATATTCATTTTTTTCAAAAAGACCGGGGTAGTTATCTTGTTTAATTTGCAGGTTCCAGCTATAACGATTCTTTTATAATTCCAGAGTGAGGCAGATTAGTTTACTTTATCTTTTATCTTTTGTATCTGGATATGTTTATTCCTACCTTGCCACTACCTCAAGAGTTTTATAGCGATAACATAGGTTGCTTCATACACATGAACAATTATAGCGGAATTAACGTCGTCGCAATCTTTTTCGTGTTAGTTCCTTTTAAGTTCTCTTATTATTTTCCAGATCAAGTTTGACAGTTTTCAGACTAAGTGAGTCTCTACTTTTGGCAGCAGTCCAAGCGTTGATTCAAGAGACAGAGCAAGCGCCGGGGTAGAAGTCGGAAGCGCTTTTTTTGCCGGCTGCGTTGATTCAGAAGTCTTAACGGTAACATTAAGCTGTTTTGCATAATCGCTCTCTATCAACTAAAACAAATTTAATGCTATTGCACGTTTTCCTTCCTTATAGAACGGATTTAATGATTAAGTATATCCCATATATAATTGAAACGGGTATAGCTAGTGGTAATATCACTAACCCGATTGTCAGAAGAAGAGGAGTTAAAACTATTATTCCACATATAGGCAGCACGTTTACTCTCTCCGTTTCTCTACCCCATAATGACCGTGCTTTCGCGTCTGCTTTCACTTCTTGTTTCTCCGTTTGCACAATTTCCGGTTTTTCTTCTTTTCCCGGTTGCTGCGTGTTTTGCGCTTCCACTGCAATAATCGGCTGAGTGCTATTCAGAGCTAATAACGACAAAATTAATACTACTGAAATCTTTTTCATACTACTCTCCTTCCTTTCTATCCTGAGTTTTACTCAAGGTTATTTGCTTTTATAGTTTCAAGTTCAGTTCGCAGCTGTTTTTCTATTGACAAATAACTCTGAGTCTCATCTTAATTTATACGTTTATACGGCAAAAATTAGTATCCAAAATATATAACTGCACATACATTGCAAATATCTCTGCTCCTATCGTGATTATCTTGAAGTTCCAAAATTAGAAAATTTATGTCGGCGATGTCGGTGGAGGCATCGGTTCGGAAGTTGAAAATAATTCCCCAATTGTTCTATCTAAGAAGTCTCAGCGATAATGTTTGAATACCTCGCGCACCCACTAACTACAATAGGAATGTTACCGCAATCGTTTTCACGTTGTTCTCCTCATTTGTTTCCTTCTTTCAATTTGCTCGCTATATCTGTCCACTCCTGTGTCCGCTTTTTATATTTTCGTATGTTTAGTCCGAAGTATATTTGAGAGACATAACTCTGCACTGAGCCGCATTAGTTTGGTATCTCGCTATCAACTCCGTTCTGTCCTCATTATTAACTTTCGGCAATTTACCCTCTTCTAAAGGAAAGAAGATTTCTCTCTGCTGTTTTTCTTGCTGCTAGTTCTGTGTATAAGACATATTGTTACTATCGTTATACCTGTACCTATAAAAATTACCGCGCTTATTATACTTTTCCAATAACTCCACCATGGGGGCATGTTGAGTCTCATTTTTCTTTTTTGGCTACAATACTTCAGAAGTCTTAATGATAAAACTAGACTGTTTCGCGCAACTCGTCAACTGAAACAAAACTAATACTATTGCGATTTTTCTCATTTTAGACTCCTTTATTTTATTAATTTACCCGTCTCTATAAATACCACAGAGTACTTTATCTAGATTCGCTCTTCGGAGGCTCGTATTTGTTTGAAGTAGAGCGGTCCCCCTATTGTATGCACATATTCTCTCTTTTGCCTACATTTTCCTCAGTGACAGCAGTTTTCTCTCATAGTCGCTCATAGTCCTAACGCTTCCGCGCAAATTCTGCTTTTCTTAATATTTCAGTGGCTTTTTCAACGAATCTATCCGAATGTCAGCTGTTCATTATTTCTGGTGCAATACAGTTTTTTTTTCGCACCAATTTGTCGATTTTGCACCACTCTGCAAATCAATCGTTTGAATATAATGTCCAATCTATATTGCAATGGGATTGTTTCCCTACCATCACGGCAGACATTTACCAATGGTGGGAACAATAAAGGAATCAATATATATTAGAATAAAATAGAGTGCAAGGATACCAACAACTACCACGACTTCCACGACCTTGAAGGCACGTGAAACCCGTTCCTTAAATTAATACTACAATTACCACATTAACCTTATATTCTCTTCAGATTTTTTCAATTCACAATTCACGCGTCCGCGTGGACACGACATATCACTTACTTCAAGGGCATGCTTGTCCAGTCTTTAATTGGACGTTCTCAATCTTCAAATTTCTGTTTTCAATTTGCATTTTATCACAAATATGCCATGCGCTTACAATTTTGAGCCTTTAACTAGTTCGTCATTACTATACCAATTCCTATTCGCATTATCCAAATCGTCATTTATTCTTACCAACTTTTTATTCTCGCCCTGCAATTCGCCGTTAAGTTATCCTTGTTTTTATTCCATCTGTACACTTTATAATCTAGATATATCCTATAAATGTCCCTACTGCTATTATTTTGAAGTTCCAAAATGAGGAATTATCTAGCGACAGCGTTGATTTTTAGGCGTTGACTCAGGAGTTAAAGTCTCATATCTTTCTGATTGCTTAACTCAGGAAAACTAACAACGATATTAGATTGCTTCGCTCAGTCAGTCAATTGAAATAAAACTAACGTTAATGTAATCTTTTTCATATTGTTCTCATCTCCACATTAGCGTGGATACGAAATACTACTCATTTACTTTATATAGCTCAATTAAACTTGCCTGCGCTTGTTGGAGCATTTGTTCGTATACTTGAGCAAGACCTCATTACACCGTAACATAAAATGTATGCCCGGCCCGCTCCAATCTAGCTTCCTTCTAGATTGTCTACTATTGCAGCAAGAATGCCCGTGCTTCTCTCTAAATTGCCTACTTTTCTCATTTAGAGAGTCTAAATATGTTTGTTGCCTGCCATTTCTCCACTGACTCAGTAAGCCGTTTGCTATAGCTATTTTATCATTTATCTTATTTACGCTCTCTACCGTTTCGTTTATTCCGATTTGCAGAATCCGTTTATGCATTTAGAGATTAACTGCTTTCCGAAAGCTCTTGCACCGAACTAGAACACCGTCTATAACTTTATAGTCTGTCAAAAATGTGCCGCCGCCTACAACGACTGATATAATAATCCCGCCATACTGGCGCAAATCCTTTCGCGTCTCTGTCTTCCACAATTCCAAAAACGTTTTTGTTTGAACGCTTCCATATTCCCCGTTTCCAGTTTTACTACTTCAGAAGTCTTGACAATAACATTCGGCTGCCTCACACAGCCCGCTGACTGCAATGAAATTGACGCTGCTATTATAACAATACCTCTTATTTTCTTCTGTTCGCCTTTTTGCTCTCTTTGTTTTGATTATTTTTTTATTTGTCTCTTGCACATGGAAATCTTCTCTGTATTTTTTCACGTTTTTTCCGGCATTTTTCGTCCACTTATTCGTAATTTCGTTTTCCACACGCTTTGCGCAGTTTCCGTAGTTTACCGTGCGCCGGACAGTATTAAATGTATGCAATTTTTGGAATCTTTTGACAAGAGTATGCAACTACATGAAGTCCTCCTGATTTTTACGCAAGACTCTCTATCTATAATTTAATAGAATACGCCCTTATGCACTGCTATAACATTGCGGCCAGTACAATCTCGTATAAATCAGGCAGTATGGAACGGGAAGCAGATTTCCCTCAAGCAATTTCAGTATGCTGTCATTTTATTATATATCTAAGACATTTTTTATTTTTATATGATTTCCCTTCGTCTGCCTGTTTCTGTTTTGTCTATCTTACTCCTTACTTCATAATTCTGTTCTTATTCTACCAGCTTTTCAGTAGGATTAGAGACAACATTACACCCCAATTGAAACAAATGAACCAAAATTAACACATTATAACCTTTTTCAACTCATCTTCTTCCTCTTCCTTGCTTAGTCTAATTTTAAAGCGCCAGCCCACCAGACTTCTCCCACATACCTAGCTGATCTCCCCGATATATCAACCCACTTTTCCACTATTCAGCCTGAGTTGACAACTCGCATTTATATGATTCCCATTTTACTCTCTCTTATCCTCCTCCTCCTCCTCCTCCTCATTTTTTTCCCCTCTTATCTTTTTGCTTGCCTTCTTCACCACCTTTTTTTCACCTTTATCTTCTTCCTTTTCATCAGAACTCTTCCTATCCTTTTTCGGAGACAGAGGTGGCTTCGTAGGCGGAACCGAAGACTCATCCTTTAAGTCTGGGTGAGAAGATTGAGCTGGTGGCTTCGCATGCAGCTTCTCTAAGTCTTCTGTTAATATACCCCTACCCTGAGTCTTTATTACGCTTGGTTGAGATTGAACATCAACAGTTTTCGGCGAGATGTAGCTAAAGCACAGATTTATCGTATCAGTCCCTTTATTTGACACATTCCTGCTTACAAGATCTATTATCACCCATATCCCTAAAAAACTCACCAACACTTTCGTCGCCAAGTTTAAGGCTAAATGAACCTTTGATTGTGGTGACTGAACCTGCTGATGACCTCTAATAATAATATTTGGCTCTCTTATGCAGCTAAATCCAAATAACTGTAATAATACCAACATTACTACTAACTTTTTCATCGCTCCTCCCTATATAATTTGCACTTTTTATATACTTGTATACCTTATCTGTATAATTGTTTTTTCGTGTTTACTTCTTACCTCATTACCACTATAAATTTCCTTTTAATCTCCGCGTTTTTATGTGTCCTATTCTCTCAGTAGTCTCACGCGATCTTCACTTTTCTTTACCAACCTTGGACATATCTGCTCTACTGTATTGACAGGCAGATGAGATAGTTGTCAGTTTTATCCTTATTCGGTTTCGCCGGGATCCCGTAATCCTCTGTCATTTTCGCCTTGTTTTCCTCAATTAGGCATGCTTTTTTCTACATCCGGAATGCGGAAGAGTACAGTCATTGTGTAGCTGCGCGCTTTTGGGTAATTTTTCTCAGTTTTTTGCCACACCGGAATTTGTATCCAAAATATTCCATCCGCGTATACCCTAAAATACTTACAACTTTTAATACAATTTCCATATAATTCATATAATTCTAGTATGAGACATGGAGTACTTGATTTTACAATACAACATGAGAATCAGAATTCCTTACGGCAATCTCAGAATGTCATCATTATATCAATATTATAAATTTTTTCATACACTTTTCTTTCGTTTATCTGCTTTGATCTTGTTCCCATTCTGTTTCGTCTACGCTTATATTTGTTTTATACTCTGTTCTCCCTTTACCTTAGGCAATTCAAATTACGTGCGACATGCTGCTTATTTTTATTTTTTTGTTTTTTCCTAGCTCCTAGCACGGTGACACTTACCCTATTTTTTCAGGAGGTATAAAATCATCTAGTTTTTACATTATCACAATAGATTAGCTAGCGGATAGTTTACGCTATCTGGTTTGTGTGAAGATTCTGACAATACAGTCTCATACAATATTAAGCTATATTTTATACTCCCCTCTTAGAGAAAATCCTTCGCAACCTCATAACCACATTCCTTCAAGATTCAAAGCAACCTCTGTATCGTATACTTCTATTTACAAGATTCAAGGAGAGTGTTTGTGCACCTTCGCTTACAAGTTCAGCTACTATTCGTCTGATTCTTTTACTACACAAAAGTTTACATCCACGATATACTATACTGCTACAATGCTTCCTAATTCCTATCGCAATTTCCTAATAACCCAGCTCGGAGAAGTAAAGTTGGCTCGAGAGACTGGAATCTCATATTCTTTTAATTGCTGAAACTAACAACAACATTCGGCTATTTAAAGCACACCTCATCAACAAATATAAAATTAATATTACTGCTTTTTTTCACCCTATTCTTATTTCTCCTTCCCAGAATACAAAGAAAACAACCAAGACTCATTATACTCAGCAACCCACACAACAATAAATAAGGTGCATTATTTCACCTTATTTTCTTTTATCTCATCTCTTCCTGTAATAATAATCCTGTCTTATAACAACGCCAATGTAACTATAGCTACACTATCACAAGATATTTTTCTCTCAGAGTTAAATCCCTTTCCGTTACTTTCTGATTATCTGATGTTTCTATTTTCTTTGGCGCTTGTGCTTTAATACTCTACTATCGGTCAGCAAAAGAGAATAATTTCTGCATCTGCTCACACCCTACTAATAATGTTAATGTCAACACTAACACAATTACTTTCATCCTTTTTCCTATTCCTACTCATACGTAAAAGCTCTCCTACGTTTCGCAAACTTCTCCTTTAATGGAAACTTTTATTATATACAAAACAAAAAAACCTTTAATACAATAAATACTAAATACCGTGCGCCACTATGAATATAGTTGCAACGCTATCTCTGTCTGCGTCCTTGCGATTCCCGTCATTTTTCTCTATTTTTGTCTGTGTTTCCCCTTATTTTCGTCTTTGGAATGTTGTTAACACCTGAGTGCAGCTGGTCGTTGGTATTCGCCAATTCTATGACGCCATTTTACAATCATATTATTTCATTATTTTGTCCTTTCCATTATTTTCTTATAGCGGTGCGTATGATGTGTAATTCAATCCTTTTATTTTCCAAGCAGTTTCTCTATCCTTGACTTCTCTAGCTCAGCTTGTAATTCTCTGTATTCTTGCGTCAACTTTTTTATCGCTTTTTCCATAAATCCTAATCCCTCAAGGCCCTGAGATATTGATTTCCGTACAAAAGCGCACTACTGAAGTGTTGGTGTACTCAGTTCACTCTATGCAGTTGTCCACCGTATTTTTTATACATGTTCCTCTTTTCTATAACTCTATTTATTTTACTCTCGAGTACGATTTTATCTGTCTTCAAACCTGCTAATCACCAATTGAGATGTAGTAACGTAAACGCATTTCCCTATTAACAGTCTGCTGACGACTAACTGAAGATTATCTCTCTCAATCTCTAATTCGCTAATTGTGTTGTTTCTGCGTAATTCAATCAAGACTGAGGAGAAAATTTCCATCTTTTTATGGTCTTATGGAGGATTATCCCACACATAGTGCGACTCTTTAACAATTTCTCAAGTGTCTAGGAATATCAGCAGGTAGTTTCGCTTACAGCTAGACTATTTGAGTCTGCAATTCAATGTTCTTAGATTCCAATCCAGATCTCTGCATCTCCTACAAGCCTGCCAACTGTACTCTCAATTTTTCCACTTTTTTTCGATCCTTGTTGTCGTCAGCTTTACACTACTGTGATAACTTATTATTTTGATCTAAGCTTTCTTACATCCAGGGCATCTTTTTTCCAACGCGGTGAGGAATACCAAACCTGTTCCCCAATTTGACTGTATTCTTTTCCATTACAGACTTGAAATCACTCACTTTCTCATTCTCATAACAGTCAGCTCCTGCTTGATTTTGTGTTCCTTACGCGTCAGATTCATCTGAGTCTGCAAGTTCGCGCTTGGCAGTCTGTAACCGTGTGTCCTCATTCGTCAACTTTGTATTGACAGTTCATAATCACGTTTTCTCTTTCCATAGGCGTGACATCACTAACGTGCTAAATCTTTTTACCGTCCGCAACTGCTGGATTTCTTGTTCTTTCACTCTGCAAATTAACCACAAGAACCGCTAATTCCGTGTTATCATTACCTTATTCCCTTTTGGCAGCCCACAAACTTGCAATCTCATTCTCAAAATCCACGTCGGCAGTTTACAGTTATGTTATTTTCCTACTTTATTGTGAACGCCATAACGATACGCAATTCCTTTTTCTCACTCTTCAACTCGTTTATTTTATTCTGAATTTTGCCATTAATGCATTTTTTTTACCTCACACGCCTTCGCACCTTGCAAGCACTACACATATTCCTATAAATGCTCCTACTCTAAACTGCTATAATTACTACGTACTTATAGTCTCATGTTTTATAGTTCAAGAAGGAAAATTCCTTTGTTTACGATGTTGGTTCACGTGTTGGTGTAAGAATGGATTGGGTGTTGAATCCGCATTTCTTACTGCCTGTTTTTACATTTAAGTCCGCAAAGTAACAATCTTTAACTGCCTCGCATAACTCGTCAATTATAACAACAACTAACACTACCGCGATTCTTTCTCTCTATTCCTTCAATTAATCTTTAATTTGCCATAGCGTTGTATTTACCGCTATTTTTCCTGTATTAAGTATTAAGTATTAACCTTTACTTTTTCTATCTCTGTTCTTAATCGCGACAAAAGTTCATCAGCAAAGTCCAACCACACATACATACCGTCAATAGCTGACTTACATTCATTGCCGTATATTTATTCACCCGGCCAGTCCCGCGGTTCCGCTTACAATTTTATAACATATCCCCTCTAAAGCAACGCCTACGGTAGATCCGTCATACTGATCAACAGATCCTTTCACATTAACGTCCTCTTCATAACTTCCAAAAATGCTTTTTTGTCCGGGTGACTCGTACTCTAGCTTCGCTGGGGAGACATCAAAGTGTTATATCATAACAAGGAAACGCGTCCAAATAACTACAACAAAATTAATGTTGTTGCAATTTCTTCTTGTTATTTTCCTTGTCCCACTCATACGCAAATCCTTTTCTCCCTTGTCAGATGCGCGCTATGTGTGACATACTATAAACTGTCCTATCCCTTTGTTGTCCCTTCTATTGTCTCTACAGTCTCAACAAGACTATCCAATCTTTTGGTTATATCTTCTATTTTGTCACTGTGTTCTTTTAAAATACCTCTTATTTGTGTTAAGTCGTCTGCTTCTCCTTTTGCTTTTATTCTCTCATCAATACATCCCAACTCTGTTTTTACATTTTCAGAAAGTTTTTCCAAATCTTGGCGCATATTTCCTATTTCGGTATTTTGTTCTTTTACGGTTCCTTCTATTCCGATAAGTTGCTTCGTTTTTTGCCTTTCTCTCTCTGCAATTATTCCAAGTTGTTCACCGATAATCTTAAACGGCTCTTCAGATGACTCATTAATATCTAAAATTTCCTCTTTCCCAGCTTCACTACCAACTGACACTTTCTTTCTCGTTTCACCACTTGTTGGTTCTTAAGGAGTTTTGCCTTTTTCAATCGTTCCAAATTTACTCCTCATTAGATAAACAACGCCGCATATATGGTGAGAATGCTGAGCGTTACGATCTCCACATAAGCCCGGACATTTTCAATCCAAGTTTTCGGCGGTATTTGTTCTACTCTAAATTCTGCCGGCTTCACAATTAGGCTAGGCCGCCCACAACCCGTCACCAACAATAAACATAAGCATAGCACTACTGAAACTTTTCTAAGTTAATCTCCTTTTCTATTTTCTGCAGATTGAAAACGGAATCACAGTCCGCTGAGAGATAGTACTGTCGTACCCGCTTTAATTTTTATTATCTTAGCTGATCCTCTCGAGATACTGTACCGTAATGCTTCATTCCTTATGTAATCACTTAACCTATTTCTCGCTGATTTTAAGTTTAAGCTGACATATTCTGATTGTCCGGATTCTCTTTTACCAGTCTCACTCAAAATCGGCGATTCTATTCAGCGTCATTTTTCCATTCTTTTCCTGCTCGCACTCTATAATCAACACACTCAGCAGAGCAAAACTACTTCCAAAAGGGCGTTAAACTCTCCTCTTCTTTGGTGATGTTCTGTATCCGTATTCGCTTTATCCTTCCCAACGCATTCACATTATTCCTCAATTTCTTCACACTTAGAGGAAATTTCTCAGCCGTGTACAGAATAAGAGGAGACTTCTCCTCAGCTTTTTACCCTGTTAGAATCTTTATCCAAAATACACTGCTGCTCATTCTGATATAACGCTTGCAGCTCCTATCACTATTTCTTTATACTTCTAACACGGAAGCAGAAAGCGTTTGATTTTGCAACACAGGAATCAAATCCTCTTCGGGCAACTGCAACATACTAATATTATATTATTATTGCGGTTTTTTTCATATGATTTCCATTTCTCTGTCTGTTCCCGTTTTGTCTGCACTTCCCCCCCCCTTATTTTACACTCTGTTCTCCTACTCTCGCAGCCGCAGGCAGTTCAACAACAGCAGACTGCTCCGGATACATGTCCGAACAACTGCAGCAAAGCTAATATTATTATTATCATTGCAATTTTCTCCATATTATTCTATCTTATACCATCCTGAATGTCGCTTATGTCCGATTTAACTCATCTATTTCGCCTCTTATAGCGGATATTTATTCTTCCGTGCTGCAACAACGGAAAAACAAAATCACAAAAAATACGCATATGCAGCATTCAATCAATTTAATTTTTGATACTGCCATTTTATCCTCCTTATACGTGGACGCGTAGACGCGGTATACATCAGCTACTTTAACGTGATAAAGTGATAAAAATAATATTTCAATTCACGCGCACTTGAGAGTGTGACGTGCTAATTACTAGCAGATACATAGACTCTATTTCCGTAAGCATTATAGTGAATTTTTGATAGTTTTCCCATTATTTCAGCTGCTAAAAACGAAACTCTATGGTTTCATTGATTCTATTATTCCTACCAGTATTGTAGATATTCTTCCCATATTTCTACAACACGCTTACGCGCATTTAACTTAGTCTTGTACCTATTATAATGCAGGTCAGATTCTCACACTATTCGGTATCACTGGAATTAGGAAGTCTAGTATTATTTTATGATGGTCCAACTCGTACCTTATGTAACGTGTCATTGTGTCAGGGTTATTCTGATCCCATACGCCCAGTGACTTCTCAAAAAGAGGAAGCGAGAGAATCTTATTCCCTCGCTCTGTTTCAAAGAGACGAAGTACAGCCTATGGAGCGTGATCAAAAATCTCACATTACTCCTTTTAGTAGTCTGTGCCTTACGTGAGCCGACAGGGGAACCGAACGCACCCTCACGGCACTCCTTCGTAGTAGTTGAGGAACCCAGTGGCACTCTTCAACTCAATATGTCGTTATTGTAATTTGTAGTTTCATATAACTCCAAAGCTCTAGATTATATGGTCGGCTCTTTTGGAGACGCAGCGCTCGTTCCACTGGAAAGCAACATGATGGATATCGTGTCGTGCAGTCCCCTGCATTCACATTACTTATTTCTACAGGAGATCATATATCCAAGAAGACGCATATCGGTTCTATCAACATGTCCCCGAAAAGAATGAATGCTCCTGTCACACATAAAATTTACTACCATTTATGAACTTCTTTTTTCCCTTCTCGGAAGCCCAATTCGTACATTACATTACTACACACGCATGATTTATCAGTTCCACTCGTTGTGTCTCAGTATGTTCCCGTCCAAGAACTACCCCTATTTCCTCCTCAATTTCTGCGTCGTTTAGTTCCTGCATCTCTGCGCGATACTCTCCCCATCCTGCTCCAAAATCACGAACTCCTTTTCTGTTGTCCCGAACATCTCGCTCGTAGTTTATTGCCCACAACCGATTGGCCAGATCCATTGCTTTTTTTTCCGTATGTGGTTTGCTATCCTCCCAAATTTCATCTTCTTTTTCCACTAACTCCTTATCGCTCAATTCACGTACTTTTGCCAGAGTCTTCTCCAACTCTATGTCATTCTTTTCACTAGTTTTTGTCACAGGTATTTCTCTGCAATAATCAGCTGACCACTGCAAAAAACTAACAACGATAAAACTAATGCTACCACACTTCTTTTCATACCCTTCTCCTTTACGTCATTTGTCTTCCTGCGATAACGATAAATTCCAAGAACAATACCGCTGTTCAATATAACTATACCCGCGTTACTGCAATCCGTATTTTCACCGAAGTCTAAAAGCTCGTTTTCTTTCATTCATTTATTACTTTCCAATTCCTCAACGTTTCTATATCCAACCGCATATTGCTAACAACAATATTACTGTAAACCTTCTTGCATGTTTTCCTTTTCCAACATACATATTATAAGTCTTACCCATAAAGAACGTAAGCGTCTTTTATGTTTTGTCTTGCACCCTTTATTCCATAGGCAGCACATATGCGAACCACAGTTACCGCAACTACACCTAGTATCCTTCCAACAGCAACTCCCTTTTTTCACTTTTTTTCGCCACTTTTTAGTCCTCTTCCGGTTGCAGCACTTTATACAAGTTATGCGCTTCAACTGCAATAATTAGCTGACCACTGCACTTCGCCAACAAAACAATACTACAATACTACTGTTAATACTACCACCGTACCTCTTTTTCAGCCATTTTTCCTTTCAAGCATGTTATAAATTTTACTTACAAGCAAAGCTGACGTAAACATACCCATCGCCTCTTTAATACTAGTGCGGACGCTTGTCTTAACTATGAACATTGGCAAAATTATTAGAAACACAGTTAACAAAAGCAGTCTAGCCGTTACCCCTTGTACACATGTTTCTTTTACTGCTCTTCGCACAGTTGCTTTTACCTCTTTTTTCTCTTCTAGATTCACAATTCCTTCTTTCTCTACTCCTGCAATTTGTTCCTCTTTTTTCTCTTCTAGATTCACAATTTTCCCCTTGCTTTCCTTTTTTTGGTCGGTTTCTGCTTGCAGGTTATGCACTTCAAATGCAATAACCGACTGATTGGTGTATATCGCCAACGATATTACGGTTAATACTACTATCATAAATCTCTTCATTTGTTTCTCCTTATAGTTAATATCATTTCTGACTACTCTCTCTTGTTCGCACAAGCCTGCTTCGTACATTATTACCACATTAAGTCTGGTACGGTTAACTCAGTCGCGAGAGTAAGATTGTCTTCTAAAAATCCGGTGATATTGTCGTATTTCTCCTTTAATTACTCTTTGATTACTCCTTGTTTAGCTTTCTCCCTTATCTTTGCAAATTCATTAATTATTTAGCCAGATTTTACCTTCCAGTCACTGACATTCTATTTCTTTAAATACAGTATTGCATCCCAAGCACCTGCTACATATATCGCTACCCGCAACTTCTTTCGCATCATTGTTAACAAGTTCTCTAAATCTACATTTTTCGTCTCGTAATTCTCCGCAGGATAGCTTCCACCTTATAATAATCTTGCGACTCAGCGTTTTCGCAGTCAACTTTACATTTTTCTTCTTTTACAAGAAATTTAATATCTTCGTCAATTATTTTCACCTGAGGTTTTCCACATCTCAATATCTTGACTAAATTACACTTATTGTACCCGAACAACTGCAACAAAATTAATACTATCGCGAATCTTCTCGTCCTTTTTCTCTACTCCTTTTGCAACAAAATTACTACTGCCGCACTTCTTTTCATATTATTTTCCTTCTTTAGACGCTTTTTAATTGGCAATAAAACAGAGCAGCATGATCAAGTTAATACCTTTACTGACTATGCTTCTAAAACTTCATTTCCAATAACTCTTGATAGAGTACACATGCCAGTACAGTCAACAAAATAGAGGTCTCAAAGTGACTTCGGCAAAAAATAAAGTAAAGCATATATATTCAGTACCAACTACAAAAAAGAACTTCCAGTATTCTTCTTTTGGACTATATCCAGAGTACGAGTTCCACCTTAAGTACATTTATAATTCTTCTCACTTTTTCTACTTCTTTTCCAAGAAATTCTCTCAACTCTCTCTCCTCCAGAAAAAAATCAAAATATATTTTCAGTTTAGATAAGATACTACCTTTATTTCTACTTTCTCTTTTTATTACACAGTCGCCTCACCTGCTAATAACCAGTTGACTGCTACATAACCAAACAGTTACAACATACAATCTTAATCGTTCTTTATATCTATCTTCACACTTTTTCCAATCCACTGCCTAATACTCACATTGCTCCACCGGTTCAGCGTATTGCATTCTTGCATATTCACTAACTTCATTTTCCGCCTGTTTGGAACATTTTGCCTTAAATCTTTCAAATTCCTCAAGCAGCTTTCTCTAAAATATCATCATCCATTGTGTGCTCAACTGTCTTGAGGTGGAATATATATACTATAAGTCTGTGGGCTCACTGTGCGATGTTCTATTGGGTGCGTCACCAACAGTTTATTTGTAAATGGGATCTCTTTCTTTTAACGCGAGAGGAACCTATACTTCAGATATAACACCGTGCATATCATTATGGCACTATCATCATTATCATAATTTTATTAAAATTTTGCCAACCCAACGGCTATATATTCAATTTACACAAGAGGGATTATAGTTCCGTCAGGCAATTGCAGCATTATAGGTGTCTTTTCTTTTGGCACTTTTCTTTTCTAAATTTATGGGGAGAAAAGGGGAGAAAAGGAAGGAAAGAAACTTTACTATCAACAAGTTATCAACACTCAAAAAAACCACAAAAAAGAGTAAACAACAAAGAAGAAAAAAGATAAATCAAAATTTGACAATACCTAAAAAAAGAAAATAAAATATATAACCTAATAACCTAAAAAAAAGTTATCAAGGGGAAGAATAATGAACCAAAGTAGGACTTAACAGCGGCAGAAAACTAAAGATACTATTTAAAAGAACGAATGAGGTAATAGAGTTTCGCTCTTTAGGAGAAGCCTCAAGAAAAACAAAAATATCAAAAACCACACTAGAAAAAATGTCGAGAAAGATAAAATCAAAATTTGATTCAGAAATAGAAATAATAGCGATAGAGAAGCCACATACAAGCATACAAGAAACATTCGCAGCAATAGAATCAATAAATAGAAGAATAATGGAGGAGAGATTAAGCAAACCAATAGCACCAATAATAAACCAGCAACCAAATCAACAAACAACGCAAACATCATAGACAGAGAAGACACATGGCTTTTAAGAGATAAGAATGAGAAAAATCGCACTAGCATTAGTCTTGTTTCAACTCATCAGCTGCGCGAAGTATCCAGCCGTCACCACACATCCTGAGAAGAAGCAAGAGCAAGAGCAAGAAACACTTCAACACGACACTCCTCAAACACCTAAAACTAACTACCTGAAAATAGGAGCATA
>JAISUD010000001.1 GCA_031272265.1 Endomicrobium sp. | reverse complement strand
CTAGTGTGGTTTTTGATATTTTTGTTTTTCTTGAGGCTTCTCCTAAAGAGCGAAACTCTATTACCTCATTCGTTCTTTTAAATAGTATCTTTAGTTTTCTGCCGCTGTTAAGTCCTATTTTGGTTCATTATTCTTCTCCTTGATAACTTTTTTTTAGGTTATTAGGTTATATATTTATTTTCTTTTTTTATGTATTGTCAAATTTTGATTTGTCTTTTTGCTTCTTTGTTGTTTACCTTTTTTTGTGGTTTTTTTGAGTGTTGATAACTTGTTGATAGTAAAGTTTCTTTCCTTCCTTTTCTCCCCATAAATTTAGAAAAGAAAAGTACCAAAAGAAAAGAAACTGCTCTCCCCTCTCAATCCCCTCTCATTCTATCCTTTTTTCAGTTGTTTTGCTAACGCGTTTTCATCCTTTCAATTTTCTAGCATCCTTCTGAGACCTCTTGGTTTCGTTTACCATTTTTCTAAGCTCTTGAGGACTGTTTGGCGATTATCTGTTGCAGGATGGGATTTTTGCTGAAACAATCGCCCATCGTCGACCCAAGCAAGTCCTTGAGTCCCGCATCTTGCCAGACTTTGTTGCAATAGTTGCGCAGAGCATTACAAATTAATCTCTCTACCCGTCGGTGCTGGTTCGCCGTAAATATTTTTCACTTTATCGCTTTTTGGGCTCCTGTGTCTCGCGGCGTGCGTTTCTCCCATTAGCGCGGTTTTCCCTGTATTGCCAGAAAGGCCGCCTATACCGAATCCCATCTCGGTCTTGTAGTCGCCAATATCTCGGTGCAAGCGCTCCCCGATTAGCTTTCAATTGCTGTTCTTTCTTAAAATACGTCGCCTGATCTATCTGACCGGCATTGCTCGTCGCCTTCAGCTCTGCTATTTTGTTTTTGATTGCACCTATACTTTTATTACCGCGGATTAAGTTCATTAATCCTAGTTTTTTAAGTCCTTTTTGCAGCGCATCTGCAACAAGTCCGTCAACTTTAGTAGCAGCTATTTTTATTCCCTTTCATATTTTTTTATCCGTTTTTTTAATATTCAGCGTAATCTGCAGAGCAGTAGCCCATTTATCTATCACTCTCTGCCATGTTTTCCTTTCTCTTTTCTCTTTTTCGGAGAGTTCTTCCGGAGTGTAAACGTCACCAATCGTCCTTTGTTGAGTCTCTGCATTCCGGTATCGTCAAAAATGTGCCATTAAGAAAAAGGCGCTTAAAAAATACTATATAAATTTTACTTGGCTTCCACTAATATACACAATATGCTTATATTACTCTAATTTAAACATATTTGCTTTTATTTTTTCCACCCGTATTTTGTTTTACCGCAACTGCACTTTATCTCCTTCAGAAAATTGTCATATTTACGCATTGATATATAGTTTTTGCAATCAGCGCATAATAATAAATTTTCAAACTCTTTTATATCTGTCCAAACTGCTTTTACATCGTCAATTCTAGGAGCAAACTTACTATCGTGTGACCACGAATTTAATAATGAATTAATTGACTTATCAATCAATTTTTTCCCCAATTCCGAGTCTTTTCCCGCTCTTTTAGATACTGTTGATTTCAATCTGTTAAGTAACTCATTTATCATCCTTTTCTCATTAGTATCATTAAACTTAAAAGGAACTTCAACTTCTAAATTATAACAAATATCTTTGAGAATACTCTCAAGGTACTGCCTTATAAGATTACCAGCAATCTCAGATGAACCACTTTTAATTTTATCTTCAATAAGTTCTTCTAATTCTGCAGGCTTTCCATTAATATAAGTTCCCTCTGATTCACTCCACTTCATCTTATTAATTATCCAACCCTTTTCTTTTACTGTAGAACTTATCTGCCCAAACCATTCCGATTCGTGAGTCAACAAAATTATTTGATAATCGCTGAATTCACCAAGAATTAAATCCGTAAACCTTTTTCTATGAGTAGTATCAAAACTAGATATCACATCGTCAAAAATGATAAATTTATTGTTTTTATTGAACGCTTCAACAGACGCTAAAAAAAATGAAAGCCCTAGACAATTCAAGTGCGATTCACTGAAATACTTCTGCGGCGGAGAAACCCACTGCTCATTATATTTATACTTCATCGTAACACCCTTTAAACTGTCTTCTTCCTGAATAATATCAAGTCGTATTTCTTGGAATGATTCTTTGGGATTCATATACTGATAAAAACAATTTATTGACTTAGAGAAAGAGGATATAAAATTTTCCAAACTTTCTTTTTGCAGCTTTACAAACTCATTGTATATAAGCTCTAAAGATTCTTTTTGTTCTTCAAATTGTTTCTTTTCTACTTCAAATTTCTTAATCAACATAAAAGCTTCTTTTGCGGCAAAACTATCGGCATATTTCTGCTCGATCGCTTCTATATCTCTCTCAACATTGCTCTTAATACTAAAATCTTTCTTTGATAAGATTAAATCACTGCTTTTAGGTAAAATGTCGCCCGACATAAATTCCTTATTTATCGTCTCTTGATATGCAACAAGCTTTGACTTAATTGATAAAAACGCCTCTTTAATATATTTAAAATCATCTATTATATTAGAATTTAAAATTGGATTTATTTTATTAAGACTTGCAGTGATGACATTCTCAAAAGATTTCTTTGCATCATCAAATCCTACTTTCATTTTCAACGATGCTTCAACTTCTTGAAATCGTTTTTGAATTTCAAGCCTCAAGTCTTTAATATTTTTAGACTGACAACACAAAGGACAGATATCTTTATCATAATATTTCTCGTCTATGAGATCTCTCCCCGACTTCAAAAAACCAAATAATAAATCTTGAAACTTGACATTTATATCGCCAGCAATTTTACTAAATTTGTCAGAATACGTTTTATATTTACCATCAATAAGATCTATTTCATTCTCAAAAGTAGAGAGGATTACATTAACCGAATCCAAAAAATTCAATTGATTTAATTGTTGAGTATCAACATAATCTTTCTTTATAGAAGCTGGAATATTATTAATATCATTAAGAGAATTTACGGAAATATTTATTTTTTCCCCTATTTCCTTTAAGAAATCTTCTTCCCGACTTATCTTATTAGCACCCATTTTAGACATTAATATTTTCTCTTGTTCTTCTATTTGCTTTTCAAAATTTTTACTCTTTATGTTTGTTTTTACTGAATAAACTGCTTTTCTCAAAATATCTCTAATTTTTGTTATACCATAAAAACCTATTATATCAGACAGATATTTTACTTTATCAGTTTTAGTTTTATCTATAAAATCCCTTAATAAACGGAATCTGATAAACAAATTCTCATTTCTTGAGTTGGATATATATTGTTTAATTTCACCTGTCTCATCTACTAATTTAGATACTAGTTCGTCCTTTTTATTAAAATATAATTTCTTTTTAACATTAAGGGAATTATTATATCCAACAAATACCTCAGAAATATTAGATTTACCAATATATATAGATTTCTCAGTGCTTCTTTTAAATCAATCTCACCGCTTGACAAATGAGACACTTCATCCTTATATAACCACTCTAAAGAATCGGCTATGCTACTTTTGCCGGAGCCATTATCACCATATAATAAAATAGATTTTTCATTCAAATCTATATTTATAGATTCTTTTATTCCTCTCATACCAGAAATACATAAATTTTTGATTTTAACAGGCTTTTTCAGCGTAAGCCCCGGCATTCCTGCTGATGATGGGTTAATATCTGACTCTCGTTCTGTTTTCTTTTGACTTTCTTCACTATCTATCTGCAATTGAATTTCTGGTTTCTCTCTTATCTCTTGAATAACATTAATTACTTTTCTTTCAGTAAACTCACCAACTTTATATAATCTTGCCAAAACACTCGCAAGTTTTTTATCAATATTTTGAATTGACAAAATATTTTGAAAAAAACTATCTAATACTTCTTTTCCAGATTTTACATTGTTCTTTTTTTCTTTATCGTCCATTAAAATAACTCCAATTTATATTAAAATTTATAATTGAGGGATTATTAAGTAGCTCATATCCTGCTTTATTGTTACAAATAGGGTAAACACCAAACTTTTCAACAAAATTTAAAATAACTTTCTAAATCTTCAACTTTATATCTCCATATATCTTTAAGTATTTCAAAGTTTATATATGTAAACATCAACGAGTCTACTTTTCTATAATTAACTAAACCAGAATTTTTTGATTTACCGTCAAAATGTTCTATTAATCTGCTGCCTATATTGTTTGTCTTTTTTTTCACTCATTCCAATACAAAGCAGTTTTGACTTACCAAAAGGGTATTGAATTTGAAAATCAGAGCTGAATATGAAATATAAACCCCTTATACCTTTTAACGGAGTAATATTCTTCACTTCAAACAACATATGTTAACCGGGATTTGATTAGTATTGTTGTTTATCATAACTTTAAAATCATAGATAACCACAATCCGATAGTTATTTTTCACACATGGATGTTTATTTATATAGGTATTTAACTTCTCCTTTCTCCACCAACACTTTCATTTGCTCTACGTGTTCTCTGCCAGTATATTCATAAGTATATTCATAGAAATATTCACACGCTTTGCTTAGGTCGTTCTTAAATTTAACAATAATATAGTCTTCGCCTATTTCATAACTTTCAACTCTAGATTCTTCATTTTTACAGTCTTCATAACCTTTCATAAAACACTTCTTTAACCATAAATTTATTTCTGATTTTTCAGTTCTATTTCAATTTTTTTAATATCTTTATCACAAAATGATATTAAATAATCAGGAACAATTTCATATTCTGACGGATCTAATTGAAATAAATTATCATTTTGAACATGGTAAGTCTCATTTACAAATCTTTTTATAATTTTATTTTCGTGGTTGCCATTATTTACAATTCTATAAAGTTGCAGCTTTTCATAATTATTTGAAGTTTCCCTATAAAGAGCAATCATTTTAGCCTTATCGTTAATTTCTTTTAATTCCTCTTCATACACAAATTTCTTTCCTCCAATCTCTTTTTTGATACTTTCAAGTCCTTCTTCTTTTTCCTTTGGCGTCATAGGTCGTTCATCATTTTCTTTAAGCACAGTAGGAGAAGATTTTTTATGAAAAAGAGAAGATAAAATTTGCCATGCCATATTTTTATTTTTATCAATTTCAAAAAGCCGTCTCAAATATATAAGTTTATTAATCATATTTTTAGATTTACTTATATTATCTCTTGCTATATCAATAAAGCTTTTTATGTTCTCCGTTGCTATTAATTTCTCAGATAGGATATTATTTTTATTTTCTAAGAAATGAGTGACCGGCTTAGGGTTTATTTCATGTTTTAAGTTAATTATATCTATAACCGTACTAAAATCATGAGTCAGAAGTAAAATAGTTTTATCGCAAAACTTACCCTTCCCCATAAATAACATATTAATAATTGCAAATTTTTTGTTACCATCAAATGACGAAATCGGATCGTCAAGAATAATTAGATCCGGATTCTTTTTCAAAACTTCATAGAAAAATAAAATCAACGCAAATGCATTTCTTTCTCCATAACTTAAGTGCCTTTTAGGATTATCAACAATAGAGCTACAATCTTTATGCTTTAAAAAAATCTTGTAGCTGGCATTTATAGCAGTAATTTCTACTTCATAAGAATATCCTGCTGATTGCAAAAAACAATTTATTCCCTTTTGATTATCCTCAATAGTTTCTTTAATTAAATTCTTCTGTTTATTGATTTCACCTTGTAACGAACCTGCTTTAGCAATAGTATCTTCTAAAGCTTTATTTATTTGTTCTATTTTATTTCTTGTACATTCTGTATCCAAATGCTCTAAATATTGAAGTTTTATTAAACTCCCTTTTAGTACATCTATAACTTTGTCTACATCTTTTAAAGAAGGAAAACTTATTTCCTTTATGTATGAAAGTCTTTCTTTCAATGTCTCTATTTGTTTACGTATTTCTCGCAAAAAATTCTGCTCTTCTGGAGAAAAACCTTTTATGTTTTTAATAATATTCTCCACTTTTTCTTTTGCACTTTCAGTAAAATATTTGTTTAATTTATCAAATACTTTTACAATATCATTCAAATATTCAACTTTTTTGGGATCATATATTTCTGAAACTTTTTCTATTTTTAATTTTCCCTGTTCTAATGGAACTGCACAATAAGGGCACTTATTTGACATATCCAAAAAAGACTTTCCATCTTGTTGCCATTTAAGCCATTCAATTGTTTTTTTACCACTTGTTAAATATTCCTTGTAGTCTTCTAAACCCTCAGGAATATTTTCAATTTTATTGCCGTCAGAAAGTGCTTTACACAATTTTGACGATCTGTGTATACCTGTTTTTAATTCTTTACCAAAAGCCGATACAAGATTATCCATATCTTCTATGAGCGAATCAATTTTTCCGTCTCCTTTAAAAGCTCTTTGTATACCACTAGTTAGCTCCCGAATTTTTTCCATATTTTCATCGTATTTTTTCGTTTTAACAAAAATTTCAAAGCTATTTTTAATAAGTTCATCCTGTTGATAGACAAATTGCTCTACGTAATCTTCATTGAATATTGAAACAGATTTAATTCCATTAATTCTTTCTCCTTTAACGCTAGGTTTAATTTGTTTATCAGAATTTGCATTTGCCTTACATTTAAATGGCGTTAAGGAGTATAATCCTTCTAAATTATTGTTAATGGTGTAGTCTAATGCATAAGCAATAGTACTTTTTCCTATGCCATTGAGTGCATATTTTATGTTTAATTTATCCTCACATATTTTAATTTCACCTTTTTCAATATTATTACAACTGTTTATTTCTATTTTCATATAAACCACTCCAACATAAAAGTAATTAATTATAAAAATTCAATCCCCAACTACAAGTCTTAATTTTATTTATCAATTTACTCTTGTATTTTCTAAAATTAGTCAATTCTATTTGCGAGATATACATCTTGCTTTTCCTATTATTTTCCAAATATTTTTTTATTTTTACTTTATCCTTATTATAATTATATCAAAAATAACCTACATGAACACAAATAGATTTACTATGAAGTCTTAAATTTCTAGGGATTATCTCATAAAGAACAAGTTTGTGTTCTCTAGTCCGTTCTTGGTCAAAACGCCGACTGTAAAAAGAAGGGAATTATGTATAATAAACTATAATGCGGAACAAGCAGAACAATTTGAGAAGAATAAATTTGTGAATTATCAACTATTTTGCGCTAACAGCAAAGAATTTTTGCCAAAAATCACTAAAAAAGTAGAACTGACTTTTATAGATATCTCTTTTAATCAACAAAAGAATTATTCTCTCCATAATGATAACATGCCTAAAGAGTAATATTGGGATATGACGAAAAATATTTGCCTAACTTATTGAATTTCTTAAATCTGCTATTTTCTGGGAGACAGCGCTTATGCTTCTCTTTAAATCAGCTATCTTTCTCTTACACTTGTATCTAATATTTAGTCATCATCCTTTCTTCTACATTAAGTCTCCTAGTCGCTAGACTACATTGTGTTTTTATTAGCTATTAACTGTGCACTTCCGAATGCTACAATATCCCAAATATTTTATCGCAACCTGTAAATACAGCTATAAATGCAATACAAATAGACTTAATTTTTTTTCATAATTTTTCTCATTTACTTTCTTTTATTTGCTTTTAATTTATTTTCAGCCGCATGTATTTCCTGAACAATATCGTTCGCTCTTTTATTTAGTAGATTAAACTTAATCGCCAATTTATGTACTTCTTCCGCAAGCTGCTGCAATTCGTTCTTTTCAGAAAGTTTAAGCTTCTGAATTTTTTTATAAATTTTAAACTGAGCTTCATTAATTTCTCTCTGTTCTTCGCGCATCTGCTTTACAGTCCTTATGTCTATCCTTAGTTTGTCCATTAGTTTCCTTTCGTCCTTTCCTTTACTCCAATAAAACTCATTATTAGGATCAAATACTCTCAACTGGTCTTCACACCATTTTATACATACTTCAAGCCCAGAGTTCCGCTGCGCGTATTCCTCTATTGCATCTGCTAACCAATTCTGTAGATTTTTGTACTCTGCTCTTTCAGATTCCGACATTAATCCCGATAATTTCCAAACACAGCACGGACATAACCATAACACACATACTGATACTGCTAAAAACTTTCCTTTCATAATTTTTCTCATTTACTTCTTCTCTTATTTTTAAATGCCGGAGTCTTTACTTTCAGTTTCAGACTCTGACATTTGACCAAAGTCTCTACATATCCACAACACTCCCAATATTACTAAAACTAATGCAAGCAGAATACCAATAATATATTTAGTTGATTTTTTCATTTATTTTCTCTTACTATTCTCAATTCTCTTATTTTAGCTTTAG
>JAISUD010000020.1 GCA_031272265.1 Endomicrobium sp. | reverse complement strand
TGTTGGGTGCAGCCTGTTAGTTGAAACAATATTAATGTTATTGCTATTCTTTTCATTTTTTTTCTCTTTTTTATTCTGGTATCTTTGGTGCTTTTAAGAATGTCATATTTCTTATTGGTGAGTCTTCTAAATATTCACCTATTAATTCATCTTCTGTATATTATCTTAATTATTATACATATTCCATGTCAAATTTCCTGCTGGCTGAAATAATATTAATGTTATTGTGATTTTTTTCATTTTTATGCATTCTCATAGTTTATTATGAGTCAAGCACAGAAAATCAAGATTATCTTTGTTAACTGTCTGTTATTTTTGTTATTATATTATATCGTTTCATTGTCAATTTCATGTTTGACATGTCGTTTTGTCTTCTATTACTATAGGCCATTAATAAAAGAGTCTGAGAGTTGTTGAGTCTTGATAAGTCCAAATTATACAAAACCAGCGAAGCAAAATTGGCGCTGGAATAGGAAGGATTTACCAATCTCAATAAACTCATAAATTATGTCGTTTTTTGTAAAGTTTTAGTTATTTAGTAGTAAAGCTCTGTAGCATTCATAATATGTTATGGACTGATAACTAATTTATTGCCAGAATGGAATTGAAGAGTAGAAATACTGAATGTGTTATATATTTAATTCTTTGTTGTTTTCTTTATAAATTTTGTGAAGTAATGGCTTTGCCATTTGTTTTTATCTTCCCTAAAAGCACTGTTACTATTATTTTTGCGGTCCAAAAGGCTACAAAAAAGGGTGCATAATGTATAAAACCCGTTAGATTTAAAATCTCTGTAAATGGTTAAGAAACTATATCAATAATATCTTTGGGAGTTTTAGCTATAAAGTCAGGATTATATTGTTTTATCTGTTCTATATCCGAATAACCGTATAATACAGCTACACATGGTATTCCTGCGGATTTAGCAGCCAAGAAATCATTTGCACTGTCCCCTATCATTAAACTTTTTGAAATGTCAGAATCTGTAAGCTTTATTAAATCTGTAATAGGTTTAGGGTCAGGTTTTCTTACACCTTTTAGACTATCCCCTCCCCAAACTTTAATAAAATAATCAGAAACTTTTAGCCGCTTTACAATTTTATACGCAAAATATTCACTCTTATTTGATAAAATTGCCTTCTTTTTACTCTTTAAAGCTTCAAGCATTTCTATAACACCAGGATAGGTAACTGTAGTATCAGTTAAACATCTTTCATAATAAAACTCAAATAACCTAAATAATTCCGCTCTAACTTCTGTTTTAATTATTCCTTTTTTCATTTTTTCAGGAACTGCTTTCTTTATAAGCGTATCAATACCATTTCCTAAATAAGAACGCACCAGTTCTACTGGTAAATGATCACAGTCATATTTTTCTCTAACAGAATTAACAGCTGAGGCTATATCTCTTTGAGAATCAATAAGCGTTCCGTCTAAATCAAAAATTAAAAAATTAAAACTCATTATATTATACTGCTAGACGATAGCAAACCCTAAAAAATAGAAAATATTATATTAAACACACGACCTTTTTAACAAAAAATCAATTTAACTTATCATAACCTGTCGCTTTAGCTTTCCACGCAAGAGCAAGTACAATTGCTCCTATAAATCCAGTCACTATAATAAATTTAAAAGAAGTCTGCCAGCCAAATTTATCTGTTAACAAACCAAACATCCAACCTGTCACTATCACACTTGCATATCCCCAAATTCCGACAAGACCATTCGCTGCTGCCGCGGCACGTTTTGTGGCCGTATTAGACGCGGTAACAAGAATAAGCGACTGTGTAGCATAAATACAAAATCCTGCACACATCAAACATATTATAGACACATATACAGGAGCAGCAATTGTGTACCAAAATAAAAACATAAAAAACGAAGCAAGCATCATAGTAATAAGACATACTCTCGGCCCTTTGCCACCAAAGTACTTATCCGTAACCCAGCCGCATAATAATATACCCATAGCACCAGAAATTTCAAAAGAGGCGATTGTCCACCCTGCTTTTGCTAAAGCTATACCTTTCCACTCTTTTAATAATAGTGGCCCCCAGTCTAAAATTGCAAATCTCAAAATATAAACAAAAAAATTCGCGACTGAAATAATCCAAATATAAGGATTTTTAAATACCATTTTACTTATGAATTGTTTATATTCTGCGGATTTCTTTTTTTTATCGTCAGTTTTTTCGTAATCCTCGCCTGCTGAGAGTTCCGGTAAACCTACAGAGCTAGGTGTATCACGTATAGTAAGCCATATTCCGGCAGCTACTAATAAAGCGAGAGTAGCAGGCATATAGAAAACGCTTCTCCAACTCCATACAACAATATAGCCGTAAACTATATTAGACACCACTGCTCCAACACAATTAGAAGTGGTCCAGCGAGCCATTTTTGTCGCAAGCTCTTGAGGGGGAATCCAATGTGGAAGCAGTCTTGAATTAGGCGGCCAGCCCATGCCTTGTACCCAGCCGTGCACCACCCATATGACGCCCATAACTATTAACGTTGAACTAGAACCAAAAATAAAATTACATAAAGCACACAAAAAAAGGCCGCATGATATAAAATTGCGAGCCATGAATTTATGAACAATAAAACCGTTTGCAAATCTTGATATTCCGTACATTATTCCGTTTAAACTTAGGAAAATGCCAAGTTGTTCCCTTGTTATACCCAATTCCGCTTGAATTCCCGGCATAGCCATACTCAGATTCTTGCGTATAGCAAAAAACATAGCGTAACCCACCCATGTAGCTACCATTGTACGTATCTGCCAATATTTAAATTTTTTGGCATTACTAGCTTCTACAGAAGACGATGTAAGCATTAATATTCTCCTTCTTAGTACACCTTTATTATACCTTTTTAAAACTATTTATTCAATCACTTCTTAACATACTTTACTCTTTACACCTAAGTTTCAATTAAATTAACATATACATATTAAAAGAGATAAATATCAAATCTCATTTCAAACTCAATGAGACATCGTCAAAACTTTTATTTTTATATTATAATATCATTTTACAAAATGTCTATAATTAAAAATGTTGTAAACTTCTCAAAGACTCAGTTATAAGTTAAAATTAAATATTTACAGGCGGTCCCAACACTTGTATTACACTTATAATAAAAGTCGCCCTGAAGAGGAATTGAACCTCCAACCTTATCCTTAGGACGGATCTGCTCTATCCAATTGAGCTATCAGGGCACATACAATAACGTACAATTTAATAAATTTCAATCTTTTTTATGACAGTTGGAGACACAAGGGCAGTGCAAGTAATAGCAAAAAAAGCTACTAAACACCACGACGATAACAAACTAAACAAATAAAATTATAAAGAGAAATCTAAGGACGACGAAAAAATACTTGAAAACAAACTACAAATTGTAATAGACAACTCCCTCTCTGATACACAAGTTATCCTCACCACAGAAGGAGCAAGAATCGGGGCGACTGGATTTGAACCAGCGACCTCACGGTCCCGAACCGAGCGCTCTAGCCAGTTGAGCCACGCCCCGATAATAATTCCACGAGCCGTCACAATACAAACAAATCTAATAACAACGCTCTCAACAATGGACAGGATACATCATTTTACTTTTATAATTTTATTATCTTTATCTACAAAAACAATTTTAGGTTTAATCGGCTTATCCGAAAGCTCAAACCCCATTATAATCACTTCTTCTCTTTCTTTTATAAGATGAGCCGCCGCGCCGTTCATGCAAATTACGCCAGAGCCCGGTTTGCCCGCAATCACATAAGTCTCTAAACGGTTCCCCGTCGTGTTTGAAACAACAAGGACTTTTTCTCCAATCCAAAAACCAGCTCTATCGCAAAGATCAGTATCTATTGTTATACTTCCTTCATATTTCACATTAGCTTGAGTCACTGTGGCTTTGAATATTTTTGAACTTAAAACAAACTTCATTATTTTTTTATATCTCCCTCATAAATAAATATGATTTATCAACGTTTGTTATTAAATGTAACAACTCTTTGAGGATAAGGAATCTCTATTCCTTCCTCGTTAAATTTTTTATAAAGGTTTTTAAACGCTTCGCTTTGCAAAAAATATTTTTTATGCATATTTTTTACTCTGAAAATTACATTAAAATTTATGGCAGAATCGGCAAAATCCGTAAACCGCACTATAGGAGCGAAAGTCTTCACGCAGTCGTCATATTTATCTATTACTTCTTGTGTCGCAAGAACAGCAATCTTTTCAACACGTTCTAAATCACTGCCATATGCCACTCCACACTTTACTAACGCACTAACCCCCGATTTATTCAAATGAAAACTAGTTATTACAGAAGATAATAATTTACTATTCGGCACGCTGATAACCGCGTTGAACATTTCTTTTATGAGCGTCGTTCTCCAGTTAATTTCAATTATTGTTCCTTCATGTTCATCAATTTTAATATAATCTCCACGCAAAATTTGTTTGCTTGCAATTATGTTTACGCCGGCGAAAAAATTAGCCAGAGTATCTTGAAGAGCAAGAGCTACCGGCAACGACCCTAGACCTAATGCGGCCCAAATAGGAGTCAGTTTAACGCCGATTTGATTTAATATTAACGCTAAACCTAGTAGAATTATACCAAATTTTATTATGTTTGTTCCGATTTTTTCAGAAATAGACTTTGATAAAAGCTTAGAAAGAAGTGAAGCAATTAAAACAACCACAGAAAAAGCAAAAAATCCGTAAAATAACTTGTGAATAATCGCGCTTGTATTATTTATAGGAGATATTAAAAAAGCAGCATATAAAGCTATAAGAAAAAACCAAAAAGAAATATAATTTCTTGATATTGTAGCTATTTCACCATCTAATACAAATCCAATTTTTGACAAAATATTCTGAACAAACTTTGCTACATATTTCTTAAAAATAAATCCAACAGAAAACAATACCGCAAACAAAATTACGCTTTCTGTCCAATATATAAAATTTTTTGAAAAACTCTGATTAAGTAAAGACAATATCATTTTCTATTTTTGGGGATTTTCAAGTTTTTCTTGACATTGAATACAGTATCTGGTCCAAGGAATTGCTTTCAATCTTTTCAGCGGAATAACATCTCTACAGCATTCGCATTTGCCATAAACACTTTTCTCTATTTTGACAATAGCATCGTCTACGGCGTTTAAAGTCATTTTATCATTTGCGACAAGCTCAAAATACATTTCTCTTTCACTATTTTGGCTAGCCGTATCTATTTCGTCTCCAACATCATTAATACCAGAATCAATATTCATTCTTCCATGACTATTATTGGACTTATTCAAAAGTTCCGTTTTTTTTTGTATTAAGATTTTTTTTAAACCAAGCAAATCTATTTTCTTCATTAATCTCTCCGTCAATTTGTAAAAACTTTTACTGTTCTTAACATTTCAGTTTCCTGTCCGCTTATTCTTATATCTTTAGAAGACATGTCTATAAGATAATCGCATATTTCTTTTGTAATTCTCTCTCCGGGAATTATAATAGGAATACCGGGAGGATAAGGTGTAAGAGTCTGAGCCGCGATATGACCAACAGCTTTTTTTAAACCTATTTTTTTTGTATTGTTTGAAAGAAATACCTCTCTGGGTCTTAAAACCATTTCCGTGCCAAGAGAAGGAATTTTAAGTACCCAGTTTTTTTGCTCGCCATGATATTCTTTATTTATATTTTCAAGAGCACTCACAAAAGTCTCTACATCGGACTTAATTGAACCTTCACCCATAATTGCAACTAAATTAAACAGATCAGCATAATCAAGCTGTATATTATACTCTTTTGCGAGAATCGCTTCAATTTCATAACCGGAAAGTCCTGTTTTTGTAACATTTACCGTAAGCTTTGTAACATCTAAATCAAATCCTAATTCCTGTATTTCTCGCCGCGTAAAACATTTCATTGAACTAATATTATTATTTATATATGAACGCCCCCACTCTGCAGCTTCTATGACCGCATCAAAGTTCTCTCCGCCACGCAAAAAAGCCTGTCTTCTAGCTAGATCAAGACTTGCGAGAATCAAATAGTTAGGACTTGTCGTCTGAAGCATTGAAACTATTTTCTTCACTCTGTTAAAATCAATAAGACTTGAATTAAAATGGAGCACCGAACCTTGCGACATCGCAGATAAAATTTTATGCGTTGATTGAACGCATAAATCCGCTCCTGCAACAACTGCTGATTCAGGCAAATTTTTGTTAAACATCAAATGTGCCCCGTGCGCTTCGTCAACTAAAACTATTTTCCCTCTTCTATGGCATAAGTCAACAATCTTACCTAATTCCGTAACTACACCATTATACGTAGGACTTGTCACAAATACGGCCTTACTTTCAGGATATTTATCTAAAGCGTCTTTCACTTGCTCATAAGTTGAATTAAAAACTAAATCAAGATTTTGGTCAATTTTAGGCTGAATCCAAATAGGCCATACGCCTGACATAATTATTCCAGCCATAATTGATTTATGCGAACTTCTTGAAACTATTATAGAATCGCCTGAGTCGCACGCCGCAAGAAACATAGCCATATTCCCTACAGAAGTACCGTTGACCAAAAACAAAGAATGCTTTACTCCGTACGCTTGAGCCATAAGTTTTTGGGCTTTTTTTATAGGCCCTACAGGATCATGCAAAGAATCAACTTCGTCAAAAACAGTTACGTCAAACTTATAAACTTCTTCTCCTGTATAATCTTTTAATTCTCTATCCACGCTTCGGCCGTTTTTATGACCAGGGCAATGAAACGAAATAACATTCCTTTTTGCACGCGCCGAAAGAACATCAAATAAAGGCGCTTTAGACTGTCTTGTCAGCAGTGATTTAGATATTTTTTCCATCATTATCAACTCTTAAATAAATGCCCGATAGAAGATTTGAACTTCTGACCCCTTCCATGTCAAGGAAGTACTCTAACCAACTGAGCTAATCGGGCAAAACTTAAATGCAAAACAGGTGCGGGCCGGAATTGAACCGGCGAATAACAGTTTTGCAGACTGCTCCCTTACCACTTGGGTACCGCACCATCAACAATATTATTAGTGAGGAGTATATAAAAAATGACGTTGTATAGTCAAACACTTTATCAATTGCTTTTTTATGTCCAACATAAACTACATTGCAATAAATATTTACAAAATCTCATCTGTTTAAATCTTTACTTGAAATCACACTATTTCTAAAATACAAACAACAATCTATAAAAATTAACGTAAAATTAAAAATATATAACAAAATAACATTATCATAACTATAAAGTATTTTATGAATTATACCAAACATATAACCTAATAAAATAACTATTAAAAACAATAAACTTTTCCCTTTATTACTTCTTGAATTATAAGATTTATATATTGAAAATGGCCATGCAGCACCAAAAAAAATCATCATTAAAGCTTCAAATATGCTCACTTTTTATTATCTCTTTATTTATTAGTTTATATCTTATAAAACAGCTGGAACACGTCACTTTAATTGCAAACTTTTATTTATTACTTACACATTTATATAATAATAGTAAGTGTTCTTTGATGAACTCCTCCTTTGTAATTGGGTACTGTAAGGATTTCATTTTATACTTCTAAGGTTCTTCTTAAACTTCTAACATTCTTGCCGAACACAAAGTCCAGAACCAGTTATAGCAATAGCGCTTGTTTAATCTATCAATAACACTTGATATTTAACAACAGTCTTTCAATTGCAGTTCTAAGATATCTTATATCGTTTGAATCATTAACAAAATTAATATCAGCCATATCCGCCGTCTTTTTCAGTTGCTGTCCTGAACCCTCTGTTTGCAATTCTTTATTTTCAAGTTCAATGAATTTTTCTAAAGTGTTGGGATCTCCCAATCTCTTTCTTTTCTGCATTCTTTTAAAACGCACAAGTTGAGGAGCGTTGACATTTATCAAAATAAAATCTTTTCTTCTTCTTAATTCTCCAACCTCGTCCGGGTGCCTTATGGAAGTTATGCAGTATTTACCATTCGCGTTAATTTTTTCTAAAACTTTCTTCGCAAGAATTCCATTTCCACTTTTTTCTCTCAGTTTAGTTCCAAATATTATTAAGTTCTCTCTTACAAGTTCAGTGTTTGTCTTCCCCATCATTTCTCTAATAATATCAGATAATGAATAATGTATGTATCCGTATTTTTCACAAATATATTTAGCAATCGCATCTTTACCTGAACAATAAGAACCTGTTAAACCTATTATCATTTATTTTCTTTTTAAACCTTAAACAAACAATAATTTTTATAACCACATATTAAATATTAAATTAATATTTATTTTTATAAAATAATATAAGAATGTGTGCCGTCGTAATAGATAATTATTATGAATTATATAAAATAAGAATTTAAAAGACCCTATTACTCATAAGTATAGGGTCATATATATATTGCGGGGGCAGGATTTGAACCTGCGACCTTCAGGTTATGAGCCTGACGAGCTACCAAGCTGCTCCACCCCGCGATTACAATTAGTTGATCTTTATTATACTAAAATTTTATTCCTTGTCAAAATCCACAAGGTATACAAAAGGTGTATAAATATGCAATGCACCCTTTTTGCAGCCTTCACAGACTGCAAAAAAGAACGACAACGACAAACAACAAATTTTTACAACAACGAACAGCAAAGAGAAGCAGTATAATTCAAAGAAGGACAATTGATAATCTTTGCAGGAGCAGGAACAGGCAAGACAAAAGTCATAACACACAGAATGGCTTACCTACTTTCACAAGGTGTTGAACCTCCAACAATACTTGCAGTAACATTCACAAAAAAAGCTACACGTGAGATGCAAGAGAGAGTTAATAAGTTAATACCAGCAGTTAGCAATAAACACA
>JAISUD010000003.1 GCA_031272265.1 Endomicrobium sp. | reverse complement strand
AACTCTGTTGATTTTCGTACTCTGCTATTTCAGATTCCGACATTAATCCCGACGAATTCAAAACACAGCACAGACATAACCCTAACACGTATACTGATACTGCTAAAAACTTTCCTTTCATAATTTTTCTCCCTTTCCTTTTCCTATTTTAAATGCCAGAGTCTTTACTTTCAGCAGTCACGCACAGTATCTACAACTGCGACTGACTGGTCAATTTAAACTCTCTATTCTTCCCTTTTTATTAACCCTCCGAAAATTATCCGTGCAATCGCTAAATCTTTCTTTCCAAACAGTTAGTTTAAAACTACGCACACTTTTAATAACACAGTATCCTAATATCATGCCTAGAATCCAAAATGCGCCTTGTTATATATACGACATATTTCTTCATCTTACCTCCAGTTTCCTAAATATTTCTTTACCCTCAACTGCCAAGCCCGCTGCAATTTTGCGTTTGCACGCGTCAAAATTATCCCGCATTAGACGATAAACCCATAATATTTGCTAAGTTTCGTATAAATCCCTTTCTGAATATACAGATAGGAAACATTCTTCGTTATCTCTTTTAATTTTAACAAACTTCGAATTTTTTAGCGCGTAAAAACTAATATTTTTTTTCTGTCATACATACATCTGCCCTAACGCGGTGCTAGATACGTCCAGCATTTTTGGGGGATTAATCATATTCCTGAAATATTGTCATGATTATATAAAATTTAACTTATCAATTAACTGATATTTTACTACGAACTTTGAAGTTTCTAGAGATTGTAAATCTGTATTCCCTACTCTTTTTTGGTTAAAGCGCCAACTGTAAAAAGAAGGGAATTTCGTCATTTACCAGACACCGAGTTTACGCACAATTTATGTATAATAAGCTATAACGCGGAACAAGAAGAACAATTTGAGAAGAATAAATTCATGAATTATCAACTATTTTGCGCTAACAGCAAAGAATTTTTGCCAAAAATCACTAAAAAAGTAGAACTGACTTTCATGGATCCACCTTTTAATCAACAAAAGAATTATTCTCTCCATGATGATAACATGCCTAAAGAGCAATATTGGGAGATGATGAAAAATATTTGCCAAAAGCTCTACGACAATACAAATGAAGGCGGTTGTCTATATTTTATGCAAAGAGAAAAAAACACTGAATTCGTGTTGAAAACAATGCGCGAGAGTGGCTGGGAATTTCAAAACTTAATCATTTGGAAAAAAATGACGTCGGCAGTGCCTGTAGTCAAATATGGAAAGCAATATCAAATTATAGCGTACGCTACAAAAGGCAAGAAAGCAAAAACATTTAACCGTCTTAGGATAAATCCCCGATTACCTGTCGGTTATAAGCGCGGACGCGAAAACGGTATATTTGTTACCGATGTCTGGGATGACATTCGCGAATTAACTTCCGGCTATTTTGCCGGCAACGAAGTAATCAGAAATAAAACAGGTGAAAGATTTCACAAGCAACAAACTCCTTTAGCGCTTTTATTAAGAATTATTTTGACATCAACACAGGCGGTGGATACTGTTTTGGACCCGTTTGCAGGAACTGGAACGACATCAATTGTAGCTATGCAGACACACCGTAATTCAATTTCCATAGAAATTGATCCAAATAATGTAAATTGCATAAAATCGCGTCTAACGAACATTAGAAAAGCAGATATTATAAAAAATACTATCAAGACTATATTTACACAGACAATTTACCGATAATATGGGGAGAAGATTTAAGCGTTAAACACACTTTTCCGAAATCCTCACACGCAAAAAATTTTGAATTACCTTCATTTTAAGTTAGGCGGTGCCTAAGTTGATTTACTCAGTCTATCACTTTTTTAAACATTTAGTTGACAATAAACTCTATTTCTCAAGTATTGAAAAATTGGAATCTTTTCCTTTTGATAAGTCAATGCTTGCTTGTCAAAATGTAGGACAATTTCCTGATTTAGCAATAAAATTGAATACCGATAATCCTCTCTTTGCCGGTGTCGAATTAATTGAACTAAAAGACAGTAAAAGTTACAATGTGCCATCATTCAATTCTACGATACCTAGCGGAAAAAAAGACATTAAAAGAATTATTAAAAGCGTCAATAGTAGTATTAAAAAACAAATGGAATATGCGGGAAATAATATTTACTTACTGTCCCATCGCGATGCATACTATCTGATACGTGGAAAATACAAAGGCAATTTAAAAATTATATTAACATATGGAAGTTTTTTTGAAACCATAAAATCTGACGATCTTATAAGCCAGTCGTTTGAACAAATATTAGAAGAGCAATTAACAAGACGCGGTTTAAAACTAGAAAAAACATTAAATCAGTTTTGATTAGCACATTCTCCCAACAGGAAAGTTTTAGCAAGGTAAGAAACGTAGATAAAGCTTCAGTAAAATTACGTTTTCGTATAATGACTGAAGTAAAAGCAGAAGGAAATATTTTAAATACAAAACAATATCCAGAAATTAAAAACAATACAATAAATCTGATTATTCCGTATTGCAATGAAAAAGAAAAAGAAACAAATTTACGCCGATTCTTTAATACAGTTGTTGAAAATGAGCTTAGAAAATATAAGATTTTTTCGTTAAAACACCATCTAAACGGATATTTCACGGTATTTCAAACCAATCTGTAAAAATAAGATTAAGAAGCGTCACCGTCCATTATCCGTCGCACGCTAGTCAAGGATTGTGCGGACCAGTGGATTATTGCGCGGATTTACCACACCGTCACACACATTTCTAAGAGGAATACAAAAACATGCTGGGTATAACCGGAATGTGTTTTTAAGTTTTTAAAAATTATTGAAAAAAACGGACATCAGGAAACATAATCTGAATCTGAACTCGGTCATACTACACTCGGCGACACAACCTTAACACTCTGTTTCCTCATACATCTTATACAATTAACAACGATAAAATTAATACTACTACAACTCCTTCAGAGTCTCCTCTGCATTAGTAAAAATCCAAAGGCAGTCACAGTCGCAACTGTTATTAAGTGGTTAATATAATTCCAAAATGTCTGCGACATAATACTCTTCTTTATTATTGTGCGTACATAAAAAATTATCATTATAGGTACTACGACTGGTACTCTACTCAGCGAATAGTCCGTTAATAAGTCCACAATTTCAATTCACGCGCCCGCATGGGGCGCGACAA
>JAISUD010000029.1 GCA_031272265.1 Endomicrobium sp. | reverse complement strand
TTAACGTTTTGAAAACTGGAAACGTTTCCTTGCTTTCGGCCTGCCGAATTTCTTTCTTTCCACCATTCTGGAATCTCTAGTTAAAAGACCTTCTTTTTTTAACAGCGCTTTTGATGGCTCGTTAAGTTTTGAAATCGTCCTTGCTAAGCCATGGCTTATAGCTCCCGCCTGACCACTTACGCCTCCACCGCCGACATTGACGTAAAAATCATAGCTTTTTACGCCGTCCCAAATATTAAAGGGTTTTAAAACTACTTTTTTAAGTCTTTCCAAACCGCCGAAATATTCATCCACGCTTCTATTATTAATTACTATTTTGCCACTTCCGTCTGAAACTTTTATTCTGGCAACCGCTTTTTTTCTGCGTCCTGCGGCCACATAAGAAACACCGTTCATTTTTCCCCTCTCTGCCTTTCCAGCGCTGCAAGTTGCGCCCCATGTTTATGTTCATTATTCTTAAATACTTTAAGTCTCGTAATTTGTTTATCTGCAAGTTTATTTTTCGGAAGCATACCCTTAACCGCCGCGATTAAAGCTTTCTCAGGTTTCTTGACCATTAAGACAGAATAAGGAGTCAACTTTACTCCTCCCGGATATCCTGAATATGTAAAATACGTTTTCTGACTGAGTTTTTTGCCGGTAAGAGCAATTTTGCTTGCGTTTGTAACGACCACAAAATCTCCGCAGTCTATATGATTTGTATAGAAAACTTTATTTTTGCCTCTTAGAAGCCCAGCTATCTTAACAGCCAGTCTTCCCAGAACTTCTCCGTCAGCATTTATTAAGTGCCATTTTCTTTTAATAGTATCTTGTCGTGGTAAATAAGTATTCTTATTATTCATATCCAAACCTTATCCTATAAAATAAAAATTATATCATCACCTGTTACGAAAACAAAAAACAGACGCCCTACTTTAAAAAATACTGGCGCTTTAAGAAACTAAATCTTTTAAGGCAGGCAAGACACGTTTGTAAACTACATTTAAAAACACTCTTTTTAACGCCGACAGACGCGCTTAACACTCAAAGTTTAATTTCCAACTTTTAATTTTTTGTTTTTCGTTTTTAGCTTTTCTTTTTATAACTTTTCACTTTCTAACTTTGATTATACATATTCAAAACGGCAAAAAGCAAGTGAGAAACCGACTTTAAAGCTCAAAAAAGCACGAAAAAAGCAAAAAACAAACTAAAACAGACAAAACGAACATTAGGCATTCTGAGAAATCAACAAACGCTTTCTTCAATGAAGTGAAATTAACAAAGACTCATAGTTTAAATAAAAATTCGTTAATTTATGTCCAGCAAGAAGCATTGTCTTGTCAAAAAATCTTCATTTTCTTTGATATTTCATAAAGAATAACTGCCGAAGCGCACGAGGCATTCAACGAAGAAATCGTGTTTTTCTGAGGAATTGATATTAAAAAGTCACAGTTTTTTCTTGTTAAAGCGTGAAGCCCGAAACCTTCGCTTCCTATTACTAATGCCGCAGGGAAATGCAAGTCAATATTTTCAAGCGTCCGTCCACGCTTTTCAACACCGGCTATCCAAAAACTATTTTCCTTTAACAATTTTATCGCCTGATTAGTATTTACGACTCTTGATATTGAAATATGCTCTATAGAGCCGGCGGAAGATTTTGCAACGGTCTCGTTTACTCCAGCGGCTCTCCATTTAGGTATTATCACTCCGTCTGCCCCGAAAGCTACGCAGTTCCTTATAATCGCGCCCAGATTATGTGGATCTTCAACGCCGTCTAAAATTACAAGCAAAGGCTTTGAAGATTTCTTAGCCTTTCCAATTAAATTTGACAGATCCACATATTCCACAGAAGAAACTTCCGCGACTATACCCTGCAAATTCCCGGAAAATTTGTTTAACTTTTCCGGCGGAACATTATGCACGACTATGCCTTTCTGTTTAGCAAGATTAACGATTTCTAAAATTACCCTTCCTTTCGCGCTTTGCGAAAGCATTATTTTATTTACACTGCGTTTACCGACTTTCAAAAGTTCTAAAACGGGATTCCGCCCGTAAATAACACCTCTTGACGGGGAAGGGTTATTGTTTCTGTGGCGCGTCATATCGTATTTTCCGCTCCGTTCCGTTAGTTCCGTATCAGCAAAAGTAAGGGATCAAGATCCTAAACTTTTTATAAAGTGCGCAACTTTTCTTATAAATTTTTCATAATCATTCAAAATAACTCCATCTTTAAAACTATTGCTAAACAAACTTGACAGCGAGAGCTTTTTATCCTTATAGTAACTCTTGTATTCTTCCCTATTTTTTATTTTCTTATTTTCAGGCAGTTCCGACAATTTCGTTATATACACCAGCGTTTTAGAGGGAGTATGGAAGAAAGCATCCACAGGATCGTCGGATAAAACAATATATTTTTTCAAGTTGCTTTCCGACAATTTTTCAAATTTTTTAATGCCTCCATCGTTAGAGTAATAAGGCGTTTCCTCCATTAAAGTTATTATTTGAAAATAAGGTATTTTTTTACACCTGATGTTTACCGTTTCTCCAAGCATGCTCTCCAAATAATTATTTGGAGTTCTGTTTGTAATTACTCATTACAAACTTAAAAGCCATTCCGGAAACAGGTTGCTCGTTTTTATCCAATACTGCAATGTCAACGGCTTTATCTATATACCTGCCGGCAATTCGGCATTCTTTTCCGTCCATAAATCCAAGCGAACGCACTATAAACTCATCTTTTTCGTCATTTAAACACTGCTCTAAATGAGACGCTACCGCTCCGTGAATTATTTTAAGCTTCTCATTGCTTGAGGAACTTGTAGTTAAATATTTCCTAAACGATTCAGTTAAAGTTTTCAAAAAGGCTCTGTTGTTCACAGATTTTCCAATTTTTTGTTATTTTATAAACTAGAAACTTTTCAAGGTCGGTGGAGGAAAAAGTGTAATAGCCTTCTCTTTTATAATTTTTTAATATTTTCACATATTCTATGAAATCGTCTCTTAAAATTAGATTTTCTATCTCTTTAAGCGAATATTGAGAAATAATATAGAGTCCACCGTAAACCCCTTTGCCCGCTTTTACCTCATTTAATTTTATACTCTTTATATCTTTTATTAAAGAGTTTACAGCCACTTTGTTTCTAAAAAACGCCTTTGACGCCTTGCGAACGGCCGAATAAAAACCAATTTCCATTTCTCTCAATGTCTCTTCTTTTAAGCTTTTCTCTATATTTTTTTAGATAGCTGTAAACTAATCCGTGCTTATTTTTCAGTTCGCTTTCGCTTATAGGAGTGCCGTCTGAATTGTAGGGGAAAATGCACTTTGCCCATCTACCAGTAGAAGCTTTTATAACATCAATAATACAATCGTCTTTTATGTCAATTTTCCCAACGAAAATGTTATCGCATAACGTGGCGAAACCGTTTTTAACGCTGATTTTTAAAAATTTAGAATTATTTTCGTACGTTCTTTCTATAGTTCTAATCAGATTTATATTTTTCTTTGACGACAAGCATATTTTTCCATTAATGAAAACGGACTTGTAATCTAACGCGGCTAACTTTATTTTCTGATTTTTGTTTCCGTCATAAGTGAAATAATCTATTGCGTTTCCACCACCGTTTCCGCATAATGTTATCGCCGTATATGTATGTGGCAGCGCGGAAAGGCTGGAAATGCCCTAAGTCTATTACACCTGACAGGCATCTTTTTTTATATAAAAACTTCCTGAGCGGGTAGCCAGCTTTGCTTCTAAAAAAAGAACTCGGCGTTATCAAGCACATTTTGCCGTCCGGTCCTAACATATTGAATCCTATCTCAAAAAACACAAGATATAAGTCGGTCATGCCGCCCTGCGCAAAATTAAACTTTTTTACGTCAAAATAGTTTTCTTTCAAGTTATGAACACGCACATACGGCGGATTTCCGACGACAAAATCTATTTTCCGGTTAAATCTTGAAACATTTAGAGCGTTCTCGTGATACACGTCCCATTTAACATGCTTAACATTGTACTTGAAAGAAACTCTATCTAGTTTTTCTTTGCATTTCACAGCTTCTGCCTTATCTATTTCAATGCCGTGAATGTAAGTTTCCAAATCTATTTTCAGTTTATCGCAGTCGCCACTTGTTTTTAGAAACTCTTCGCAGTACCTTGAGACAATCTCAGCTAAAAAAGCACCGTCTCCACAACTATTGTCTACAATATGCTTTTTAAGGATATTACAACCGCAATAGTCACAAAAATCCAATATCGTTGAAACTATAAAAGACGGAGTGTAAACCTGCCCGTTAAGTTTTTTGTTTTCAGACAACGAGTGTTTTTTTATCTCATTTCCCGCTTGCATACTTAAACAACTCCACATTTTAAAACAAAAACTCTTTACTCATTAAAACAAACTTCATTTACGCTTGTTAACCCATACTTGACTTGTAAAAAATTAAGCAGTATCACTGTTTCAACTTTAACTTTAAAATGAGCTACTATACGTTAGGATGTCCACTCTACTGCTTATTTTGCTCTATTTTCACCGATATTTCGCCTTTGTTAATTTTTCCAAGAAACTCAATTTGCAAATTAACTAAATTCTGTTGCTGATTTGCAATTGTAACAAACCCCGCGGGCCAGTATGTTTTATTTTGAATATCATTAAATTCAATATTTTTCATATTATTCTTTTCCCGCATTAATTAAGCAAATTACCGCCTCTATTTGTTTCTCTTTATTCAACGGTTCTGGTCCTCCCCGTCGTGTCAAGAAAATCCTTTCTAAGACCCATTATTTCAGCGTCATCCTTAAATTCAACTAATGACATATTAAATGCAGATACAAAATTTGCAAATTTTAAATCTATAGTAGGAGAGAAGATTATTTGTGCGGCGCTTTCAAATAAATCTTTATAAATCTTAAACATTCTTCCATATTTTATTTCATTATCTTTCTCGTCTTTGTTTGCTTTCTGCATTTTTTTGTTGGTCAGGAAAACGAAAAATCCTGTAACAGATGCAGTAATAAGCGCGTTCGCCACGATTCCAATCAATGTCTCCGAATTACACATAAATCCACCCTTTTAACCGGAAATTAACAACTTAATATACTAATTTCTAGTATATTTAGAATATTTTGAAATAATAATTGAAAAAACAAATTGCCGTCCAGTGTTTATATTTTTCAAATTTTTTACTTTAACCCTCCAGTCGCTTGTCCGTTGGCAGTCATAAACTCCTAATTACGTGCGCGGATTTTATTCCGTCGCATCCGTCTTTTATAACATATAGCAGCGCTAAACTTAAAATCACGACTTTTTCACCAACACCGAGCCACCGTCTTTATTATCCTCTATTTTATAGCCTTTTTCGCATATTAGTTCCCTAAGTCTGTCGGATTCCGCCCAGTTCTTATTCTTTCTGACTTCGTCCCTCTGCTTTAAAAGATCCTGCAAATCCTGATTTATATTTTGTCTTTCAGGCAGCGTAATACCTAAAGAAACTTCGGCAAAATCTTCAAAAAGTTTTTTCAGCTGAGAAATTCTTTTCTCGTCGGTACCGAAAAGTTCTCTCGAGGCCGTGTTTTTCAACTCGTGAAGATAAGACAAAGCCCTCTGGGAATTAAAATTATCGTCAAGAGCGACCAGGAAGTTTTCTTGTAAAACTAGCAAATCCTTATCGCTTATTTCCGCTACGGATTTCCCGGTGGACGCGGCAAGCCTTAGATAAAAATCGTCTATTCCCCGCAAAGCATTTTCAGCGTTTTCAACGCCTGCTTCGGAAAAGTCCAGTGGGCCGGAATAGTTCTGCGTCAAAAGATAATAGCGTATAACGCGCGGATCATACTCTTTAAAAACCGCTTTTAACGAAAAAGAGTTGTTCAGCGACTTTGACATTTTCTTCTTATCTATTGTAACAAAACCGTTGTGTATCCAGTATTTAACAAACTGCTTGCCTGTTTTAGCTTCGCTTTGAGTGATTTCGTTTTCGTGATGTGGAAATATCAAATCCTGTCCTCCTCCGTGTATATCTATCGTCTCTCCGAGCAATTCAGACGACATTACTGAACACTCAATATGCCAGCCGGGACGTCCTTTTCCCCATGGGCTTTCCCAAGCTGCTTCTGAAGGTTCGTTTTCTTTCGTCTTTTTCCACAGCGCAAAATCAAACGCCGACTTTTTTTCGATGTCTACGTCCGATTCGTCCGCTTTTAAGTCTTTCAAATTTCTTTTTGACAATTTTCCGTAACCACCGAACTTTTCAACTGAAAAGTAAACGTTCCCGCCCGTCTCATAGGCAAAACCTTTTTTTACAAGCTCCTCAATAAAATAAATTATTTCGCGAATCATCTGCGTAACACGCGGATATTCGTCGGCTTTTAAAATGTTTAATCTGTCGGCTTGGACAAAATAATCGTCTATATAAATCCGGGCAAGCTCTGAGGGAGACATATTTCTTTCCCGAGATTTCTTAATAATTTTATCGTCAATATCTGTAAAATTCTGCACATGTTTTACTTTATAGCCTCTCTTTAAAAGGTGCCTTTTTATAATATCAAACACCACGTAAACTCTTGCATGTCCAAGATGCATTTCATCGTAAGGCGTTATACCGCACACGTACATAGAAACAAATTTTTCTTTCTGCGGTAGGAATTCTTCCTTCTTATTTGAAAGGGTGTTGTAAATTTTTATCGTCATCTCTTTTTGCCTCTGCTAACAGACGCGACCGACATGGCAGCTATGCCTTCGCCTCTTCCGATAAAACCCATTTTTTCGTTCGTAGTTGCCTTTATTCCAATTCTCTCTTTTTTCAATTCAGCGGCCTTTGAAATATTTTGTTTCATTATATCAATAAAAGGACATATTTTAGGCGATTCTGCTACCACGACAATATCAACGTTATTAATACGGAAGTTCTGTTTTCTCAATTTCTTATATACAATTTCCAGAAGAAAAATACTGGAAACATTATTATACCTAGAATCGTCGTTTGGAAATAAATGGCCTATATCGTCAAGTCCTCCCGCGCCAAGCAGTGAATCCATTAAAGCGTGAATAAGAACGTCGGCGTCACTATGTCCCTCAAGCCCTTCGGCGTTTTCTATCCTTACACCACCTAAAACGAGTGGCCTGCCTGTTTTAAATCTGTGGACATCATACCCAAAACCGACATACATATATATGTTCCATCGTTCCGTCAGGAACTTTCTTAAAATTATTAACTTACCTAATTCTCAAAAATACTCCCTAATTTCTTTAAAACCTTAAAATTTCTGCTGACTTTATACAAATACACGCACACAAAATGCCGCAGATGACATAAAATTTGATTTTTATGGCGCAAATCAACCAGAGATGTTTGATCGAAAAGTCATGACAGCTGCTGCCAATTCAAGATCTTGTTTTGTCGTTATTTTGAAATTTGGGAATTTAGTTTCAACGGCAGATACTCTGATTTTCAAATTTTCTACAAGTTGTGAATCGTCAGTCGCGTTCACGGACATTTTCTCGCGGTAAGCTCTTTTAAGAATACCATTCTCAAAAATCTGAGGCGTTTGAGCGTTTCTCAAAACTGCTCTGTCCAACGTTTTCAAAATATATCTGTCGTCTGCTGTTACCACCTTAACGGTGTCTTTCGCTTTCTCAACTGCGATAGCGGCTTTCGTCTTTTCAGCACTCCTTAAAACCGCTAAAATATCTTCTCTTGTGATAAGAGGTCTTGCCGCGTCGTGCACAGCTATAAAGTCAATATCCTCTTCAACGACGGCAAGAGCGTTTTTCACCGAATCAAACCTTTCGCCCCCCCCCGACGCGAAGATCAAACCCATCCCATACTTCAAAGATAAAGCCTCGAGCATATCAGACGGCACAGCCACGATTATCTGTCTAAAGCTTTTTATTGAAGCGAAAGTCTCAGCGCTCCATAAGAACACAGGTTTACCGTTAAGATCTAAAAATTGTTTAGGAACTTTACGCTCATTTTTGCCGGAAGTTATATTCCAAAATCTTTTTCCTAAGCCGGCTGCTACTATTATTGCGGCATTTTTCATTTATACCACCAAAAACGATACAAACGGAAACGCTAAAACTAAATCCATTTTTAACCAACAAACTTCTTTAAAAATTTTTCAGCGGCTTTTATATCGGGATATTTTCCCGTCCATATTTCAAATGCGCTGGCGCCTTGCCGTATAAGCATTCCTTCGCCCGTGAATATTTTCAATTTTCTATCTTCTGCAAGTCTTGCAAAAGGCGTCGCCTTACTGCAAACCAAATCGTATATAATCAAATCGCTTTTAACTTTGACGGCATTAAAGGGAAGAACGTCAGTTTTTTTCAACCCACATGAAGAAGCGTTTACAAGCAAATCTATTTCCTGAAGAAATTTCTCCGACTTGCCAATGTCTAAGGCTTTCGCTTTAAAAATTTTTGCAAGCCTCTGAGCGTTTTCAAAAGTTCTATTCGTTATATATATATTTTCCGCTCCGCTGTTTTTCAAAGCGTACATAACCGCTCGCGCCGCTCCACCCGCGCCGACTACCAAAACATTTTTACCTTTTAAGCCTATTCCTTTTGACGACAAATCCTGACTAAATCCCAAATAGTCGGTATTATAGCCGTAAAGTTTATCGTTTTTAAAGGTTATAGTGTTTACGCTTCCTATTTCCTGCGCGGCTTTATCCGCAGAATCAATATAGTTTATTATTTCAATTTTATGCGGAACGGTTACATTGGCACCGCGAAATTTGAGAAGCTTTAAAGACTCTATCACCCTTTTAAGATAGCCGGGCGTCACTTCAAAAGCAAGATAAATGCGGTTTAAGTTCTCTATTTTAAACCATTCATTATGCATTTGAGGCGAAAAAGAATGTTTTACAGGATACCCTAAAATCGCAAACAACTCCGTCTCGGTGTTTATCATTTCAACTCCTACATCATGTTTTAAACCTCTTTTTTAAGCATTTTACAATAATACCCGGCGATTTATCAATTATAATATCAAGCGTAGCCTTCAAAACTTTCTAAGTCAAGGCACTTGTAAAGTAAACTTGAAATCAGTATAGAACGCGGCATTTTACTGCAGCAGTTCACAAATAAAGTCCTATGATAAAAACCATTATATTTCCATATATTTTTTCCTCTGAAAGACAATTTAAATCTATATGACCTTCGCATAATATCTAGTGGTGAGAAGTCTCGTTGAGAAATATAAAAATACACGCGCTGCAAGTGTCGGCGTGGCAAAAGTATTGAAACCAAAGGTAAAAAAGTAATAATTACCAATAAAAAAGGAAAAAATGCAGAAACTATCGCTTTTCTATGCCATATCAAGGACATAAAAATGTAATCTATTTGATAAAACAAGAAAATTATTGTAATATCTCATAGCAAAAAAGTCTTACAGACAAATGCGTTAAAAAAAGATTAATCTTTAAAGCATCTTTATTTTTTAACAAATAAAAAATTTAGCTAGAAGGAGAAATTTAACCATGGGCTCTAATAAAGATTCATTTTCGTCAAAGTGGGGCTTGATTTTCGCCGCTGCGGGCTCAGCTATAGGACTGGGGAATATATGGTTGTTTCCTTATCGCGTAGGAGAACTCGGAGGAGCGGCATTTTTAATTCCATACATTATTTGCGTAATTGTCTTAGGAATCATTGCGCTAGTCGGTGAAATGACTATAGGCAGACTCACGGGAACGGGTCCCATAGGAGCTTTTAAAAAAGCTTTAGAAATGCGGGGAAAAAAAGGAACAGCGGGAGAAGTTACCGGCTGGATATGCATTTTAGTAGCCTTAGTGCAGGCTATAGGTTATAGTTTAGTAGTAACGTGGGTAATGCGTTTTTTAATAGACTCTTTTATAGGTCCAGCTTTCACAACTCCGGACAGCACTCAATATTTTAATGTAATCTCAAGCAAGAGCAAAATCCTATATTATTGGTGGGTTCCTGTAACTGTGATTCTATCAGGACTGTCTATACTAAAAGGAATTGAAAAAGGTATTGAAAAATGCTGTAAAATTATGATTCCCGCGATTATTGTCCTGCTCTTTGTTTTGACGATAAGAGTAGCTTTTCTGCCACAAGCTTCAGAGGGATACAAATATCTTCTAACTCCGAGATGGGAATTCTTAATTAATCCTAAAACGTGGATGTTAGCTTTAGGACAAGTTTTCTACTCTCTATCTCTAAGAGGCTCAACTATGATTGTGTACGGTTCTTATTCAAAAAAAAGCGAAGATATGATTTCATCTGCAAAAAATATTGTGTTTTTAGACACGCTGGCTTCAATAATCGCCGCTTTACTGATAATTCCCGCGGCATTCGCTTTCAGCAAGGATGTTAATTCAGGACCGGCTCTCATGTTTATAACAATGCCTGAAATTTTTAAATGTCTCGGTTGGGGACAATTCCTCATGTCTATCTTCTTTACCGCGGTATTTTTTGCTGCTTTCACTTCGCTTATAGGCATGATTGAAACCATAGTTGAACTACTGCAAAATAAATTTAACATGCCACGCACGTGGGCGATAATTTCCATATGCGCGCTGATAACAGTAATGTGCGATATTTTTGTAGTAGGTAACCTGAGAGGAGTCATTGACATTCTTGAACTCCATTTAATTCCGCTGTGCGCTTTAGCCAGTGCTGTTTTCCTTTTTTGGATTGTTCCCCCGAACAATGTTATTGAAGAAATCCAAAGCGGGCATCCCAAACCTGTAAGTGGACGTATTATACATATGGGACGTTACGTTTTATGCAGCATCATAATTACGATTTATATATTAAACGTCTTAAAATGAACGTCGCATATAAAATCTGGCGCAAAGAATTCTGATTCTTTATTTAATTATTCCGGTTAAAAACCTCAACCTTTTAATAAATAAAAGGAGGAAATATGAAATCAATCCATGACTATTATGGCGAATTAGTGTTTACAAAGAAAGTAATGGAACAGAAACTAAGTAAAAACATTTACAAAAAACTCATAGCAACCATTGATAACCTCGAGCCTTTAGATCAATCAATAGCTGGCGAAGTCGCCCACGCTATGAAAGAATGGGCGCTTGAAAAGGGAGCAACGCATTTTACGCATTGGTTTCAGCCTCAAAGACTGGGAACAGCCCAAAAACACGACGCGTTCATAGATTACGGCGAAAGAAGAGAAATAATAGAAAGATTCTCAGCTTCGCAGCTTGTACAATCTGAACCTGACGCTTCTTCTTTTCCTTCAGGTGGGATAAGATCAACTTTTGAAGCAAGAGGATATACAGCGTGGGACCCCATGTCGCCGGTATTCCTTTTGGAAGCGGGAAAGACAAAAACATTAGTAATCCCCTCAGTTTTTCTTTCATGGACAGGCGAAGTTCTTGATCTTAAAACGCCTTTGCTAAGATCTCTTATGGCTCTGAACGAAAAAGCGGTAAACCTCCAGAAACTTATAGGGAATAAAAATGCGAAACAAATAAAAGTTTTCGTAGGCATAGAGCAGGAATATTTTCTTCTACCTAAAGAAATAGTGAAATCAAGAAGGCCCGATATGATCGTTACAGGAAGAACTTTATTCGGCAATACACCTGCAAAAGGTCAGCAGATGGAAGATCATTACTTTGGAAATATCAAAGAAAATATTTTGGAATTTATGGAAGACGTTGACCATGAACTCTACCGTAAAGGCATTCCCGTAAAAACAAGACACAACGAAGTCGCCCCGAATCAATTTGAGCTTGCCCCACTTCATCAAGAAGAAAACTTAGCGATAGATAATAACCTGCAAATAATGGAAATCTTAAAAAAAGTCGCCGACAAACACGATATGATTGCCATTCTACACGAAAAACCTTTTGCCGGCGTAAACGGCTCCGGAAAACATTTCAACTGGTCTATAGGCGATAATACAGGGACAAACTATTTTGAACCTTCTAAATCCCCTCTCAAAAATATATCATTTCTTTTGACTCTCGGTGCAGTTTTACTAGGCATAAAAAAATTTGGCGGACTTTTAAGAGCAAGTGTCGCGGATGCAGGCAACGACTACAGACTCGGCGCAAACGAAGCACCGCCAGCTATTATGTCCGTTTATTTAGGCGAATACATAAGCGAGCTTCTAGATTCAATAGAAAAAGCAAACATAACAGACGAAAAGGAAGTAAACGAAATTACGCTGGGCATAAAGAACCTTCCAAAAGTCAACAAAGACTACTCAGACAGAAACAGAACTTCACCTATCGCCTTCACAGGCAATAAATTTGAGTTTAGAGCTCTCGGATCATCGGCAAATCCTTCGGAAGCGGGAACTATATTAAACATTATCGTGACTTACGGATTTGACGAAATATATAATAGAATTGAAGCGAAAAAAGGCGAAGACGTAAAAAAGAAAGCTTTGGAAGTGGTAAAAGAATTAATCGCGGAAACAAAAGACATAAGATTTGAGAAAAACGGATATTCCCAGGAGTGGTATAAAGAAGCCTCAAAAAGAGGACTGCCTAACGCTAAAAATACTCCGGAAGCGCTGAAACTTTTTCTTGAAAAAGACACGATAAACTATTTCGTAAAATACAATATATTGACTGAAAGAGAATTGAAGTCAAAAATAGAAATAAAACTTGAAAATTATATAAGAACGAAAGAGATTGAATATAAATACGCTATAAAGGCCGCAAACACTTTGCTGCTTCCGGCAATTCTCAAACAAATAAATATCCTGTCAAAAACAAGTAAAAATTTAAACGCGATTAACATAAAATCAGTCTCAATTTCAAAAGAAATTAAGCTATTAATTAAAATATACGAAGAAGTAAAAGCGCATATTGAAGAGTTGGAATTTTTTATTGAGGCTAACGCTAAACACGGCGATCTTTCTGCAACTGCCAATAAATTCGCGTCTGAAGGAATGGAAATTCTCTCAAAACTGAGGGCAAAAATTGACAGCGCTGAAGATTTAGTTTCAGATAAATATTGGCCGTTGATAAGTTATCAAAAACTTTTAAATCCTTTTTAGGAAATATAGTAAGCTTGTAAAAGTCGTTCCAAACTTATTTAATATATAAGTCATTGCCAAAGAAGTGGTAAATATATATTAGCGTGATGGCCTGGAGGCTTCATTTTTGGTTAAGAAAATGAAATGCGCTCCTCCGCAAAATAAATGAAAGTTTATTGAGATTTCAAATAGCTCTGGATTCTCAGTTTCTCTAAGCGACCGAAACTTGTTGACTGTTACAATATGCTGCGAACAATATAAGTATTACTTTGCAATGTATTTATAGTCTTACGTCTTGCAGTCTAATAAAGAAAATCTAGTCTACGCTGGTCGGCGTTTTGTCATCCGTGGAGATTCTGACTGCTTAGTCTAGACGACAATATTCGGCTGCTTTACACATCTTATCAACTAAATAATATAAATCTATTGTTATTTTTTTAATTATTATGCTGGCGTCGATTTACTTATA
>JAISUD010000009.1 GCA_031272265.1 Endomicrobium sp. | reverse complement strand
GTTATGTCTAATGTTGCGGTTTTTCTCTAATCCTTCTACTGATTCTTTAATTTTATTATTTGTTTTTCATTTCCTGTTTGTTATCTTACTCATTCCACACATTCCATGTCAATTGTCTATTAACTAAAATAATATTAATGATTTTTTTGTTTTACCTTTTTAACATTTTTTTGATTAATTACCTATAAAAGTTTACAAAATCTCAAAAATAAAAGCCATGATTTCTTTAATCCTCTATCTGAAAGTTTAACAAATAAAAAGAATCAAAAAGAAAAAAATTTCTGTCGGACTCTTTCCTCATATTCTATCCTTTTTAATTAGAATAAAATATTAAATTAAGATTAATTGATGTATTTTCAAGGCGGGAAATTTTTGTGGAAGCACTTGCGCGCGTATGAAACTTTAAGGATGCTACGTTTTAGTATAATAATTCAAGCGTGTGTTAGAAACAGGATAAAGACGATAAAACAGACAGTATTACGGGATTTCGGAGTTTGCTGGTGCCGTTGGACCGAAACGCCGCGCCGAGATAAAGAGTATAATAAGACTAAGTTTTTTTGGTCATTTTAAGACACTTATTGACAATAAATTCCTGCCTAAAAGTATAATAAGACTAAGTTTTTTTGATCATTTTAAGTCTGCCGTTTGGACATTAAATCTGTATTATTTTCAATTTTAAGAGGGCAGTAATTGCGTGTTGTCTGTAAGTTTTAATGTTTTTTTAATTGATTTTTACGGGGCGATGTAGTTGCTGGGCATGTTAGATTAATAAAGCTAAATCTTTTTCTGCCTTAGTAAAACGCGCCTAACATTTAGGGAAATAGGCATCAAATCTGAACTATTTTCAATAATGTCACCTGACTACCGCCCTATGTCTACCACCGAAATAAGATTGAATTTGTATTATTTTCAATAATGTACTTGACACTTAAAAAAAAGTAGGATATAAATTTAGATAACAGGTTAGGACTTAAGGTGCGTTATTTAAGTCTATTTGTGATAAGAACTGAAATTTTGCCCACCGACTAATTCGCGTTTACATAAAAGCTTATTTATGTGTTTTAAGAGAATTGTTTTACTTGCCGATACAAAAAGTGGAGAAGATTGCGTCTAAAATGTCTTGTCTGGCGTTTATTCCTAAAATTTCGTTTAACGCTGTTTGCGCGTTTACGGCTTCAAAACAAGCAATTTCGTCGGCATCTTTCATGGATAGTATATGTTTTGTTTTTATTAAAGATTCCAAAGCATTTTGTAAAAGGGTAAAATGGCGGGAATTTATCATTATGTAATCGTTTTTAGAATCTGAAACGCCAGCAAACTTGCCGATTTCGTTTAAGAGTTCCTCAATACCTGCCGCGGTCTTTGCAGATACCGCTAAAAAAGCTGAGAACGTAAGTTTCAACAAACTGGAAATATCAGCGGAGGACAACTTTAAATGCAGGTCGGATTTATTTAATACACATATAACAGGTATATTGTAATCGGATTCTTTCAAAAAATCGGCTATTTTAATGTCGTCTTGGTTCAACTTGGAAGAAGAGTCAAACAGCCATAATAGTATGTCGGCAGTTGAAGCTGCTTCTTTAGTTTTTTCCCGTCCTAAAAGTTCTATTGGGTTTTTAGCATTTTGCCTTATGCCTGCAGTGTCTATAATTGTAAGCGGAATGCCACGGCAATTTATAGTTTCTTCAATTACGTCTGTTGTAGTTCCTGCAATGTCCGTTACAATCGCTCTGTTTTTGCCTAAAATCGTATTAAGTAAAGATGATTTGCCGACATTTGGTCTGCCTATAATAGCCGCTTTTATTCCTTGCTGCAGAATTTTGCTTGTTTTATAAAAACTCAAGAGATTTTGCACCTCTTTTATGTAAGAATCAAGTCTTGAGAGTTTTTCGTCGCGCTGCAGGAACATAATATCTTCATCGGGGTGATCTAAATTCGCTTCCATAAAAGCGATAAGATTTATCAAAGCGTCCCTTATGTTTTTTATTTTTGAGGAAAATTCTCCGGAAATATTATTTAAAGCGGCTTTTGCAGATTTTTCCGTTTTACTCGCTATTAGCGCGCATACCGCTTCCGCTTCTGCAAGATCCATTTTCCCGTTCAAAAACGCTCTGTAAGTAAACTCACCGGGTTCTGCTGGTCTTGCTCCATTTTTATATGCCAGATTTAAAACTTCGTTTATTATTACAGGATTTCCGTGTACTGAAATTTCTACTAGATTTTCACCGGTATATGTGTTAGGCGCTTTAAAAAAAGTGCATATTACTTCATCTTTTTTTTCTGCTCCGTCCATTATATATCCGTGTTTGACTTGTTTGTTCGGCGTGGAACAGGTTTTGAATATTTTGTCTGTGATCTGGAATGAATCCTCTCCTGATAAACGTATAACCGCAATTGCGGATTTTCCCACTGCGCTTGACAATGCGGCGATAGTGCCTTCTTTTAAATAATTCATACAAGTATAAATTTTTCCCGGTAATAGGTGTAGCGCTATTGATTAAATTATAGGATATAGCTTTGTATAGGTTTCTTTTTCGCTTTCTGAGTATGTCTTGGACTTGCGGATTGCTTTAATTATGCGGTTTTTTATGTCTTCGGGGACTACTCCTAAAGGTTTAACTCTAACTGCTTCGTTTTCGTTGTCATATAACTTTCTAAATTCTTCCGTCTCAGTTTCAAATAGATCGCCTTTTCCACATTGAATGTAAGAATCTGTTTTTAGCACTTCTTTCCAATCGGATTCTGATAATTTTACAACGGCTTGTTTGTCATTTTTATACTTTTTTTTCACTGTTTTAGTCTTAGAAGTAACATAAAGATATTTTAATAATGATGATTCGAAAATAATTATAATGATGTGAATACATTGTTTACCTTTACGTGGAAGAGGACCCTTCCAAACACTCCATTTATTAATATGTATTTTGTCAGACGTAAATAATTGCACAGCAATTCTAAGAATTCTTTATCAAGTTCTTAAAATCTTTCCGCAACAATTTTAAGAATTTTTTATCGGGTTCTTTAAAAGGATCTTCTTTTATGCTTAGTTTTTTAAAATTGTTTATAGAGTTAGGATCGGGATCGTCAAAAAAATCTACAGGGTTCATGACTATAGACTTTTTAGGTCCAGTTTCCAATCTCTTTTCATGTTTTTTCCATTCGGGATAAATATGCGAAATCTCGCTTAATTTAAATTGATCAAACTTTCCAAAGGTTTTTATTGAAAAATCTAAAGATTCTTTAAAACTTTCAAATAGTTCGTCTTCACCCTGTTTGTTTATTTGGCAGTCATATTCGCTTATTGGAACGCTTTCGTTAATCAATGAAATTTCTACTGAATTTGCTGATGAAGGAAAATTTCCTTTTAATATATTGAAAGTAGCCAGAGCGACAGGACCCTTTTTCATAGCACAATATTTATCTTCGGAAGCTATAAATCCGAAATGCCTTAAATGGTATCTATCTGAAAAATAAAGAAGCTTTAACAAATACATAATGTTGTATTTGCTGTCCTCAGATGAAGATTTGCTTTGAATGTAGTACAAAGCTTGAAGTATTTTCCTGATTGATAACATGATTTTCTTCTTTTTTTGACGAAACTTACATTCCTTTAGCTAACTTATTGCCTGCAAGGCATAATTAGGACTAAGTTCGCTGTTTTTGAACTATAGGTCTTTATACGGGAATTGTAATTAAAATATCGCTGTATGGAGCGCGTACGGGTTTATGTTTAAATAAGACTAAGCGGATTGATAATAGTCAAATTTACTCTTTTTGTCAAGTTGACAGTCAAACTTATTTATCAAATTGATTGTTAAATTAATAGTCAAATTATCTTTATCAAAATTTTTGATAAAAATTCCACTTTGGTATCTAAGTACATTTTATTTTAGTATGCAGATAAATTCCTTTTGAACATCCAGTCTCTGCGCGAAGAACTAAATAGAAGTATTGATCATTATGATAGCCTACAGACTTGTGTTTGAACATCCGGCGTTTGCGTTAAATGCTGTAAATTCGCTTAATGATGGCAGCATCCGCCGGGACATTTGCTCTTATTAGGAGATGACGATGGGCAAAAGTCCGCCGTGGCGCAGTTGGAAGACAGCGATGACGACGATGATAATGGTGAAAAATTTGAAAGTTGTTTTACGACTTCGCTGCTCTTACATTTAGGACACTCTATTTTTTCTTTGCTAAAAATGAGCGTCTCAAATTTTTCGCTGCATTTTTTACATATAAATTCAAACAATGGCATATTTCTCCTCTCTGATTCTGCGGTTTTTATTATATGCTTTTATTTTGAGTGATGTTTAGAATTTGAACGACTTTTTATGTCGGGGACTTTCCTTTTTTGCAAGCCCGACGAATACTTTTTTCCCTTTAATTTTGCTCGAGTCTAAAGCGCTGATTACACTGTCAGCGTATCGGCGCGGAACTTCTACAAATGAAAAAGCGTCTAAAATTTTGATATTTCTAACCGACTTAGTGCTTATTCCCGCTTGGCGTGAAATAACATCAATAAAATCTTCCGCTTTTACGTTATCTTTTTTCCCCATGTTGATAAACAACCTTGTCGCCTCGTTTTCCTTTGCGACTGCTTTGGAATAATTGCCGTTTGCATTTGCAAAAATATCAGTTTCTGAGTTCTGCTCTTTTTTTTCTGAGGCAAACGCGGTTTTTAGCAGTGCCGCCGCGACGTCTAAGGAAGTAATCTCATCTGAAATTAAAGATTCTGCCATTCTTGCGTATTTTTCCAAATCTTTTTCTTTTAAGACTTCTTTTATCTTATCAAGCATTATCGTTATTTTTGTATTTTCAACGTCAGCAAGGGAAGGTATGCGTTTTCTTTTGATAGTTACTTTTGTATATCTTTGAATATCTCTAAGCTTATAAATATCTTTCCCGGAGACAAAATTATACGCCTTGCCCGTCCTCCCCGCTCTAGCAGTTCTTCCGATTCTATGCACGTAATTTTCGTCATCTTTAGGAATATCAAAATTGAAAACCATTTCTATGTTTTCAACGTCTATTCCTCTTGCCGCTACGTCGGTAGCTATGAGAATTTCTATTGAACCGTTTCTGAACTTTGCCATTGCCTTATCTCTTTGAGACTGACTCATATCGCCATGTATTGCATCCGCGCGATAACCTCTCGCTTGAAGAGAGGCAGCGACTTCATCTACTCTTTTTTTGGTATTGCAGAAAACAAGCGAAAGTTTTGGATCATACATATCAAGACATCTTGTAAGAGCTTCAAGTTTTTGGTGTTCTCTTATGTCAAAGTAATACTGTTCAATTGAAGGGACCGTCAGTTTTTCGCTTACGATTTTTATAATTTCAGGATACCGCTGATATTTTTTTGTAAGAGATAAAAATTCTTTCGGCATTGTGGCTGAAAAGAAAACAGTTTGCCTTTTTTCAGGCATGGATTTTAGGATTGATTCTATATCTTCTCTAAAACCCATATCCAGCATTTCGTCCGCTTCGTCTAAAACTACTGTTGAGAGACTGCCGAGTTTTAAAGTCTTGCGTTCTAAATGGTCTATCACTCTGCCGGGCGTTCCTATAATGATCTGCGCTCCTTTTGAAAGAGCCGCTATTTGTCTTTGAATCGGCTGTCCGCCGTAAATTGGCACTATGTCAATGCCTTTTTTATATTTTGAAAATAGTTTTAGTTCCTCCGCGACCTGTATTGCCAGTTCTCTGGTAGGACATAAAATTATTGACTGGACATCTTTATTTTTTGAGTCAGTTTTTTCTAAAATAGGAATACCGAAAGCCGCCGTTTTTCCCGTGCCTGTCTGTGCTTGACCGATAATATCTACCCCTGTTCTCATTTTAGGTATTGACAGGCTTTGAATAGGCGTAGCTTCTTCAAATCCCAAATCTTCAATCGCTTTAAATATTTCGTTTGATAAATTTAATTCACTGAATTTTAATGTTGTCATTGTTTTCTATGTTTTTTAAATTTTCTTTTAAAAATTACGCGGCGAAAAAAAAACGGATAAAACATAGGATTTTTAAATTCGCCGTCTTAACGCTTTTTCCACTTCTTCTATATCTACATCTGTATTTGCACAGCCATCTTTTTTAAGCGATGTAAATTGAACTGCCACGTTTTTGTCTTTTAAGATATTGAATGCCTGATAACCTTCAAAAAAACAAGCGACACCAATTACGGCTTTTGGTTTTTGTTCTTTTATTATCTTTTCAATTGCCCTGCCACCCTTTAAAACATACAGAGTCTTGTAATTTAATTCTTTTGCAAGTCTGCTTATTTCGTTTATTTTACACCCGCGACATTCCGAACAAGTATAATAGCCTTCTTTTTCCTCAGCGGCGCATAGTTTAGTGTTTCTTATGCAGTGCGGGACAAATACAAGGCGGTTGTTGAAAGGAATTGAAGCGAACTTTTCTTCTTGAAGTCTATTTTGCTTATTTGTAAAGGTTTTGTAGGCGTGTTCTTTGTTTTTTTGAGAGAAGCTACATAATCTCATAACTGTATTTTATCAAATATTGATTTAGAAAATCAAAAAACAGTACCTGAAATGCAAGGCATCTAAATTGACGAAAAATGGAAATTGCAGATCGTACTTTTCTGAATGTATTACTTAATGAAAATGTATTACTAATGAACATGGAAACAGCGGTAAACAGAAATTTTTTATCAATTTTGAAAACATGCTGCTTATAAATTTATTACAAATAACGTTGGACTTAGATGCTGTCAGATTGTAAAGAGGTAGAAAATATTAAAATGAGAATTTATGCGTTCCATCAAAAGTTGCTTTCATGTTATAGTCTTATAATTGTTGACATTAAATTAAGGATATATTAATGTGTTAAAAAGTAATAGGAAAATATAGGCAGTAAATAAACTAACAAAATGCTAAAATACCTGAAATATTAAATAGAGAGTTATTTTGTTGTTGTAAATATTTTGAGGAGGACCACTATGGATATTTTAATTTTTAATGTGGATTTAGGGCAATGTATTTTTTTTCTATCCTAAGGATAATCCGAAATACACTCTTATGGTAGACTGCGGGAACAGTCAAGGATTTGAACCGATTGATAAGATTATAGGATTGAATCTTTTACCTTCTTACTCACTGGGAAATTTGACTTTGACAAATTATGACCAAGACCATTTTTCAGGATTTTTAAATTTAGAAAGGAAAATTAAAATAGGTTCTTTCTGCTTTCCTAGAAATTTAACCAGTGCTGATATAAAAGGGTTAAAAAAAGAGATTACTAAGCCGATTGAAAGGATCTGTGATACATTAGACAGATTAGACAGTTTAGTCCCTTTGACTAGAGAATATGCACCGCCGTATACAAAATCTTGTTTTTATTTACAAAAACAAGATTTTTTACCTTATGGTGATTATTCCACTAATGATTTAAGCCAGATTGTATTTGTCTCTTACAAAGGAACTACTATATGTATTCCGGGAGATTTGACAACTAGGGCTTGGGAAAAGCTACTTTTAAAGATAGAAATTCGCGTATGGTTAAAATATACGAATATTTTCGTAGCTTCGCATCACGGGAGAGAGGACGGATATAATGAAAGAATTTTCAGTCATTGTAAACCTGAATGTATAATATTATCTGACGAAAATATTCGTTATGAAACACAAGAAGGAATGGCGCAAAAATATTTCAGCAAAGTTTCAGGCGAGGGCATAATTTTTAATTCAGAAAAAAGAAAAGTTTTAACAACAAGAAAGGACGGACATATTTTGATAAAAATAGGAGAAAACGGCATTAGAACATATAATCCCTTAAATAAATAATTAATATATGATATGAAAGACCTATTAAGCAAAATCAGCAGTTACAATATTCTTAATAATTTGTTTCCTGGAGGTGTTTTTGTATTTCTGTTGAAATGCGTTACCCCCGTTTAATCTGAATGAAAAAAATATAGCAATAGAACTTATTATGTTCTATTTTATAGGCATGGTAATCAGCAGAATCGGCTCTATTATTGTTGAGCCTATTTTAAGGAAATTTATGGAATATGTAGATTACTCAGATTATACAAAGCTTCTAAAAAGGACGCTGAAATTAGAGTCTTATTAGAAACTAGAAATACATATAGAACATTTGCAGCGTTATTTATAGTTTTAATTTTAGCTAAAGTATATGAATTTTTGGAAAAAGTGTTTCCTATAATTATGAAATTCCGCCTTTTTTTAATCATTGTTGCGTTGCTTTTTCTTTTTATTCGTTCTTATATAAAGCAAAATAAGTATATTGTGAATAGAGTTAAAGAAACACTAAAGGCGGACATTGTAAAAAAATAATAATAAAGACATGAATAAAAAAAATTGTTAGAATTCTTTGTAATTAAATTAATATAAATCTGGGAGTTGTTGTTGTTTAAACTTATTGCTTTATTTTATCGTATACCATCTTCTCTTATGAAAGAGTGAAGAGAGAAATAAATGATGAAGAAATTTTTGACATTGTTATTTATAAGTGGATTAGTTACGGGTTGTACGTCTATAGCGTCGCTAGATGGGAGATTAACAAGAATAGAAGAAAACTTGATTAAAGTAGTCTTAGAAAGAATTGATAGTAAATTGGATCCATTAATAAGTGAATTTAATAAGCCAAACTGGTTTCATAAAATTAAGAGTTGGCTCTGTTTTTGGTAGCGGGGAAAAAACGTAACAAAAGGCTTGATAATGCCGACGAAGAACAAGAAGCTGATTGAGTGGTACCGTTCATTGGCGTTGGCCAAAAGTTTGCTATATACCGTTTTTTTATGAGAGGGTGAAATAAATGATGAAGAAATTTTTAGTGTTGTTATTTATAATTGTTTTATTCACGGGCTGTATACCGACTGCGTTACTAGATAAAGAATTAGCAAATGTAGAAGAAGATTTACTGGATAAAATCGTACGTAAGGTTGATAGTAGATTAGACTCAATAATAGAGAGATTTAGTAAATTTAATAAGCAACTGGGCATAGAATTATAGCTTGACTCTGTTTTTAACGTTATGGTAAAAAAGCGTAACAAAAGACTTGCAATAAACAAGAAACTGATTGCTGATTGATATCGCTGCACCGGCGTTAACCCGAAGTTTCTCATAGTACCGTTTTTTTATGGGAGAGGAAATAAATGACGAAGAGATTTTTAGCGTTGTTATTTATAATTAGTTTGGTTGCAGGTTGTAATCCAAAAGCGTTGCTGGAAAAAAGAGTAGCAAAAATAGAAGAAAATTTGATTAAAGCAGTTGAAAAGAGAATTGACGAAAAATTAAAACCGATAACAGACAAACTTAATGGAACTGGAAGTAGAAATGGAACTAGAAGTAAAAATGGTAGCACTGTGAGCTGAAAACCGGTGAAAAAAAATAAAAAGTCTGATAATACCGCCAATAAACAAAAACTAGTTGATTGATACCACTGCGTTGGCATTAACCAAAAAGTTTTTAAGATTTGAAGATTTTAGGAAAAGCGAAAAACAATAAAACGCACTTCTTTGCTTTTTAAATTTAAAGGATTTCAAAGCGAAATTTGTGCGAAAGCAGTTCAAAAATCGGGCAGGTGCTGCATAGAACAATGGGTGAAGGGTGCCTTACATTGCTGAAAACGTATTTCAGCGGGATTTATTTTAATCAATTGCGTTCTAGACGGGCGGTCTAATGATGTGTCTGTGACTATTCATTCAATTTTAAATGAATTTAGAAAACGTTCGACTTCGCTAAAAGAGACAGGCGATAAGTTTGAACGTCTTATGAAAGCCTATTTGCAGACGGATCCAAAGTACTGCAATTTAATAAAGCAGATATGGCTTTGGAGTGAATTTCCTTTTAAGAGTTCTTTCGGCAGTTCGGATATAGGTATAGATTTAATCGCTTTGACGGACAGCGGAGAATACTGGGCCGTGCAGTGCAAATGCTATCAGGAAGAAACTTCTATAAGCAAAGACGAAGTTGATTCTTTCCTTGCCACTTCAGGCAAAACATTTCAAGACAAAGAATTAAAACCCGTTAAGTTCAGTCATAGAATGTGGATTTCTACGACGAATAAATGGAGTGCTAACGCTGTTGAAACGCTGCGTGGTCAGAATCCCCCTGTGAACCGCTTAAATTTAAGCGATTTGGAATCGGCCCCGGTAGACTGGGATGAATTAAAGAAGGGAATGTTCGGAACTAAGGCTTCTGTTCCTAAAAACAAACCACGTCCGCACCAACTTGACGCAATAAAAAAAGTCTGTGAATATTTTGAAACAAAAGAACGCGGCAAGCTTATTATGGCTTGCGGAACAGGAAAGACTTTTACTTCTTTAAAAATAGCGGAAACCATAACAAAAGGAAAAGGACTTGTATTGTTTTTAGTTCCGTCAATATCTTTGCTCGCCCAGATATTGGACGAATGGACGGCGCAAGCTGAAAACGAAATAAGGTCTATCTGCGTCTGCTCCGATCCGAAAGTAAGCAGCAAGACTGAAGTAGACTACGATTTAATAAACGGCGATACGCTTAATTTGCCTTTGCCCGCAACTACTGATATAAAAGATATTGCAAAACAGCTTGTAAATCAATCCGGAAGGAAAGGTCTCAGTGTAGTATTTTCAACGTACCAATCAATAGAAACAGTTTCTGAGGCGCAAAAAGAAGCTTCAAAACGATTATCTAAAGATTTAATTTTTGATTTGATTATTTGTGACGAAGCGCACAGGACGACAGGAATTACTCTCTCAGGAGAGGAGGATTCTGCTTTTGTCAGAGTTCACGACGGCAGTTTTATAAAAGCTGGAAAACGTCTTTATATGACAGCCACGCCCCGTCTTTACGACCCCAAGTCAAAATCAAAAGCTAAGTCAAGTGACGCTTATTTATGTTCTATGGACGATGAGAGCTTATACGGTGAAGAGATATACAGACTGGCTTTTGGGGAGGCTGTTGAAAAAGCTCTCTTGTCGGATTATAAAGTTCTTGTTTTAACGTTAAACGAAAATAATATACCGAAAGCTTTTCAAAAGATGATTGCCGGTCCCGGCGGAGAGATAAATACCGACGATGTTTCAAAAATTATAGGTTGTGTTAGCGCGCTTTCAAAAAGAATTATAGACGACGATGGGCCTATTTTAGAAGATGACGGCGATGTTTCTGTTGTTCCTATGCGTCGTGCTGTTGCGTTTTGCCAAAGCATAAAAATTTCAAAGGAAATAACAAGACTTTTTAATAAGGCGAAAGAATACTATCAGTCTCTGGATTCAAGCGTCGGACAAAATTTTGTAGATGCCGCTGCCGATCACATTGACGGAACTATGGACGCGCTTGTTCGCAATGGGAAGTTGTCTTGGCTGAAAAGCGCCGTCAATAACGATAGAGAATGCCGTATACTTACCAACGTACGCTGTTTAAGTGAAGGTGTGGACGTACCTTCTTTAGACGCCGTTTTGTTTTTAGCCGCGAAAAATTCCCAGATAGATGTCGTTCAGTCAGTCGGGCGAGTGATGCGTAAAGCAGAAGGTAAGAAGTTCGGTTATATAGTCATTCCTATTTTTGTTCCGTCTGATGCAAAACCGGAAGAAGTTTTAGACAATAATAAAAAATATGCGGTAGTCTGGAGTGTTTTGAACGCCTTGCGCGCCCACGATGACCGCTTTAACGCCATTGTCAATAAAATAGAACTTAACAAAAATAAACCGCCGCAGATTATCGTAGGGAGACCGGATTGCTCTGTTGAGGAGACAATAACGCCGTATGAAAACGGAACTGGGAATAAGAATCTCCAGCAGCAGCTTCAGCTTGAATTTAAAGAACTTCAAAGTGTGATTTATGCGAAAATAGTTCAGAAAGTAGGCGATAGGAGATATTTGGAACAGTGGGCAAAGGCTGTTGCTTCCATCGCGCAAAGTCATATTTTAAAAATCTCCGAGCTTATTTCTAAAAGCGGCAGCAGAGAACAGAAAGAATTTGAAAAATTTTTAAGTGGTCTGTATAAAATTATTAACCCCGCAGTGACCAAAGAAGCCGCTGTTGAAATGCTGGCGCAGCATTTGATTACGCGGCCTGTTTTTGACGCGTTGTTTGAAGGTTATTCTTTTGCTGAAAATAATCCCGTCTCAAAAACTATGCAAAAGATGCTGGACGTTTTGGAAAAACATGCTTTTGATAAAGATTTAGAAAAACTCAAAGAGTTTTATGAATGCGTTAAAAAAAGAGTGCAAGGTATTGACAACGCGGAAGGCAGACAAAAAGTCATCATTGAGCTTTACGAAAGATTTTTCAAAACTGCATTTCATAAAACGGTGGAAAAACTCGGCATTTTTTATACGCCCGTAGAATGCGTTGATTTTATTATTAAATCAGTTGCGTATTTGCTTAAAAAAGAATTCAGACGCGATATATCGGACGAGAACGTCCATATCTTGGATCCTTTCACGGGGACGGGGTCTTTCATAGTCCGTCTTTTGCAAAGCGGTCTTATCAAAAACGAAGATCTATCAAAAAAATATAAAAAAGAACTCCACGCAAACGAAATTGTTCTTTTAGCTTATTATATAGCTTCTGTGAATATAGAAAACGCCTATCATGATGTAAACAAGGGGAATTTTATCCCTTTTGAGGGAATATGTATGACCGATACTTTTCAGATGGGCGAAACTGATAGTGGAGAAGAGATGTTTGCTGAAATGTTTCCTGTTACTTCCAAAAGAGTTGAGAAACAAAAGAAAGCTCCTATCAGAGTGATAATAGGGAATCCACCTTATTCAGTCGGACAAAAATCTGCCAACGATAATGCTCAAAATGAAAGATATCCGAAGCTGGAGTCCCGCATTCAAAAAACTTATGTTGCTGAATCAAACGCTGTAAATAAAAATAGCATTTACAATTCCTATATTAAGGCTTTCCGCTGGAGTTCCGACAGATTAGATCCTGTAAATGGCGGAATAATAGCTTTTATAAGTAATGCCGGCTGGTTAGATGCAACAGCAAATTCGGGCTTTCGCAAATGTTTAGAAAAAGAGTTTTCGTCAGTCTATGTTTTTAATTTAAGAGGTACTATTAGAGGGAAAAATGGTGACGCAGCCAAAAGAGAAGGGCAGAATGTTTTTGATACTATGACGGGAGTTGCCATAACCTTCCTTGTAAAAAAACCGGAAGATGCAGATCAAAACGAACAAAAAAAGCGAAGGTCTAAGGCTGTGATTCGTTATTTATGATATAGGAGATTATCTTAGTCGTCGTGAAAAATTTGAAATCATGAAAAGAGAGAGCATAGAAAGTCTTAAGTGGCAGATGATTTCACCTGACAAGCACGGAGACTGGCTGAATAAAAGAAATGATAAATTCCTAGACTTAATACCTCTGTACCCGAAGCACAAATTTGACGAAAATTCTGAAAGTTTTTTTGTTACTTGTTCAAATGGAATAGCGAGTAATAGGGACGATTGGGTTTATAATTTTTCGTCAGAAGCTGTTTGTCAAAATATGCAGAAAATGATTAACTATTATAATGAACAATGCAGAAATTATCAAAAAGTCAAAATTAAAGATACGAAAATTAATTTAGATAATTTTATAGACAATAACTTAGCAAGAATTAAATGGAGTGCTGATTTAAAAAAAGATTTAAACAGAAACATAGAGCATAGTTTTAATTTAAATGATACAAAAATTGCATTATATCGTCCTTTTTGCAAGGAAAATGTTCAATTAAATAAAAACTTTATAGAACGTTCAGGATCATTTGACAAATTGTTTCCGACAAGAAAAGAGACAAATCTTGTAGTTACAGTGTCAGGTATTTGCTCAGGTATGAGATTTTCAACTTTGATTTCAGACGAAATAATTGATTATCAAATCCATACTAAATGTTTCCCTCTTTATTGGTATGAAAAACGCGCTAAAACACAAAACAAATTTTTTGATTCTTCAGACAAAGAATATATAAGACATGACGGCGTCTCAGACTTTATATTAGAACAAGCTGTAAAAAAGTACGGAGCAGAGGTTACTAAAAAAGATATTTTCTACTATGTTTACGGCTTTTTGCATTCTACCGATTATCGTAAAACTTTCAGCGCCGACTTAAAGAAAAGTCTACCTCATATTCCGTTGATAGAATCCCAAAAAGATTTTTGGGCGTTTTCGGAAGCAGGGAAAAAGTTAGCCGAGCTTCACTTAAATTATGAAAATCATCCCAAGCCTAAAGAAGTTAGAGTAAGCGGGGAAGAAAGTCAAGATTTTAAAGTCCAAAAAATGCGTTTTGTTGATAAAAACAAAAAAGACGCTGTTGTTTATAACGGTAAAATCACAATCTCAGATATTCCTAAAGAAGTTTACGACTATGTGGTCAGCGGCAGAAGTCCTGTAGAGTGGATCATGGAGCGTTACCAAATAAGAATAGACAAAGACAGCGGCATAAAAAACGACCCCAACGACTGGCCGAAAGAATGCGGCAATCCGAGATACATTTTAGATTTACTACTCAGCGTGATGACTTTAAGCATAGAAACTCAAAAAATAACAAACGCCCTCCCTAAACTAAAATTTTAACCCCCACCTTTTGTCATTCTCAACGATTATATTTAAAACATGCCTTCCACGCCTTCTTTAATCCACCTCATCCTCTTGACAGTGCTTACAGTGCTTGGAAGGAAATGCTAGAATTACTGTGAGAGGCTGGTACTAAAATAAAATGAACAAAGGAGAAAAATAAATGCCCTTGAAAACAAATAAAGAAGGAATGCTTGTTAATAATAGAAGCTCACCATATTCTTATGAAAATTCTCTTTTTTTCAATTTAGGGCATATTTGAACAAATTCGTGAGCAGGACTTGGAGACACTATAAGGTTAGAAAAGATAATTAATAATGAGGACAAGGGGGTGAATAGAAATAAGGAAGGAGCGATAACGTTAGCTGAGGGTCGGCATGGCCCGAGCAACTGGGGGCGGATTTTAACGGATTTTAGCCATATAGCACGTTGAAAAAAGCGACTAAATATGCGACCACAATCGGCGGATAAGCGAATTATGGAGAATTTATATCAGGCGCGGAATGAGTTTTGAGGTAGTGGAATAAAAATAATATATAACATATAATAAATAAGGAGAACTGGAAGAATTTGAAATTTATAATAAATTTTGATACTTTGCTGTTGTCCTCAAATAATTAAAAAGCTGCAAAACTTAATATAAAGATTTAATCAGAAATGCTTGTCATTATATTGTTTTTAATTTTCCGCTTGCGTTGTTAAAATCTTGAAAGGAAGAAAATAAAATCAGAAGAATATTTCAGGAAGATAATAGAGGCGAGAATAGAATACAATAAGAAGTAAAAGATATAAGCGTAATCATAAAATAGGCGGAATGGCATGGTTGAGTTGTCTTTCATAAGAAGTAAATGGATTGTAAAAGCGTGAAATAAAAAAGAAGATGAACAGCGGTTAATTTAGAGCTTTGGTAAATCCTTAGAAAAGATATTCATATGTTTAAAATTAAAAATGCCGAGGGGGCGTGTTATATGTGGAAATGGCGGCGGCTTATATTATATATAGTGTCAGGGGAATTAAGGATTATAAAGAATAGAAGGATATATTAATAATTGATAATCTCAAAAAACAGAGAGAGGGATAAAACAAAAAGGGGTTGTGGAAAAAGTTGTATAAATTGTTGCGAGTTAGATTAGATGACGAGTGGAACACCAAAAAGCTGTGAAGAGAGAATAAATAAGAGCAAAAGTGGTTGCCGTCTTAAGAATTAAGTCTGTTTAAATAAGTAATTTTTTCATAGGTGCTACCTGTATATTTACCGGCGAATTAAGGAAGCTGTTGAAAAATCAATAAATTGTTTGGCTTAGTTGTCCGCGCCTGACATATGCAGACGGCTGCAAAGAAGTCTGCCGATTATAGTTTTGTTCAAATAAAACTTTTCCAAAAATTTTATAACAATAGGAATATTTTTTATGGCTGCGGAATTTGTACATTTGCATAATCATACCGAATATTCTCTTCTTGACGGCGCGTGTAAAATTACGGACGATAAAGGCAATCCGGGCGAGCTTTTTAATTTAATAGCGAAAATATATAAGATGTCCGCTCTTGCCATTACTGACCACGGCAATATGTACGGTGCTATTGAATTTTATCGGGCCGCGAAAGAAAGCGGTGTAAAGCCTCTAATAGGCTGCGAAGTATATGTCGCTAAAAAATCGCGCTTTGATAGAAGCTTTAATAAAAGCAGTGAGGGTAGCAGCAATTACAATCATTTAACTTTGATTGCTGAAAATTTTGAGGGTTACCAAAATCTTATGCGGATAGTAAGCGTGGGATTTACTGAGGGTTTTTACTATAAGCCGCGCGTTGATAAAGAAATTTTAAATAAGTACAAACGAGGACTTATCGCTCTTTCAGGATGTCTTGCAGGCGAAGTTGCATCTGGGTTACTTAAAGGGGATTTTGAAAAGGCGCAGAACGCTGCGATAGAGTACCGCGATATCTTTGGCGGGGATAATTTTTATATAGAAATTATGGACAACGGGGTGGAAGAACAGCGGAGAATAATCCCGAGCTTGTGCGAACTGTCAAAAAAAACTGCAATTCCGCTTGTAGGGACAAACGATTGTCATTATTTGAAAAAAGAAGATTCACAAATCCACGATATTTTGCTTTGTATCGGTACTAGTAAAAAGTTGGACGATCCTAAAAGACTGTGTTTTAACTCCGATCTTTTTTACTACCGCAGTGCGGAGGATATGGTGAAAACATTTTCTTTTGCACCTGAGGCTGTAAAAAATACTCTAGAAATTGCCGAAAAAGCCAATGTTGAAATTGATATGAACAAGCTTCTTCTGCCGCAGTTTCCGATGCCAGAAGGGTATAAATCGGATTCGGAATATCTAGAGGCACTTTGCCGGAAAGGACTTGCGGCAAGATATGGCAAAGTTGAGGCTGAGCATGAAGACAGACTAAAACGCGAGCTTTCTGTTATCAATAAAATGGGATTTGCCTCTTATTTTTTGATAGTTTCAGACTTTATAGAGTATGCGAAATCCCGCGGCATTCCGGTAGGACCGGGAAGAGGTTCTGGCGCAGGATCTATGGTTGCTTATACGTTAGGCATAACGGATATTTGTCCCTTAAAATACGGCTTGCTGTTTGAAAGGTTCTTAAATCCCGATAGGCGTTCAATGCCCGATCTGGATATAGATTTTGCTGATACGGGACGTGACGAGGTTATACGTTATGTGCGCCGGAAATACGGCGAAGAAAAGTGCGCTCAAATTATAACGTTTGGGTCAATGCAGGCCAGGCTTGTTATAAAAGACGTAGCAAGGGTTATGAACTTTTCTCCCGCTGAGGCTAACAGAATTGCAAAGCTTATTCCTCCTTACAATGCAAGCATTACTGAAACGCTGCTGAAATCGGAGGGTTTATCAGAACTTGTTAAAAGCGACGAAAAAATCGCAAAGCTTATTGCCGCTTCGCAGAAACTTGAAGGTCTGAAGAGACATATAGGCGTACACGCCGCGGGCATGGTTATAGCCAACGAAGAGATTACAAATTATTCGCCGCTTGCGAAAGGTTCAAAAGATGTAATTACGACGCAGTACGACGGTGACGTGCTGCCGCAACTTGGACTTTTGAAAGTTGACTTTTTAGGCCTGAGAACTCTGACTATTATTGACGATTGCATTAAATTTATAAAGAAAAAAAATCCCAATTTCAATTTAGACGACGTTCCTTTAGATGATAAGAAAACTTACGAACTTCTCGCTGAAGCTAAAACTATGGGCGTGTTTCAGCTTGAAGGTAGAGGCATGAGAGATTTAATAAGAAAGCTTAAACCGAGTGAAATTGAGGATATAATAGCTTTGATTGCTTTGTACCGTCCGGGTCCTATGGGTTCGGGAATGCTGGACGATTTTGTAAACCGCAAGCACGGCAGAACGAGAATTGTTTATGATCATCCTTTGCAGGAATCTGTGTTAAAAGACACTTACGGAGTAGTTTTATATCAAGAACAAGTGATGAAAATGTCTGAAATACTTGCAGGCTTTACTCCGGGAGAGGCGGATAATCTGCGCAAAGCTATGAGTAAAAAAATACCGGAAGTCATTGAGAAAGAAAGGGAAAAATTTATAAACGGAGCTAAGAAAAAAAATATTGATAAAAAAATTGCCGGAAAGATATTTAATAATATCTTAGCTTTTGCAGGATACGGTTTTAATAAATCTCATTCTGCCGCTTACGGTTTGATTTCTTACAAGACAGCTTATTTAAAAGCAAATTATCCTTTGGAGTATTTGACGGCTTTGCTGAACAGCGAAATTGGTCGTTCCGCCGTGAAAGACAATGAGGAAAGCAAACTTGTAATGTACTTAGATGACATGGATATTTTCGGCATTAAATTGTTGCCTCCCGATGTCCAGTACTCTGATGGAAAATTTAAAATAGAGGGTTCAAATATACGCTTCGGACTTCTCGCTGTTAAAAATGTGGGCGAAGGTGCGACGGATTCCATAGAGAAGACAAGGCTTGACGGCGCGAAAATTAAGAGTTTTAAAGATTGGAATGATTTTTTACGGAGGATAGATTTAAAATCAGTAAATAAAAGAACTCTTGAAAGTCTTGTGAAAGCCGGCGCTTTTGACTCTTTTGGCTCAGACAAGTTTGCGTTGAGAGCAAATCTGCTTCAAAGCATAGTCTCTTCTGTTGACGAAGCGGCGAAAATAAAACGAGAGGAAGAATCGCCGCAGGGATTTCTTTTTAACGGTGCTGAAACAATGCAGAACGCGGTACCGCAAACGCAGATGGAGCCGCCGCTTGAGTCTTTTAAAGCGTTAGACTTTGAGAAAGAAGTTTTGGGATTTTATCTTTCCGGTCACCCGCTGACAAGCAGGAAGAGAGATCTTGCTGCATATTCAAATTACCGTCTTGATGAGCTTCCGTCACTCGGAGAAAACGCCGATTTAGAGATTTGCGTCGCGGGGATGATAATTTTGGTAAAAAAGCTTGTTTCAAAAACTAAAAAAGAATCATACGCGAGATTTAGGATAGAGGATTTGCACGGAGCTTTAGATGCAGTGCTTTTCCCTAAAAATTTTAAAAAGATGGGCGGTTATCTTGAGCCTAATAACATTGTCGTGGTAAAAGGTAGGCTGGCAGGCGCGCAAGGACAGACTGAGTTAATAGCAGAAGAAATAATGACGATAGACGAAGCGAAGGAGAAATTTCCTCTAAAATGCAGTGAAGTCCATATAAAATTCTCAACTGTAAGGTATGATAGTTCTTTATGCGAAGAACTGAAAGGAATTTTTGAAAAATATAAAGGCAGAGCGAAAATTTATATAGATTTAGAAGATGACTTACACGGTAAATTTTCCTTTGAGACTGATTATCTGTCAGATTGCTCCGACAATTTTATAAAAGACGTTGAAAAGACAGTAGGAGCTAAGTATTCAGTTGAATTGCGCTATGGAAAGCGGTAAAGATAAAAAAATGGTTTATTCATGAGAAGGGGGCGTTGTTGATATTAAATAATTCTTAACGGTGCCGCTGAAATTCAGCGGAGGATGGATTGTTTGCGTCGTGCGGCCAGCTGGAATAGGATATTTTAGAAGGGAATTATTATTTTTTTGTTCTGATTTATCGGCTTGCAGCGTCGTGGGAGTGGAAATGCTTGATATTAAATTTATCAGGGAAAATTCAGAAGAGGTTAAACGGACGATTTCAAATAGGAATCAAGATGTCAATTTAGACAAGCTTTTAACTTTGGATAGCGAAAGGAAAATTTTAGTCAAGGGAATAGAGCAACTGAGACTCAAGAGAAACAAAGAGTCCGAAAGAATAGGCAGACTCAAAAGAGAAAACAAAGAGTTTTGTAAAGAACTTTCTGTGAAGTTTATAACGGAAATAAACGATTTAAAAGACAAAATTCAAAAACAGGAAAAGCAGCTTTCAATTATTGAAAGCAGAATAGAGGATTTTCTTATGCGCATTCCTAATATTCCGGACAAAAGTGTCCCCGTAGGAAAGAGCGCAAGAGACAATAAAATTATAAAGTTTGTAGGAGAACCTAAAAAATTTTCTTTCAAGCCTAAACGTCACTGGGAAATCGGAGAAAAATTAGGCATTCTTGATTTCAGCACGGCCTCTAAAATTTCAGGGTCGCGTTTTGCCGTTTTAAAAGACAAGGGCTGTGCTTTGGAAAGGGCCATTGTTTCGTTTTTTTTGGATATTCATAAGAAAAGAGGATATAAGGAAATAATGACGCCTTATCTTGTAAACTACGCGTCAATGAAGGGGACGGGACAGCTGCCGAATTTTGAAGAAGATTTATTTAAGTGTACTAACGACGATTTGTATTTAATACCTACGGCGGAAGTTCCGGTAACGAATATTTACAGAGATTGTGTGCTGGAGGAGTCTGTTCTTCCGCAAAAATATGTTTCTTACTCGGCGTGTTTTAGAAGAGAAGCAGGTTCTTACGGAAAAGATACTAAGGGTCTTATAAGAAATCACCAATTTAATAAAGTGGAACTTGTGAAATTTGTTAAACAGGAAACGTCAAACGAAGAATTGGAATCTCTTACACTTGACGCGGGAAACGTCTTGGAATTATTAGGACTTCCTTATAGAGTTGTGCTTTTGTCTACGGGAGATCTTGGATTTTCGTCTTCAAAAACTTATGATTTAGAGGCGTGGTTTCCGGGAGACGAAACATATAGAGAGATTTCGTCGTGTTCAAATTTCAAAGATTTTCAAGCAAGAAGAATGAATATAAAGTATTTGAAAGATAAAGAGAGAGAATTTGTGCATACGCTGAATGGGTCGGGCGTCGCCGTTGGAAGAACTTTTGCGGCGATACTTGAAAATTATCAGCTAGAGGACGGTTCTGTGGCAATTCCACCTGCACTGCAAAACTATACGGGATTTGACGCTATAAAATTTAAATAAACGCTTAGCTGGATGCTGGAATATTCAAAGGGTGGTAGATTTTAATTTGTTAATTTTAAGTGATTTGTTTTTTCCGCAAACGCAGCGTAATCTTGCGGTGGGTGCGCAGCCGGTCTTGTTAAAAAATATGTAAAACTAAAATCCAGCAGTATAAGCAGTTTGGACGGATAAAAGACGGAAAGAACGTTTCCCGTAAGTTCCTGTAAATTAAAGCAGAACTGAAATTAATTTATTTTCTGTTGCTGAACGCTTTCAGGGTATTTTCTAAAAGCATTGTTATAGTCATCGGGCCTACTCCGCCCGGGACAGGTGTTATTTCTATATCCATGTCTTTGACCGAATCAAAATTGACGTCTCCATATATTTTCTCTGGAGTTCTATTAATGCCTACGTCAATAACCGCGGCTCCGTTTTTTATAAATTCTCTGTTTATAAAATTAGGCTTGCCTATTGCCGCGACGATAATATCTGCAGACCTGCATATTTCTTTTAAGTTTTTTGTTTTTGAGTGAGCTATTATAACCGTTGCGTTTTTTGACAACAGAAGCATAGATAGAGGTTTGCCCACAAGGTTTGATCTTCCTACGACGACGGCTGTTTTACCTTCAACTTCAATATTTGATTTAAGCAGTAAATGCATAACTCCAAGCGGCGTGCAGGAAACTAGGATATTTTTTTCAATTATCTCGTCCCAGCTTTTTGACAAATTGAGGAGACCCGCGTTAAATGGGTGGAGTCCGTCTACGTCTTTCAGTGGACTTATTGAATTAAGGCAGTCTTGTGCGTTTTTGTTTTGTGGCAAAGGCAGCTGAAGTAAAATTCCGTCAATTTCGGGGTTTTCGTTTAGTTTTTTTATTAAAGCGATAATATCTTCCTTTGACGAATTTTCATTGAGGGTATGGTGGAAAGATTTTATTCCAACGTTTTCGCACGCTTTGATTTTTGAATTGATATATATCTGGCTGGCGGGATCCGCACCTACTAGTATCGTCGCAAGTCCGGGAATTTTTCCTGTCTGCTGTCTAATTTTAACGACTCTTTCTTTGATTTCGGCTCTTTTTTCGTTTGAGATTTTTTTGCCGTCAATTATTTTCATTTTTATATTCTCCAGTGTAAATTTAAGTGTTTTGTATTAAAATTATATCAACTAATTATGTTAAAAAGCAATTGCAAAAAGCGGTATTATTTGGTAAAATTCTAATGGAATTTTTAGTCGTTATTTGGGATGTGGAGAGGTCGCATAGTTGGTCTAGTGCGCTGGTTTGCTAAACCGGTATGCGGGCGAAAATCCGCATCGAGAGTTCAAATCTCTCCCTCTCCGCTTTAATTTAAGCGGTTATTTCCGCTGAGAAAAGTGGTACCGCTTTTTAGCATAGACGTTTTATAATATTAAAGGAGATAAATAATGAGTTGCCGCAGAGAAGAATGTGCCTATGATTGTTCTCACGAAGTACAGCAGATGACATGCGTAGCCAAAGGCGCTAAACACGGTCCCGCTCCTATTCCTCAAGAGGGGAAATGGCTGAAAGCTACTCAAATTACGGACATAAGCGGTTTAACGCACGGAATAGGCTGGTGCGCTCCGCAGCAGGGCGCTTGTAAATTAACATTAAACGTTAAGAAAGGAGTTATTGAAGAAGCTTTGATTGAAACAATCGGTTGCAGCGGAATGACGCATTCGGCAGCTATGGCGGCTGAAGTTTTAAGCGGTAAAACAATTCTGGAAGCATTGAATTCCGATTTAGTTTGCGACGCTATAAATACTGCTATGAGAGAGCTTTTTCTGCAGATAGTTTACGGCAGAACGCAAACGGCATTTTCTGAAGGTGGGCTTCCTATAGGAGCCGGAATGGAAGATTTGGGAAAAGGCTTGCGTTCTCAGATAGGCACTATGTACTCTACAAGCGTTAAAGGTGTTCGGTATTTAGAGATGGCGGAAGGCTATATTCTTGAACTCGGACTGGACGAAAACGACGAGGTTATAGGCTATAAGTTCGTCCATCTCGGCAAAATGCTAGAAGCCGTTAAGAAGGGTGTTCCTCATAAAGAGGCTTTTGAAAGCAATGTGAATTCTTACGGCCGGTTTAACGAAGCGGTAAAAAAGGTTGATCCAAGGAAGGAATAAGGAGATACAAATGGCGGTTACGTTTGAAAACTATGAGAGAAGAATAAAACAAATAGAATCGGCAGTTGAAAAATACGGAATTAGAGATTTAGAAGAGGCGCGGGAAATTTGTCTCAGTAAAGGCGTCAATGTAGAAAAAATCGTCAAAGGTATTCAACCTATTGCTTTTGAAAATGCGGTTTGGGCTTATACGCTTGGCGCTTCTATAGCTATTAAAAAGGGTATAAAAAATGCAGTTGACGCTGCTGAAGCGATAGGTTTAGGCCTGCAGTCTTTCTGCATTCCCGGTTCTGTGGCGGATCGGCGTTCGGTAGGTTTAGGACACGGCAATCTGGCGGCAATGCTACTTAGAGAGCAAACAAAGTGTTTCTGCTTTTTAGCGGGACACGAAAGTTTTGCGGCTGCAGAAGGAGCTATAGGCATTGCAAGAACGGCCAATAAAGTGCGCAAGGAGCCTCTTAAAGTTATTCTTAACGGACTGGGCAAAGACGCAGCCTACATTATAAGCCGCGTCAACGGTTTTACTCATGTGGAGACTGAGTACGACTATTCAACGGGAAAATTGACCATAACAAAGGAAACTTTATTTTCAAGCGGAGATAAATCAAAAGTAAGAGTTTACGGAGCAGATGATGTGAGCGAAGGTGTCGCAATTATGATTGAAGAAAGCGTTGACGTTTCTATTACCGGTAACTCTACTAATCCTACTCGTTTTCAGCACCCAGTTGCCGGTACGTATAAGAAGTGGTCTGTTGAGAACGGCAAAAAATATTTCTCAGTTGCTTCGGGTGGAGGTACGGGAAGAACATTGCATCCCGACAATATGGCGGCAGGGCCAGCCTCTTACGGTATGACAGACACTATGGGACGTATGCACGGCGATGCCCAGTTTGCCGGGTCGTCCTCAGTTCCGGCTCATGTTGAAATGATGGGCCTTATAGGTATGGGCAATAATCCTATGGTGGGAGCATCTGTCGCTGTTGCCGTTGCCGTAGAAGAATCTTCAAAATAATGCCCGATTACTAACCGCATACAGTCTCTTATTGCGCGCCGCTGGGAGAGGTGGGGAGAGTCGGTAGTCAGAGTTCGTCTCAGAAATTCCTGCCTCAACTTTGAAACGTGATGTGGATCTCTACTGATGGGGGCATGTCCTAGTCAGTCGATAAAAAGAGGATAAATGAGTTATGGTAAGTGGGAAAGAAGCAGTAAGATATAATGTGGGATAAAGCGTGTGTCTTACGCCAGAACTTATATATCACGTGCACACACACAATGCCAAAAAGGAAACGTTGCAAAGAGTCAGCTGGATTCAGTTGCAATAGAAAGCTCCTCAAATAATGTCCGATTGGACTGAATAAACAGACATGCATATTTATTCACTGGATTTCAGTATAATTCGCGTACCGCCTTTGAAATAAAAGAAAGAATTGCCGTATTGGGTATTGGGGGAAAAGAATTTAACAAAGTGTTGTAGAAATAAAGAGGAAGCTATTATGTTAGTGCTAGGGAAACAGTGGGGTACGGGCGAGAGAAAAGGAGACCTGCTATCTGTGTTATTTTTTGTAATCGTTGCTTTTATTGTGTATTTAATTGACAAATAATTTTAGCGTAGTTAAAAATATAGACGGTTTCATAATTCGCAGAATTAATATTTAATTGACAAATAGTTTTAGAGTAGTTAAAAAAGGAGAGGTACTTTATATCAATATCGGATTCTGCAGGATACTAGCAAAATTCGCTGAAATAAAATCCACTGCAAAGTAGGATTTTCTCAGCGTGATAATGAAATAATCAAGGTCATTCTACCTGCCGAATTAAATTTTAGCGTAAAAATTTACGTGAAACTGAAATAAGAAAGAGTGTGAAAAAAAGTGAGATTCTGATTTACCCTTTTAAATATAAAAGAGACTGTAATGAAAAAAACATTAATCATACTTATATGCGTCGCAATATTGCACGACTGTACTTCTCCAAATACTACCCTCGCCACCTAATGTGTGCGGGTAAGCCAAAATGCAAAAACTCATTGATGCAGTAAATAGAATCAAAGAAAAGATTAGCATGTCTACCTCTACTGGCTGGTGGAAGACAATAGCCGACTACCTCTTGTTCACGCACTATTATCAACAATCGCTGTCTGCTTAGTATGGCTGACTGAGACAGGCGCGGGCGATTTTGGTGCAAAATAAAGTAGAAAAGGAATAAAAATGTTAGAACCACTCATGGTGGTCGTGAGAAAAAGCAGAAAGAACGAGCAGCTGCAAAATATGCCAACAAGCAAATGAAGACAACCGACTGCAAGATTTTTTGCTGAAGAAAATAGGAAATAAAGGAATTAGAAAAGAGAACAGCATTATGACGGGGGGGGTAGTATTTATCAGGATGTCTTATTTATATGTTCATTTTGGGACTATAGTGCTGGGCGGTGCTAGAAATGAAGGAAATCATAAAATGATAACATTGCCTAAAACACATTATTGTAAAGGACGGCGGTAAGTTGCAGATTAAACATACCGGATGCGGTGAAGTCAACAATGTTTTACATTTTATGTCAAGTGGCTGTGCGTCGCCGGTTTAGCGTATTTGTTGGTTTGTCTAATTTAATATAGTTTCTCTTTTGTATATTAGTTTATTAGGGGTATTGTATTAGCTACTTTATTTTATGATAAAACACTCGTTGAAGCTTTTAGACACGAACATCTTCTCCTCATGCGAACTATATAACCTCCGTAATCGCTGAAATACGGACCCTTTATTTAAATCCGGATTTTGCCAGTTAATACAGTTTGTTGCAATAAAGAAATCTTCAAAATAAAGCTCAGGTGGTGAAGAAATATAAAAACATCTTTAAAACGTCGTCTATTCAATGCAGGTTTTTCTTTTAATGTAATCCTTTTGAATAAGAGAGAACATCGTCATATAATTTGACAATAAATTTAGAAAGGCGGTAAAAATAAATGAATACATCGTCTGATAATATAAACGCTAATAGTATTGACAACACTGAAAAAAAATTCAGGTACTGGCAGAATCGCACGCTTATATCAACAATTATTTGTTACGCCGTATTTTATATTGTGCGCAAGAACTTGAGCATGGCTATGCCCGGAATGCAGGCGGATTTGGGCATCACAAAAGCGCAATTAGGCGGATTTTTGAGTCTACACGGCGTAGTATACGGGTTGTCTAAGTTTTTAAGCGGGTTTGCCGCTGACAGATTTAGTTCTCGGCACTTACTGGTATGCGGTTTGCTTATGTGTTCAATATGCAATATAGTTTTCGGGTTTAGCTCATCTTTAACGTTGCTTGGCGTAGTGTGGGTTGCCAACGGCTTGTTTCAGGGAATGGGTTTTCCTCCTATTGCTCGTCTGCTTACACATTGGATACCTCCGAAAGAATTGGCAACTAAGATGGCCCGATGGAACACCTCTCACTCTATAGGCGCGGGACTTGCTTTTATTATTTGCGGTAGTGTTGTTTCTTTGGGCTGGAGATGGTGTTTCTATGTTCCTTCTTTGATAGCTTTGACGTGTGTTGTTTTTGTATGGATTTCAATTCGCAATACCCCCAAATCTGTCGGACTGCCGGAAATAGACGAAACTGAGACTAAAAATAAAAACGTTGAAGAAACAAAACAAGCTGAACATGTCTCTGCAGAAGCAGAGTCAAAAGAATATAAACGGCTTTTAATGAAAAAAGTTTTTAAAAATAGACCTATTTGGATTCTTGGAATAGCGAATGTTTTTGTTTATACGCTGCGTTTTGCCGTTTTGGACTGGGGGCCGACATTATTGAAGGAGTGGAAAGGTTTGTCTCTTGCCGATGCGGGATGGATAGTCGCTCTTTTTGAGATAGCCGGCGTCTTAGGTATACTACTGAGCGGCTGGATTACAGACAAATTTTTTGAAGGTAAAGCTCACAGGGTGTGTGTGTTTTGCATGATGTTTGCTTCGTTTTTTATGTTTCTTTTTTGGAAAGTCGTTTCTGCGCCAGCTTGGCTTTACATTACTTTTTTAGCACTTTCAGGCTTTTTTATTTATGGACCGCAGGCGCTGGGTGGGATTTCCACGGCGAATATAGCCACGAGAAAGGTTGCAGCTACAGCAGTCGGTTTTCACGGATTTTGGGGTTATCTAAGCGTTCTTGTTACAGGCTGGGGAGTAGGCATTATGACGGATAAGTTTGGATGGTCGTTCAGTTTGGGCTTTCTTGTTTGGTCGGGACTTATTGGAGCATTTGTGTTTGCTTTAATATGGAATTCCAAAGCGGATGGCTACGACGATATTTAAAATAATGAATAATGTGATAAAAACAGCCGGACGGTGTTATAATCGCGGGAAAAGTTGTGATAGGTGATTTTCACAGATTTTGGGGTTAATCTGTAATGTATTGATTGGCTTTCACAGATTGCAGGATTATGTGAGCGTTCTTATTATAAGCTGGGAAGTAGGAAGTAGTAGGCATTATGATGGATAAGTTTGAGTGGTCGTTCAGTTTAGTTTGTTTTTTCTTATTTGGTTTGGACTTATTGGAGCATTTGTATTTGCTTTAATATTGAATTCCAAAGCGGACGACTGACAATATTTAAAATAATGCAATAAAATCAATAAAAATAAGTAAAAGTTTCCCAATTTAAAATTATTAGTTATTATTTTCCAAAATATTTAAATCCGTCTATGTGTCCAAATGCCTATACCGATCGGCTTCGTTAAATTTGCAAAAAAGTGATTTTTTGTGGGATAAAAACTTGCTAGGTAATCAGTTGAAAAAGTTAAACTTAAGTTAAATAAGTAATTTATTAAATAATAGATTTAGCCGAAAATTGTTGTAGAGTCAAACAAGATGGGAGAGGGTAAAGTCTTGACAATGATAAGCATTTGTAAAATAAAAAAGATTTGGAATCAATCTAGTAGTTTAACTGAGTTTGTATATATAATTAGCTTTTTTAGGATTAAACAATTGAGAATATTGTAATTTTTATGAACAAAGTTATTAAATTGTTAAATAAAATATAGAAAAATAACTAGGAAATTGTTTTAATTAAGAAAATAAGCGTTGAAACGGGTAAAAACGAATTGTTATGAATTATGAATACAGGCTAAAATAAGGAGCGAATAATGAATGACAAACTTATTTTTGCATTTGATTTAGGTTCGGGAAGTATGGGAATATGCGTTAGAAAAGGAGAAGAGATACTTTATTTAAGATCTTTACTTATTGATTCTGAGTTTGGCTCGGTAGAAACAGCGGCGAAACTCCGCAGACAAATAAGAACAAGAATCGCTCATAAAAAAAGAGAAGAGTGGTGGAGAGAGCAAGCAGGACAGGCGGGAATAGAAGTATTGTCAACAGCGCAGCCTACAAAAGAAAATCCCAATCTTAAACCTGACGAAAGAATGTTAAGAGAATTTACCTCAGGTAATGGCAAAGATAAAACTATATACTCTTCTCATTTGCTGAGGATAGCTTTATTGCAGCGCGTTAAACTTGAAGGGTGGCAAATTTTTAAAGCAGTATGGTCTGCTATTCAACGTAGAGGCTACGATTCAAATTTGCCGTGGGCTACCGGAAATGCTAATGAAAAAGAAAACGACGAAAAAGAAAATAAAAATGCTTCTGATGAGTATTGCAAAAAGTTAAAAGAATTTTTTGGTGATAGAGAAGAATATTATTATCCGTGCTATTACGAAGCTTGTAAACAAGGTATTTGGGATCCAAAAGAGCCATATAATTTAACTAAAAAACTTGCTTCAAATCCGGCGCCTGCCAGAAATAAAGATAAAACAAATATGGCAATCCCGTCTAGAAAACTTATCTATAAAGAATTGAAAGAATTGCTTATTGCTGCTTCTGAACAATTTCCAAAACTTAAAGGCAAAGAAAATTACATTATTTATGGTCCGTCAGAGAAAGAATATTCCTCATTTAAAGATAAAAAATACTTTAAATACAGAGGAACGGAATGGGATTGGCAAGGATTGCTTAGCCAAAAAGTGCCGAGATTTGATAATAGGATAATATCAAAATGCAAGCTTATACCGAGATTAAATGTGTGTAAAGCCGGTGATATGCTTAATAAAGAGGTAATTTTTTTGTT
>JAISUD010000004.1 GCA_031272265.1 Endomicrobium sp. | reverse complement strand
GCACTAGGTGAGCTAGTGAAAAGAAGAATATGAATAATCCGCTTAAGCGTTAAAAAAAGGAAAGAATGATCTTAAAATGAAAAAGGTTGTCGTGAATGTAATAAATAATTCTGCGGCTCAAGAACAAAAATGGATAAAGTACTCAAAGACTTAAGCATATAATAAAAAAAGTTGTATAATATTAGCGTGAGAAACGTCAGAATAAAAGATAGTGCCAGATGATAAATGACGAGAAAAATTGCGATAGCGTTGATATTATTCCAGTTAACTGGCTGTGCAAAATAGCCTACTATTGTCCCTAAAAATCCTAAGACATTACAACCAAAAGGAAAAATAACAGCAGGACAGAAACAAGACGGTGCCTCATCTAAAAGTTGTAATCCAGCTATTCTATTATGTATAGGTATAGGAGCAATATTATTAGTAATATGCTGCATGTGCAATTGGAATAAACCAAAAGCAAGCTCAATATCACCAAGCTCAATATCATCAAAAGTAATGGAATTTCTTGAGGGAATCAAAAACGAAGTAGAAGTAATAAATGAAGAGTTAGAAGAAAAAGACAAAATAAATAGAACCAATATAGAAAGAGATGTAGAGGAAAAAATGGAAGATTCAAAAAAAGAGCTATCAGAAGGAAATGTTGAAATTACAATTGAAGACTTGAAAAATTTTACAATTAAAAATTACATAAAATTGCTTAAACAAGATCACGATTCATTAATAGAGCATAGAAGAAAGGGTGAAGACATAGATAATACTTTGAGGGCTGTCAGAAGTCATTACTTAATTTTAATCAAGAAAATTACACAATTAGCAATTTTAGAATACAGACTTAAAACATAATACATAGAAAAGAATCAGAGGAATAAGCGATGTATTTACTCCTCTGAGTTCATAAATAAGCATATAAGTACATAGAAGTTAAGTGAATGACTTGATAGGTATTTATCAAATATTGTCAAAAATGTTATGTGACGCGCCAGCAAAATATCAAAATCAAAGAGAGTATTGTAAAGATAATAAACAATTTTACGACTACAAAATGTAAATGGGCCTAAAAAAATACAAAGAAAGAATAACAGAGATTCCTTAAAGTAAACTGTAAGACTTCAATATCAATTCCAGCAGATGGAATGTTAAAAGCACGAGTAAATGCAGTATAATTAAAAGAGTAAATAAAAAGAAGGATTTAACTGAGGAAGATAGGGCGAGCTATAAGAATTTCTCTGAAAGAGTAGTAAAATGTTAGAAAAAGAAACAACTCAGACTGGCATTGAGCGGCGCTGAACTATGCGCGGCAACACGCGGCATAGTGCTAACCCTCGTTTCTCTTTTAGGATTTATAATAATTCCTACCCCTAAAGAAAACAAAACGATAAAGAAACAAAAAAATGACAAAGAACAAAAAGGTAGATTCTCGTATAAAAGGAACGGTAGAAACATTAGATAAACAACGTCTTCCATCTGCAGAAAACAAAGCGGGAACAACTTGAATTATTTTAAAAAATAGTAAAAAATAGCGTTGAAAAGATTTCAATAGCGTTAATGCCCCTGAGATAGAACGAAGAGAAACTGCAACTTCTGAATCACCGTTCTCAACAAGTGGAAATTATTGAAAAATAACGATAGGAGTATGAAGCGTTGTACTTATAGGCTTAATAATAATAGGTGCAATAATATATTTTGGCGAATCTCTAAGGGAAGTAAGAAAGACAAAAAAGAAGACGACAAGTTGGGACCATATGAAGATATAGAGTCATCGGGCTCGTCCAAAAGTATAGAACTGCTTGAACTTGAACTTGAACTTGTAATATCAATAGAGTCTTTGGATAGAATGGAATTAGTGGATTTGTAGTTGAGGAAGATATTATCTGAATCTAGTAGACAAGAAATACAGAAGAAAAAGCCAATTATAGAGAGGGGAGTGAAGAAATTAGAAGAGAGTGATATAGATCGGTGCTTAAACGCTTTAAAAGAAGAAGGAGAGACTAACAAACAAAATTTACAAGAGGCACGAAGTTCAGGATAAAAGCTGGGTATGAAATCCGCGGCGAAGCGTTGGCAGAAAACCAGAGTAGGATACGAATTAGTGAATAGAAAAATGACTGATGAAGTGGAGAATATATTTCTTGGATAAAGAGAAAATAGCAATAGTGTTAGCCTTATTGCAATTGACAGACTGTGCTAATGTGCGAAGCAGCTGAATGTTGTTGGTAGTTTTTCTGAATTAGAGCAATTAGAAGAGAGGTCGTTGTTTTTGAACTTCAAGGCACTCGTGATAAGCGTTATAGTCTTTTGTATAGTGAGAGCATGTTTGGGACCTAATAAATACACAGACGGATATATCTGATAACTTAATCCCTGTAGAAGAGAAAGAGACTTTCTTCAAAGCAATAGAAGTAGAAAACGAGTTAATTCGGGAAAAAAGTCTTTTATCAACACAAGTAGATTTGTCAGATCAACAACAATCAATAAAAAACTACCTGAAAATCCTAAGGGAAACCGAAAAAACCTCTATAATAAATGAGGGGATAATAATAAATTTGGCAAGAAATATATTAATTTCACGAAAAGCAATACTGGAATTAGAAAAATGAATAGCTGAACTTAATAAACGTAAAAAGATGAACACTGCGTTCCTCTGACAAAATAACGAATTCTAAAAATGCCGAAGCCATAAAAAACACATTGAAAACCGCAGTCGGAATAAAAATAGAACTTTAGCTGAAAAACTGCTGAAAGAAATCATAGATATAATACATATACAGTATAACCGATTTTATACGATTAACGTGCTGTACGAAACGGTCAGAGAGCAAAGCTTGCATGCCGAACGTTTCTAAAGTAAACACATAACTGGAAGCTGTACAAAGAGTAGTCAAAAAAAAGTTTAAATGCTCTGGGTACAAATGAATAATGCTGCAGTAAGTAATATAGACGCATGTAAGAAAACGGAGGAGTTAGAGAAAACTCCTCCGAAAAAAGGGTGAAAAAACAGAAGCAAAATACTAGTGGAGAGAAACCACTTATGAAAATATTATATCATGATTAATTTTTATTTGCAATACTTTTCGTAGGGAGAAGAAAAGCGGATACATCACAAACTATGATAGATATTATATTTTAATCTTTGCTCTTGTTTCAAGACTTATAATATCTTTTCCCCACTGCTAAAAAAACAAAACGATAAAGAAGTAAAAAAATGACGGAGGACAAAAATCTGTGAAAAGAAAAAGACCAGAGCCGGAACAACTTGAATTGTTTTAAAAGAAATAATAAAAGATAACACGAAAAATTTCAATAGCATTAGTTTTGTTATAGTTAATAGGCTGTGTTAGGCAGTTTAGCATTGTCGTTAAGGAGAGTGAGACGGTAGGAACAAAAACATTATCTGACGTGCCGTTGTAGACATATAATCCCTAGTCCTTAAACCTCCTAAAAATTGTAATATTATAGTTTTATAGGCTTGTGTATTTTAGGAGATAAGCGGACTTAATTAAAATAAAACGTGGATTTTGGCCGGATAAACGTAAGAATCCAATAGCAATGAAAATGAAAGAACTAACAATGGAGTCAATAAAAAAAACCTCAATTATAAAAGAAACATTAGAAGACCGGGAAATACAAGAGGTAATAAATAAATACTCATCTAAAGCAAATAAAAAGAGCAGTAAAAAAAGAAAATAGGAGTGCTATTGAAAACCAAATTGCAGATGTTGATAAAGAGATTTTAACATGGAGGAAAAGAATTAAAGATGATGGTATCTATTGCCGAAAATAAAACGTCAGGGATTTGCTTAGATACCCTCATTTTGGAAGTATATTTAAACTACAAACGACGTCTTCTAAATGAAAGGCAATAGCTATAATATTTTCAATAATTAAAGAAAGAATAGGAATGTAAATTAATAATCTACATTTTAAAGTAATGAATAAAGATGAAATACTCAAAAATTTAAACGGGCAATAAAAAGAAGCTGTTTAATAATAGAAATAGAGCGCAAGAAACGCCGGAATAAAAAACAAGAGGAACAAGTAAAGAGAAAAGCAATAGCATTAATTTTATTTCGGTTAACGGGTACACGAAACAGTCCAAATTTGCACTGGTCACCTGACTCTCTTGTTTCTTCTTCATTAGTCTCATTTTTCATACTTAAAAGTTTTCTCACTAAAAACAATAAATATATTAGTTTGTCTTAAAAATGCAAGCCACCTCACCTCAATTTCTTGTCGGTTATATATTTTTTTACATAGTATGGATTTACAAATATCTGAGGCAAAGAAATTAACCGCTTAATTATGACAGGACGAAAAAAGCTGTAAAGTAAGAATATTTGTAAATATGACGCTTCATTCTTAACGTTTTAAATTTATAATTGAATAAAGGACTGCAATATTATAAAATTATATGGTCTATAAAAGAGAATTGCAAAATGAAAAAACTTTAAGCAGGTAGTATTATTATGTCTGTTTTTGACGGCAAGCTGTGAAGAATTGCCATAACTTGCTTCTAAATTGCTGACTAAGACAAATGAGAACGAACCGTCGTCCAAAAAACTTGGCAAATTTAAGAGAGTTAAGGACTTTTTCAGAAGTGTAGGGAGACTAGCATGCGGATGCGTCGTCGGCGTCCAAAGCATATGCGGAACAATCTAGGATTATAAAGAGAGAGTGCTAGTGCTTATGGTTATAATAATAAACGGTCAGCTGTTGTCAAAGAACGCGAGAATGGAAGCAAAGCTTATTTAACTTAGAGATGTAGAAGTGTCATTAAACAAAGAATGTAGACCGCTGAAAAAAGCTTAGTGAACATTCAGTTGAGAATATAAAATTGATAACCGAAATTCATAACTTTAAAAGAGGGTTAATACCTACGGACGAAGTCCTAAACTAAACACGGCCCCAAACACAGATCAATTACAGCGGCAAACGGCGGAAACACGGTGGGCGACGACGGAAATATAGCGTAAACTGAGGACAGAACAACTGCCCACGCAACAGGCGCATCGAGTACCACGGACCTGGCCGGTATGACAAATGCGTCAGAAACAAACGCTGCCGTACGAATTTCCGTAAGAGAGAATAAGCAGGAAAGCTGTGAAATTCTATACAATAATTACAAATTACAGCAGACGGAATAATTAAATAAAATAAACAAAATGGAATACAAAAGAAATATTAGAGAATAGAACAAGCATAAAAGCAAGCGGTTTAGGTACAAGCAGTAATAGCAGAAAAGCGGCGACAAACGCAGGAGCGGAAATAATCATCGGCACTGCCAACACAAGACAAATTTCTCATTTATAGGAGTGAAAAGAATCTTTCTGGCTAGTTTGTTCCACAGCAAATAGGAGATATTTAGATATCCGCGGACGATAGCGGTCGGTACAAGACTAAATGTAGATAGAACAATAGTACAAGAACGGTGTGAGATATGAGTAAGCTTCATTATATTTCATTTAGAATTTGTAAGTTTGAGTGTGTTTAGTTTAAAAACGGCAATGAGAGGAGAGATGGCCGAGGGGTTTAAGGCGCAGTCCTGGAAAGACTGTTTATCCGAAAGGGTAACTAGGGTTCAAATCCCTATCTCTCCGAACAACACTGTTTCTTTTTCAGTTTTTTCTTGTAAACTCTGTTTTCAGTAAAAACTGCCTTATAAATAAACAATAACTTCTATTTTAAAGTTTTGCTTTAAAATGTTTTATACTCGTGTTTTTTGTATAATTTGTAAAGTGTAAAGTTTTTAAAAAAGCGGTAAGTGAAATTAGTATTGATACTGTTTTTGTATGATTTACAAACAAAATTGCAATGGAGGAGAACTGTTGTGATAAAAGAATTCAAAGTCGCTAATTATTTCAGTATTTATGAAACTCAAACTATATCTTTTTCTATATCAAAAGAAGATATAGAGGACGAGTCTTCTTTTAAAACTGAAAACGGCAATAATTTAAACAGCATAATTACGGTTATAGGCAATAACGCTTCGGGTAAAACAAATATATTAAAAGCATTGTCTTTTTTGCTTTGGTTCGCTCGAGGATCATATACATCATATAGAGGATCTCCACTTAAAGGGTCTACCGGTATAGAAACACATAAATTGAATTCGTCTAAAGAGACTGATTTTGAATTAGTATTTGAAAATAATGGAAAAGAGTATGAATATAAGCTGTCTCTTAGTCGCGAAAGTGTCACCTACGAATCGCTGAAAGTAAAAAATGAAGACGTCTTTAACGCTATTTATGAAATAAAAAAAGAAGAAGATTCTTTTTCTTTTTCTGAATGGGCGCTGGGCAGTATAAATGACGTGGATAAAAGAAGGTTTATTGAAATAAAAAATATTAGTATGTTTTCTTTTTTATTAAGTACAGGGCATTTACCTGCCATAGGTATAAAGGATATGGTAAATTATCACAATAACTTAGGTTATTTAGGTAAAATATCCGAATATATACGTGATATTGACGAAAAGTTATATAGAATATTTTCAGAAAATCCCGAAATAAAAGAGAAGGTGCTTAGATTTGTTAAAGACTCGGATATTAATATTTCGGATTTTACTTATTCAAACGACGGGAGAGGTAGGTTGAACGTAAAACATGACAGTAATAGTGGGAAAGGATTTTCGCTTCCTTTTTTACAAGAATCAAATGGAACTCAAAACTGTATAAATTTGTTGAATTTGGCTATGAGAATTTTGAAAGACGGTGGAATATTGATTTATGACGAGTTAGAAAGCAGCTTGCACCCTTATTTGGCAAAAAAAATAGTCGGTTTATTTTCTAATAGAGAAACAAATCCCAAATATTCGCAGTTGTTGTTTTCAACTCATATGCCGTGGCTGCTTAACGATAGAACGAGAAGTCAAATATATCTTGTTGAAAAGGATAAAGACTTCAAAACGGAAGTTTACCGACTGGACGATGTTGAAGGTGTTGAAAATAACGAAGATTTCTGCACAAATTATTTAGCGGGCGCTTATGGAGCTGTTGCTGATATGAGGTGGTTTTAGTGTCAAAGAAAAAACGTAAAAAGAAAACCACCGTATATATTGTTTTTGAAGGTAAAAGAGAGGAAAAATTTTATTGTTTTTTAAAACGGAAGTATAAACCTGAAAGTGTGCATATTAATTCTAATCCTGAATATGGCGGGTCATCGGATAAAATTGTCCAACAGGCATTAAATATGAAAAATAATTATAATAAAGTTTATGCGTGGTTTGACGAGGATAAATCGTTATCGGCAGAAATCAGAGCCGAGTTAGCTAAAGCGTGGAACATAGACAAAAGCGAACTTAGCGAAGAGGTAAAAGATTCGGATTTACAAAGTGAATATAATAAGGAAAATAGAAATCCCATATTAATAGTTTCTAATCCGTGCAGCGTGGACGGTTTTCTGATTAAATTATGTGGCGGTTCTGTTCCTAAAACTTTAAACACGGACGATTGTAAGAATACTTTTAATAATATGGTTAAGTCCTGTACCGCCTCTTGTAGTGAAAGCGAGTATTATGAGAAAAATCTTACAAAGGATTATCTTGAGTCAAAAAAAAGCTGTCTGCCGATACTTGAATTAATTTTATCCATATTTGAGGAGGCAAGTAAAAAGTCATGACGAGAAATCAGGAACATAGTTTAAATGAAGAGTTCAATTTTTAAACTACGAGGTAATTAAGCTAACCGACTATTTGACACAAATATTAAATATTTATTATATGATTGTAGACATTAAGATACCTCACATATTGAGAAATAAATGAAAAATTAAAAAGTTTATAGATTTAATTAAAAAAATATGAAGAATCGCAAAAACTGCATAAAATATAAAATATTATGAAACAGATCGCAATGGCATTAATAGTTATTTCGTTATTTATTGGGATGTGCGAAACAACCT
>JAISUD010000026.1 GCA_031272265.1 Endomicrobium sp. | reverse complement strand
AATAAAAAGAAAAACAGCAATAATGTTTCCACACATATAAAAAGAACAAATGATTTAAAAGAGCGTGAAGAATAACTAACAAAAAAACTAAAAAAATTGGAGCAAGAAAAAGAAAAGTGGGGTGACAGAATAGGATAGGAAGGGATAGTGTTGAACCTCCAACAATACTTGCAGTAACATTCACAAAAAAAGCTACACGTGAGATGCAAGAGAGAGTTAATAAGTTAATACCAGCAGTTAGCAATAAACACAAACCTCTAATCGCAACTGTGCTAAGTTCCTCGCAAGGAATTTACAACGGGCCAGCGGATCAAATTTTATGCTCAGATTAGAGGAAATGTTTTAATGATAAGTAATATTTCGGCACATTGTGCTTTATTTGATAAAAACTGGTCCCGCTGGGGAATTTTATGAGGCGCGCGAAACTTGTAAAACTCAAAGAAATTTAATGATTAAATTTCTGATATTAATGCACAGTTCAGAAAGCAGGTGATTTAGTTTTTGTAATAAAAAGTATAGAGATATAGAGTTTACGTTTACGCTGCAAAAATGAGCGTATGAGTTGTTTTCTTTTTATATTACCCTAACCAGTATTCTATTAGTTTGGGTCTGTTGATATGTTGACGGTATAGATATGGATGAATGGGATTTTAAAATAAATCTAGCGTTTTCTTAGTCTAAACTTCTCAGTGGCTTGAATTGCGCTTTCTTTTAATTGCTGGCTTCTCAGCTCATAATTCTAATAACTATTCTGCCGATAATCCCTTATAGTAGCTCCAGTTTTGCCGCGCAGGGAAGTCTATTTTATTTTGTTTATGCAGGTTTAGTGTTCATTCATTGTTCTATAATTATCAATTGTTTGGTTTCTACTAAACGTGTTTTCGCTTGGGACAAGCTCATGAAACTCCTACTCAGTGTGTATGTTCTGAGTTAGTATATTTTGTGGTGAATTTTCTTTCTTAAACTAACAGACTAGTCGGAGTAAAGTGTGTATTTTATATTTAGTATTTACTATTGCTTTTTATATCTTAAGAGTCTCGCTGATAGAATTCAAGTGTTTCCCTCATCCGAACAATACCAACAACACTGAAACAACTGATAACTTTTTCATACTAATCCCATTTAATAAATATTATGTCAAATTAATTAATATCGTATTCTGTACTGAGTTTTCATTTCATCTCCTTTCGTTTAATAGATTTACAAACGACTGAGATAAATGTTGGATATTGTAGGGTATCTATAAAGAAGTTTCGTAGTGCAAGGACACACTTTGGGGTTATCTTTTCCTCATTAGGAGTGTCACTTACAGCCTTAATTTAGATCCTGCATATTAATCTGATAGTTTGTTACCTCTTCTCTAAATATGGCGATATCTGTTTGTACGTTGAGAGAATTGGCTAGTTCTGCAAGTTGTTTTTTTATGGTTCTTTGTCTCTCTATTCTTTTCACGTTCCAGTTTATTGTGGTTTGCCTACAAGTCTTTCATATTCCCGTCTGCAAACACCGCTTTTGTTTTCTTTATTGTAATAAAGAATATCTGAATCAGTTGTAATAAATATTAATAGCTATTGTGATTTTTTCATCTTACTTTTTTATTTTTATGCCTTATGTGTATTTTGTTTATTTTGTTTAATTAATAGTTTTTCTTGCGGTGTTTTTAATTTATTGTTTGTTTATTTATCGTGTATTTTGCATTTTACTTTTGATTTTGTTAATAGTGTTGTATATCTTTTTAGTTATGTTAAAGGGTTGTCTCGCAAAACTAAGCTTTAAGAAGCAGGGTAAGAGGGACAAAACCAAAAAAGTTTATGTCTGAAACTAAGATTGACAAAATATTTGCAATTTCGTAAATTAATAAACTGTAAGTAAATTATTAAGTAAAATATTAAGTGGGTTATTATTATTGACAAATAATTTCGCTGTACAAAGTGATATAAAGGTGCTATTACTGTCTTTTTGCTGTGATATTGTTTAACTCAGAGGGCATTTATATACTGGTTTTTCCAAATTTTTTAAAGTGAGATTTTAAAATAATTCAATCAGGTGACAGAGATTATAACATAGCGTGAAGTGGTAAACCTAGTGAAATGGAGCAAAGCCGATATACACGCAAAGTAAGATGTCTTATTTTTGAAAATAGTGGGCGTATCTGTTTAGAGCTGACGCAACGTTTACCTTTCTTTCCGTTTATGCTCTAATAAAGGATTATAATATATTTATTGTATTGTTATAGTAATGACAATTTTAAAAAGGAAAGTAAAATGAGTGATAGAGAAGATATCATAAATCTTCCTTTGGTGCATAAGGGTAAGGTTAGAAATGTCTACGACTTAGGGCAGAGTTATTTAATTGTTGCTTCTGACAGGATTTCAGCTTTTGATCATGTTATTCCGACTCTAATTACTAAAAAAGGCAAAGTTCTTCACAAACTTTCAATGTTTTGGTTTGATTTTGTTCAAGGTATAGTTCCTAATCATATTATTACCGGAGATTTTGAGAGTTTCCCGACAACACTTAAACAGTACGAGTATTTACGCGATAGGTCAATGATAGTAAAAAAAGCTGATAGAGTGGATATAGAGTGCATTGTTAGAGGATACCTTGCAGGCTCGGGCTGGAAAGAGTATAAGAAATCGCAAAGCGTATGCGGTATAAAACTTCCTGTGGGACTTGGAGAATCTTCAAAACTTCCGGAGCCTATTTTTACGCCATCAAGCAAAGAAGAGGGTGGAAAACATGACGAGAATATTTCTTTTGAGGAGGTAATAGAAAGAGTAGGAAAAAACGTTGCTGAAAATTTAAGGAAAATTTCAATCGGTTTATATAAAAAAGTAAGCGAATATTCCCTTTTAAGAGGGATAATAGTCGCGGATACGAAACTGGAATTTGGTTTTTATGACGGTAAACTAATATTGATAGACGAGATTTTTACTCCCGATTCGTCAAGATTTTGGGAGGCGGATAAGTATGAAGAGGGGAAACCTCAAGACAGCTTAGATAAACAGTACGTAAGAGATTATCTTGAACATATAAATTGGGATAAGTCTTCGCCCGCTCCTGAACTTCCTAAGAACGTTGTTGAAAAGACTATGGAAAAATACACTAGCGCGTATGAGAAGTTAACGGGGAGAAATTTATAATGTTTAAGATAGAAATTCTTACAAAAAAAGGCTTTAAAAATCCTCGTAGTGAACATGTTTTATCCGATATTTGCGGAATCGGCGTTAAAGATGTAACGAAAGTTGAGTATTCCCCGTTATATATTATTGATGGTGGCATAAGTTCCGTTGAGGCCGAAACTATAGCTTGTGAACTCTTAAGCGATAGAATCACGGAAAATTATATAGTATATCTTATGCAGAGCGGAACAGAACGATATTGCAAGGTTGTTTCAAAATCTGCTACTGAAGGGGATTTTGTCTCGGTACCTAGTTCAGATCCTAATTTTTCCGTTATAGAGGTATGGTATAAAAAAGGCGTTACCGACACGGTATCTGAAAGCTTAGTAAAAGCCGTGAAAGATTTAGGGATTGTAAAGGAAATTAAAGTTAATACGGGACATAAGTATTGTCTATATGGTGGAGTTTCACGGACGATTTTAAATATCATAGCGACAAAATTGCTAGCAAATACATTGATACAGGAGTGTAAAATACGCTGACTTGTTTTATATTCTGCATTTAAAGCGGAAGCGCGGTAAAAATAAATTTGTTTCTTTTATTTCAGTTTAAAAATTTTGGTACTAAAATTATTTAAACAAGTTAGAGCGTTTCTAATAAAATGAAATACACGGCTGATTGTAAAGTTATTGAGGTTTTAAATTTATCCGATGAACAGCTTATTGAATTAAGCAAAAAAAATGTTCTTTCGCTATCACTTGAAGAGATGAAAGCGGTACAGAGCTATTTTAAAAAACTTAAAAGAAATCCCAGCGATGTTGAAATTGAGACTATAGCCCAGACATGGAGCGAACATTGTAAACATAAAACGCTTACGGGGATAATAGAATATACAGAAGAGAGAGAGGGCGAGAAAACAAAAAAAACGTATAATAATCTTTTAAAAGAAACTATTTTTAAAGCTACGGTTGAATTAAATAAAAAATGGTGTTTGTCTGTTTTTAAAGATAATGCCGGAATTATTGAGTTTGATCTTGAAAACGGAGTTGCTTTTAAAGTTGAAACGCATAATCATCCGTCTGCGCTTGAACCTTACGGCGGTTCTGCGACAGGCATAGGCGGCGTTATAAGAGATATTCTAGGCGTCGGTCTTGGCGCTAAGCCTTTGGCTAATACTGATGTGTTTTGTTTTGGAGATTTCGGTATAGAAGCTTCTAAAATTCCAGAAGGTGTGCACCACCCTAAGAGAATAATGAAGGGCGTTGTGTCGGGTGTTAGGGACTACGGGAATAGAATGGGAATACCTACTGTAAACGGCGCAATTTGTTTTGACGACGGTTATACGGCAAATCCGCTTGTCTATTGTGGAACTATGGGTATAATACCTAAAGATAAAATATATAAAGAAGTTAAACCAGGCGATTTAATTTTAGTTGTAGGCGGAAAAACAGGCAGGGATGGAATACACGGAGCGACATTTTCTTCCGTAGAGCTTGATAAAGAATCCGATGTAAGCGCTGTTCAAATAGGCAATCCTATAATTGAAAAGAAAGTATTAGACACAATGATTAAAGCAAGGGATTTAAACCTTTATAGGGCCGTTACCGACTGCGGAGCCGGTGGTTTATCCAGCGCTGTAGGCGAACTTGGCAGTAAAACTGGCGCTGTTGTTTATCTAGATAAAGTACCTTTAAAATACGACGGACTCCGTCCGTGGGAAATATGGATTTCGGAAGCGCAGGAAAGAATGGTTTTTGCTGTTCCGCCGGAACATAAAGAGGAAATTATTGAAGTATTTGAAAAAGAAAACGTTGAAGCAGTTTGCATAGGCGAATTTACAAATGAGGGAAAGCTTACTCTTCTATATAACGGCGAAGTTGTTACAAGTGTTGACATGGAGTTTCTGCACGAAGGAGTTCCTAAACCTGTTAAACGCGCAGTTTACAAGATGAAAGAAGAAAAAATACAAGAACCTGTTAAGATGAATTCTTCTGAGATTTCTATATCTCTTAAAGCCTTGCTTGCAGATTTAAACGTTTGTTCTAGGGAATGGATTGTCAGGCAATACGACCATGAGGTGCAGGGGCAAACTATTATAAAACCGTTGCAAGGGAATAATATTGAAATTTCAGGACCCGGCGATGCTGCCGTTATTTTTCCGTACACTGTTGTTAAAGATACAAAAAGAGGTATTGTTTTATCTAACGGTTTAAATCCTCAGTACGGGAAAATAAATCCCTATAAAATGGCGGCGTCCGCAATAGAGGAAGCTTTGAGGAATGCTGTTGCCGTAGGCGCTGACATTAGGAGGATATCGTTATTGGATAATTTTTGCTGGGGAAATCCTAATGATCCGGAGATTTTAGGAAGTTTGGTATGCGCGGCAAAAGCTTGTTACAAAATATCAAAGGCTTTTGACATTCCTTTTATTTCAGGAAAGGACAGTTTGCACAATGAATACTCTATAGACGGAAAGAAGTATTCAATACCTTCGGCGCTTTTAATATCTGCAATGGGTGTTATTGAGAATGTTGAAAATACTATTACGATGCCTTTAAAAAACGACGGGAATAAAATATTTGTTCTAGGTCTTACGAGAAATGAACTTGGCGGTTCGGTATTCGCTAAAATAAAAAATATTTGCAGCGGTATAGTGCCTGATGTGTATCCAAAAGAATCTAAGAACGTAATGGAAAAGATTTATCAAGCGGTGAGTGAGAATTTGATAGAATCCTGCCACGATTGTTCTGAAGGAGGGATCGCGGTGGCAGTAAGTGAAATGGCTTTTTCGGCGGGTAAAGGTGTAAAAATAGACATAGATGCTGTAAAAACTTCTTACGTTTTAAAAGGAAAGGAGGAAATCAGAGAAGAGATGACGCCCGCTGAGATATTATTTTCTGAATCTAATGGAAGGTTTGTCGTTGAAGTAAAATCTGATAACGAAGAAAAGTTTGGAAAAATTTTCAAAGGCACTGCTTTTTCCGAGATCGGTTGCGTAAGCAACGATAAAGAGGTAATTTTTGAGAGTAAAAAAAACAAAGTGAAAATACAAGAAGATTTTAAAGTTCTTTTAAATTCGTGGCGTAGTACTATTAATTGGTAGTTTTCTAATTGTTGTATAGGAACCGCGATTTATGATATAAAATCTTGATAAATCAACTCCGACAAAATAATGGGATTATAAAATCAACGATGAATCACTTAACAAACTCAAACGTATGTTGAGGGAAAAATATGAAAAAAGTTAAAGTATTAATTTTGAGAACTGCGGGGACGAATTGTGATTGGGAGACACAGAGCGCTTTTGAATTATGCGGGGCCGCTGTGGAACGCGTTCATATTAACACTCTCATTGAAAAAAAAGATAAGATCTTTGAATATGATATTTTAGCTTTTCCGGGTGGATTTTCTTACGGCGATGATATAGCCTCGGGTAAGATATTGTCAAATGAAATCAAAAGTAAACTCGGGGATAAAGTCAGAAAATACGCATTAGACGGCAAACCGATTATAGGCATATGCAATGGTTTCCAAGTTCTGGTTAAAATGGGATTGCTTCCCGACGTGAAACTTTTTAAACAAGTTTCTACTCTTTCTTATAATGATTCTAATAAATTTGAATGCCGCTGGGTTTATTTAAAAACAGAGAAGAAAATTGGGAATGAATCTTGCTGTATTTGGGCGAAAAATCTGCCTGATGTCATAAGTCTGCCTGTAGCTCACGGTGAAGGAAAGTTTATTCCGAATAATGAAAAACTTTTGGATAATTTGAATAAAAACAACCAAATTGTTTTTAGGTATTCCTCAAAAGAGGGAAACGAACCGGAGTATCCTTTAGCTCCGAATGGATCCGCGGAACAGATAGCTGGAATATGTAATATAAAAGGAAACATTTTAGGACTTATGCCTCATCCCGAGAGATATATTTTTGGCTTGCAGCATCCCGCGAAAAAAAGTTTTAACGGAAAATACGGCTGGGGAAAAGTAATTTTTCAGAACGCTGTTGATTTTGTGGGACGATAATTGATTATTTGCTAATAAAAAGAGTTTATTTATATAAAGAAAAGGAAGAGATTTTTTGTCGTTGGAAGTTCTGCTTGCTTCGTATAATTTTTGCGTATTTTGAAACTTCGTCGTCTATCACCGGTTAAACAAGAATGCATAATGATTCTTATCTTGGATGTTATACGCAGTCTTTATAACTTATCTATTTCAAACTTTAAATACAATCTGTCGTGTAAAATGTTCTGTCTAGGGAAACAAAAAACGGTGTTATTTCTGCGGATTTTCAGAATAATAGTAGAATATAAAATTTATTTTGAGGCAATGCCTGCTACTTTAACGATATAGCTTAAAGTGTTATTTTTACGATGTGCTACTGATTTTTATTGGTAAAGTTTTAGTTTTTAATGCCTGTTTAAAAAGGAGGGTATATAAATTGGATGTTCATGTTTCTAAAAATTGTCAAGCTCACTATTATTTTGTAAAATAATTGTAATGAATATTAAATTTTAAAGTATGGGGATTAGATGAGAGTATTAATTATAGGATCCGGTGGAAGAGAACACGCGATATGTCGGCAGTTTTTAAAGAGTTCTAAAATAGACAAAGTATATTGCGCGCCGGGCAACGGGGGAACGTCTCAGATTGCGTCAAATGTAGATATTTCAGTAGATGATTTTGAGGGACTTGCTGGCTTTGCTGAGGAAAATAAAATAGATTTCACGTTTGTAGGGCCGGAAATCCCCTTATCTTTGGGAGTAGTTGATTACTTTGAAGCTAAAGGGTTAAAAATAGTCGGGCCGTCAAAACGCGCGGCGGAACTGGAATCGAGCAAAATATACTCAAAAAAATTTATGCAGAAATACGGTATACCGACGGCGCAGTACAACTGTTTTTCAAATGTTAGGGACGCTTTAAAATTTTTAGATAATTATGGAGAAACTCAAAGAGTGGTGGTTAAGGCTGACGGACTTGCTGCTGGGAAAGGTGTTTATGTTTGCAACGGTAGAGACGAGGCTAAGAATTCTGTCAATCAATTAATGAATTATAGGATTTTGGGTTCCGCAGGAACAAATATAATTATAGAAGAATATATACACGGCCCTGAACTTTCATATTTAGTGTTTACTGATGGCATATCCTACTCAATAATGCCTGCTTCGCAGGATCATAAAAGAATAAATGACAACGACAAAGGGCCTAATACCGGCGGTATGGGTGCCTATGCTCCTGCTCCTTTGGCAGCAAACGAGTTAAATAGAAAAGCTGAAGAGATAATTTGTAAAGTTGTCAACGGCATAAAAGCTGAAAAACTTAATTATAAAGGTGTTTTATATATAGGATTAATTATTAGGGATTCCTCTCCGTATGTTTTAGAATTTAACTGTCGTTTCGGCGATCCTGAAACGCAGGCAGTTTTGCCTTTGCTTGATACGGATTTAACTGACGTTTGCATTGCAGTTTTGAATAAAGAACTTCAAAGTTTGAAAATTAACTGGAAGAAAGAATTTTCGGTATGTGTAGTACTTGCTTCAAATGGATATCCGGAAAAATTTGAGACAGGGTTTGAAATCAGTGGATTGGAAAATATCGACGGTAAAGATACGATAGTATTTCACGCTGGAACAAAATTTGAACACGGGAAGTTTTTTACTTCCGGCGGCAGAGTTTTAGGTATTACTTCAAAAGCCAATAGTATAAAAGCGGCGATAGATAGAGTTTATTCAAACGTTAGACGGGTGTATTTTAAAAATGTATATTACAGGAAAGATATAGCTTGGAGGGCGCTGAATGAAGACCGTTGTTGACGTGGCAATTATTGTAGGTTCAAGATCGGACTTAAAAGTGATAAAAGAATCTGTTGAGATCTTAAAAAAATTTGACTTATCTTATACTTTAAATATTGCTTCGGCTCACAGGACTGCTCAACATTTAAGACAATGCATTCAAAACGCGGAAAATTCAGGTGTGAAGGTCTTTATAGCTGCTGCTGGAATGGCTGCTGCGCTTCCCGGCGTTATTGCCTCTGAAACTGTTCTTCCTGTTATAGGAGTACCTGTTGCCAGCGGGAATTTTTCAAGTTTAGATTCTTTATTTTCAATAGTTCAGATGCCTAAGGGTGTGCCTGTTGCAACTCTTGCGGTAGGAAAAACAGGTGCTGTAAACGCTGCGATTTTGGCTGTGCAGATAATAGCCGTCAGTGATAAAAGTTTAAAAGAAAAACTTAAAATGTATAGGGATAAAATGTCAAAAGATGTCGTCAAAGATGATTTGGATCTCCAAGAAAAAGGAATAGAGAATTATCTTGAAGAGTTAAAAAATTGAAATGCTAGAATGCTTGATGCTGACTTACTGAAATTGTTTTAAAACGCGTGGTGTAAAACGCGAAATGATTGTAAACAGTATGAGATCTCCATGAAACTATTGCTATAAGTAAGATGAGAATGGTGAGTATTTCTGTGCGTAGGGGGGGGGAGTGATAATAATTTAATCATAGGTTAATTTTTTTTCGTTGTAAAACATTTTATTATTGAAAAGAGGAGGGATAAAATCTATTTGCATTTGACTGTTTGTTTATTAAACAAATCAAATAACCGCGTGAAATTATTTATAGTAGATATTTGAAGTTTGAGTGTAAAAAGTAAAATAAAAAGATAAAGTTGCAAGACAGGGTAATAATAAATGTCTCTAAAATTCAAAGATTTGCTTGGGCTTGAACGTTTGGACAAAAAAGACTTGCAAATAATTTTAGATTCGGTAAAACCTTTTAAGAGTCTTTTTACGAAATGCGGTAAAATGTCGGATTTAAGTGGTAAAACGGTAGTAACACTTTTTTATGAACCTTCTACGCGTACAAGAACTTCGTTTGAAATTGCCGCAAAAAAACTTTCTGCCGACGTGGTAAATATTGCCGTAAGCAACTCAAGTATTGTTAAAGGAGAAAGTCTTATAGATACAGGTAAAACTCTTGAAGCAATGAATGCAGACTACATAGTTATAAGACATTCTTTGTCGGGGGCGCCTGATATGCTTGCAAGAAATCTCAACGTATCTATAATAAACGCCGGTGACGGCTTTCACGAACATCCTACACAAGGGCTTCTTGATTTATACACTATATATGAAAGGAAAAAAAAGATTGAAGGATTGAAAGTGCTGCTGGTAGGAGATATTTTGCATTCGAGAGTGGCAAAATCAAATATATGGGCTTTGACAAAAATGGGTGCGGAAGTTTTGGTAGCGGGTCCGCCGACTTTAATTCCTTCAAATATTGAGAATTTGGGCGTGAAGGTGTATTATAATTTAGATGAAGCTGTTAAAAATGCCGATGTTTTAAATATTTTAAGAATACAATTTGAACGCCAGCAAGAGAATTTATTTCCATCGCTTCGTGAATATGTTAGACTTTATCAGTTGACGAAGGAAAGGTTAGTCGCGGCGAAACCGGAAATTTTAATTATGCATCCGGGACCGATGAACAGAGGTATTGAAATATCTTCTGAGGTCGCAGATGGTCCTAATGTCGCTATTAATGATCAGATTGTTAACGGAATAGCAGTCAGGATGGCGGTTTTATATCTTCTGAAGTCTACAAAAAAGAGGAGATATGCGTCTTCAAATTAAAAATATTAGAATAGTTGATCCTTCTTGGGATAGTAAAGATTTAATCGGTGATATTTTTGTTGAGAACGGCAAAATTGTGCCGAAATTTTTAAATAATGCCGATAGAGTTATTAATGGCGAAAGTAAAATTGCCGTTCCCGGTCTTATTGACGTTCATAGCCATTTAAGAGAACCAGGCCACGAAATAAAAGAAACTATTTATACGGGTACGCGTTCTGCGGCTAAAGGCGGGATAACGACTGTTTTTTGTATGCCTAATACCCGACCTGTTATTGATGCTGCTCCGATGGTTGAATTTATTATTCACAAGGCGCGAGAAGAAGGCTGTGTAAATGTTTTCCCAATAGGCTGCGCTACTAAAGGATCAAAGGGGGTGGAAATTTCTGAAATAGGGACTCTTAAAAAAGCGGGAATTATTGCTATAAGCGACGACGGTCTTCCTATATCAAATTCGCAGATTATGCGCCGTATTTTAGAATATACCAAAATGTTTAAACTCCCCGTTATTTCTCACAGTGAGGATAAAGAGCTGAGCAGAAACGGCGTTATGAATGAAGGGAAAAATTCTACATTTTTGGGCTTGAGAGGTATTCCAAAGCAAGCTGAAGAAGTGATGATAAGTCGCGATATAATGCTTGCCGAGTTAACAGACGCTTATTTACATATTGCGCATGTTTCTACTGCAGGTTCGGTTGATTTAATAAGGCAGGCAAAAAAAAGAAATATAAAAGTTACCGCGGAAACTTGTCCGCATTATTTTACTTTAACTGACGAAAATGTGAAAGTTTATGACGCTAATACGAAAATGAATCCCCCTTTAAGGGAACAAAAGGATGTTGACGCTGTAAAACAAGGCCTTGCAGATGGGACGATAGACTGTATAGCGACAGACCACGCTCCGCATACTCAGGAAGAAAAAAATAAAGAATTTGACTTAGCTCCTTTTGGAATCATAGGCTTTGAGACGGTTTTAAGTCTTGTTTTAAGCGAACTTGTTGATACCGGCGTTTTAAGTTTTTGTGAAGCTATATCAAAAATGACTTTCAATCCTGCAAAGATTTTTAATCTTGAAAAGAGAGGTTCTCTCAAAGAAGGAAATATTGCTGATATTACAATAATTGATCCTGAGTATTCTTATGAGTTTAATAAGGAAAGTATAGTTTCTAAAAGTAAGAATTCACCTTTCATAGGAAGGAAGTTTAAGGGCGGAGCAGTTATGACGATTGTAGGTGGGAATATAGTTTGGAGTTTGTAAATAATGAGAGGTAAGTTTGATCATAGCGTTTTCACTTATATCATATGGCTAAAAGATTTGATAAAAGTTACAAGATAGTTTACAACAAAGAAATCCGCGCTAACTATTTTGAGTTAAAGATTGAAGCTGGAGATGTTTGTAAATATTGCTTTCCAGGTCAGTTTTTTATGATCAGCGTTCCAAATGTTTTTTTACGTCGCCCTTTTAGTATTTGCAGTGCCGATGTGAAAGAGAAATGCGTAAGTTTTTTGTATAAAGTTGTCGGTAAAGGTACGAAAAATTTGTCAGATATTAAATTGGGAACGCTTCAACTTTTAGGTCCTCTTGGTAAAGGTTATGACTTAAAACTGCAGGTCGGCAGCAGAGAGGATAGGAAAAAAACAGATGATTTTAGCAATGTTATCGTTGCAGGTGGTACGGGCATAGCTTCAGTTTATTTTCTCGCTTTAAGACTTAAAAAAAGAGGCGTTTTGTATTATGGAGCAAAATCAAAATCCGATTTATTATATATGGATAAGTTTATGGAAATAGGCTGGAAGGTTCTTGTTGCTACTGAAGACGGTTCAAAAGGATATAAAGGTTATATTACAGACATGTTGTCAAGGCGATTAAAACTTAATGATAGGATTTTTGTGTGCGGGCCTATTCCTATGCTTGAAAAAGTTTTGCAGATTGCTAAAAAGAGGAGTGTAAGCGGCTTCGCGTCTTTAGAAGCAAAAATGGCGTGTGGCACGGGAAGCTGCCAGGGATGTGCTGTGAAAATAGATGGACAAAACAAAATGACTTGTAAAGACGGTCCTGTTTTTAGGATTGAACAGGTAGAATTATAAATGAAAGAGTATTATTCAGATAATAATTTTATTTTATATAAAGGCGATTGTATTAAGATATTAAAAGAGATTTCAGAAAACTCTATAGAAATGATATTTGCCGATCCTCCTTACTTTTTGTCAGATGGTTCTTTTACATGTCACGCCGGGAAACGAGTAAGCGTCAAAAAAGGTGATTGGGATTTAGGTAATGGTTATTTAAAGAATTTGGATTTTCATATTAAATGGTTGAGGGCGTGTAAGAGAGTTTTAAAACCAGATGGGACTATTTGGATAAGCGGCACATATCATTCTATTTACCAATATGGCGTAGCATTGGAAATTAACGGGTATCATTTATTGAATGATATAATTTGGTTTAAACCTAATGCTGCTCCCAATTTGAGTTGCCGTTTTTTCACTGCAAGCCACGAAACTTTAATATGGGCTAGGAGAGAGAAAAAAAGTAAGCATATATTTAATTATGACTTAATGAAAAATGGACAATGGGAAGAAGATATTTTGAAAAAAGACGGGGTGCAAATGAGAAGCGTATGGTCTATAGGTACACCGAAACCGTCTGAAAAAAGATTTGGAAAACACCCTACGCAAAAGCCGTTGACTTTGCTTAAAAGAATTGTCCTGTCAAGCACAAATAAGGGCGATAGTATATTAGATCCTTTTACCGGGAGTTCAACAACTGGAATAGTTTCTTTTATGAATGGTAGAAAATTTATTGGTATTGATACAGAAAAAAAGTATTTGGATTTGTCAATTAAAAGGTTTGAGGATTTAGCGCAAGAGGATCGTGGGAAAAAATGTCTGTTTAAGTATGCGTTCAATCGTTGCCATGAACAGCAATATTTGTTTGGAAAACAAAAATGAAAAATGAAAATATTAACTAGAACAAATGCAATTATTAATTTAAAAAAATACATTGGGCAAGATTTAAAAATTCTTGCTTTGAAGCATAAAATTACAACTTTTGAGACTGGTAAACAAAATAAAGGATGGAGATGACTGGTTCTTGAAAAATTGGCCGGCTTGGAAACAAATACTTCTAAAGCTCCAAATGGGTTAAATTTTGAATTGAAGTCTGTAAGTTTTTATTTGAAAAAAGGGAAAATAACGCCGAAATATACGATGGCAATAACAATGGTAAACGAGAAAGAACTGGTGGAACACGGTTTTTATGAGAGTCATTGTTGGGCAAAACTAAAATCAATGGTTTTTTGTGCTGTAATGTGGCACGGAAGGAATGCTGAGAATGCGGAATTGTTAAAGGTTGGAAGTTTTGATTTTTCTGAAAACGACGAAGTGATTAAAGAGGTTAAGTCTGATTATGATTTTATAAGATCCAAACTTAAAACAAAAGGGTTTTCCAGTTTAACTGGCAAAGATGGTAAGTGGATACAGGCAAGGACAAAAGGTGAGGGAAGAGCTTTTTATGCCAGAATGTCTTTAGTAAAAAAGATATTTGAAAATTTGAATTAAAAATATTAAGTTTTAGATATGACAACAAAAAAGCAAATAATAGAAGAAATATTCAAAATATGTAAAATAAATGATAATTTTGAGTTTGATAATGAGTTAGTGAAATCTGTTGTTGAAAAATGTGGTTCAACTACGAATCCGTATGATGTGACTAAAATAGACGATTTGTCCAAGTTGCCGAATGCTGTTGTTGGAGAAGACTATTTTATAGCTCACTTAGGAAACGGTAAGCACAAATTTTTAAGAGGCGTAAATAACATATATCATACTTTTGAGAAGATAGACAATTGTGAAATTATTGAGTGGCAATATAAGCCGAGTATTTTAAATGATTTTTCTACGTCGGAATCAAGTATTTTATCTCTTATAAATAATCAGGGTATTTTACGGGATTTTCTCTACAAAGATCATAGTTTTAATAATAACAGCATTATAAAAATGTATAATAGTGAGAGGAAAAGAAATGTTTCTTTTGAATATTATATCGGCAAGGATAAGCTTGAATCTAGAAATTTGCAGATAGAAATAGATTTGACGCTTGAAAATAAAGGATATATTACTATTTTTGAGGGTAAAAACGCTAAACTGAAGAGTTGGGTGGAAAATTTTAATCTTTATCAGTTGTATAATCCTTTTAGATATTATTACGAGTTAAAACAAAAGAACGAACTGAATATTACAAAGTTAACTGCTTGTTATCTTATTAGACGTAAAAACAAGGGGAGTTCTATAGTTAGACTTTATAATTATACATTTGAAAATCCTTTAGATATGACGAGTATAAAATTGCTTGAAAAGAAAGAGTATTGTTTGAAGAAAAAAGACTTTAACGATGGATAAAATTAAGAATAAAATATTTAAAGAAGATGTTTTAGTTACATTGAAGAGAATTCCGGATAATTCAGTGGATATGGTTTACGGTGATCCGGATTATAACGTAGGTATTGATTATAGTGGTGTAAAATATACTCAAACATGGGACAGGTATATAAATTGGTATATAGAATTGACGCAGGAATGCATGAGAGTATTAAAGCCGAGAGGCAATTTGTTTATGATAAATTATCCTAAACAAAATGCTTATCTAAGGGTGAAATACTTAGATGACAACGCCTGTAAAGTCTTTGATTATGTGTGGGTTTATAATACTAACGTAGGACATTCTAACAGAAAATTTACGACAGCGCACAGATCAATATTACATGCGACAAAATCGGAAAATAATAATTTTTATAAGGAACAGGTTGTCGTTCCGTATCAAAATCCGACGGATAGAAGAATACGACACAGAATGATAAACGGTTCAAAAGGACGCATGCCCTATTCGTGGTGGTATTATGATTTGGTAAAAAATGTATCTAAAGATAAAACTTTCCATTCCTGTCAAATTCCACTGGAATTAGTTGAAATGTTGATAAATGCTTCAACAAAAAAAGGTGATTTGGTGCAAATATTGTTTGGAGGATCAGGCTCTGAACTTATTTTGTGTAAGAAATTAGGAAGAAAATTTGTATCAAGTGAACTGCATAAATCCTATTATGATATGATAATTGACAGATTGGATAGCGATGGGGTGATTAAAGAAAATTATAAGTTAAAGCTTAGAAATGACAAGGTTGATTATGTGCAGCTTGCTTTTTCAGAACGTTGAAAAAAATGCAAGTGTTAAGTTTAAGGGAAGTTTTGAGATATGTCTAAAATAGGTAAGGTGAAATGAAACCTGATTTAAGTATAGATTTTGCGGGAATTAAACTGAAAAATCCTATACTTACAGCATCTGGAACTTTCGGCTATGGTTATGAGCTAGCAGACTTAATTCCTTTGCAAAAACTTGGCGCTATTGTGACGAAAACTATTACTTTTGAACCGCGAGAAGGCAATTTGCAGCCTAGGATCGCCGAAGTTGAGTCCGGAATGTTAAATACGGTGGGTCTACAAAATATAGGAGTTAAAGCTTTTGTTGAAGAGCCGCTTGAAAAATTAAATAAAATTGGTGTGCCTGTAATTGTAAGCGTGGCGGGAGCTGTAACTAAAGAATATGTTGAAACAGTAAGGATATTAAACGGACAAAACGGTATATCAGCTATAGAACTTAATTTGTCTTGTCCTAATCTGAGGAAAAAAATAATCTGCCACGATTTGTGTTTGCTGCGAGAAATAGTAAGAGAAGTGAAAAGCGTGTCAAAGGTGCCGGTTATTGCAAAACTTTCTCCACTTGCGACGGATATCGCGGAAGTTGCCTTATCAGCGCAAAACGCGGGTGCTGACGGAGTAACGCTTGCGAATACTTATCCGGCGATGGCTATAGACGTTAAAACTTTTAAGCCTAAACTTTCTACGTTAAAAGGAGGTATTTCGGGGTCTTGTATAAAACCTATATCAGTGCGTTGTGTTTATGACGCTTACCAGAGTATAAAAGTGCCGATTATTGGCTGTGGGGGTATAACAACAAGCGAAGATGCTATTGAATTTCTTCTTGCGGGAGCAAGAGCTGTCAGCGTTGGAAGCTCAAGTTTAGTTTCTCCTAGGAATTTAGTAAAAGTTATTTATGGAGTTGAAAATATACTAGAAGAAAAAGGTATAAAATCAGTAAAAGACGTAATTGGCTTTGTCAATAAAGTTTAAAGCGGGTGTTAAGCTTAGTTGTGCAGTTCAAGTAAATAAGAGAAGGTAAGAAATGAAGAAAATAATACTTGCTCTTGACGTCTGCGACTTTAATAAAGCTGAAAAACTTGTAAAAGAAACAGCTTCTTATGTTGATGTTTATAAATTAGGTCCTATATTGCTTTTACGATGTGGTGAAGAGATAGTGAAGATGATAAAAGACAATGGGAAAGAGATATTTTTAGATCTAAAGTTCCATGATATACCTGCTACTGTAAAGCGCGCTATTGAGTCTGCCAGAGAACTCGGTGTTTTTAGTTTAACTGTGCATTCAGTCGGGGGAGAGGATATGCTTAGGGCTGCAGCATCTGTAAAAAACAGACCGAAAATATGGGCGGTGACGGTTTTAACGAGTCAGGTAGCGAATAGAAAAGAAGTTATAAAAAGAGCAAAACTTGCAAAGGTTTGCGGGGTAGACGGTGTAATATCATCGCCTTTGGAGATAGCACTTATAAAAAAAGAGTGTGGCAGAGAATTTGACGTTATAACTCCCGGAATCAGATTAGAAAAAGTTGACGACGATCAAAAAAGAGTGGCAACTCCGGAAGTTGCAATTAAGGAGGGTGCGGATTTTATAGTTGTTGGCAGACCCATATTGGATACTGTGGATCCAACTGAGACTGTGAGAATTATTTATAATAGAATGATAGGGTGATAAAATGATGAATAATGTAAAAGATAGAAGTAATAGTTTATTGCGTGATGGATTAAAGCTCGGGCTTATGCTACAGCTTGGCGGTATAGGGCCTGTTTGCATGCTGATTTTTCGTTTGTCATTGTCTTTGCCGATCAGCCAAATGCTTGTAGGTATTTTAGGTTTATCGGTCGTTGATCTTATATATGTCAGCTTGGCTGTTTTTTCAATATCTGCTTTTATAAAAAAAATGGAACGATATCAGCGTTTTTTTGATATTGTTATCGGTCTTGTATTAATATCGGTTGGAGTATATTTTGTAGTAGAAGTTATAATAGGAGGAGCTAACCCCGTTATTAAAGGAAAAACTTTATTTTTTACTTTGATGACGTTAGATCTGGCGAATCCTATTACTATTTTGTTTACCATAGGAATATTTTCGCGTGAAATAATCAAACGTAATATGAAGAAGATGGAAGAGACGTTTGCTTTTGCAGGTGGTTTTATGCTGGCGACACCGATATTTATGTCTTGTGTAATTTTAATCGGTCACTTTATAGGCGCGTTTTTACCCGTTTTTATTGTGAAAGGGCTTAATGTAGGCGTGGGTCTTATTTTGATATATTGGGGAACAAAAAATATGTTCCTTAAAAAGTCAGAAATGAAAAAGATGGAAGAGATAGAAGAGAACGAGCTTATTGGGCTTAAAGAGTTATTTAAAAGAAACAAAGCTCTTTTAAGCGGACATTTCAGACTGACAAGTGGACTTCATTCAGATACATATTTTCAATCTGCTCTGATTTTGCAAAATCCCAGGGACACTGCAAGATTAGCCAGAGAACTTGCAAATAAAATCAAAGAAAACAATATAAAAGTTGATGTTGTCGTTTCTCCTGCTATCGGAGGCATTGTTATAGGCTATGAAATAGGGAAAGTTTTAGGTGTTCGGTCAGTGTTTACCGAGAGAATTGACGGCGTAGTCAGTTTAAGAAGAGGGTTTTCATTAAACACTGACGAGAAAATTTTGGTGGCTGAAGATGTTATAACAACAGGACTTTCTGCTAAAGAAGTTATAGATTCTATTGAGCCTACAGGTGCTGTGGTAGTCGGTGTTGTTTCTCTTGTTGATAGAAGTGCGGGGAAAGCTGATTTCGGAGTTCCTAAATTTTCTATTTTGACGCTTGAAGTGAAAAATTATAAAGAAGATGATTGTCCTATGTGCAGATCGGGAAGTATTGCCGTAAAGCCCGGTAGCAGAGAATAATTTTGGAAGTATTATAAAAAAAGCGGTTGTTTGGGAGACCGGTATATATAAGTTTTAGAGAGAGGGTAAAGTGCTGTTTTTGTTTGCACGCACAGAATATTAATTTTAAGTTGTTTTAACATTCGTGGCGGTTTACAGCGTAATTGAGATATGAAAATAAATCCTAGTGAGAGGCGGAATGAAGGTTATGTTTTTGCTGGATAAGCATTGCGCTTATTATGGATTTATAGGAGATAATTAATATGACTATAACATACAAGGAAGCCGGTGTAGATATTGATGCCGGAAATAAACTTGTAAAAAAACTCAAAAAGAAGCTTCCGAAGATTGGCGGTTTCGGTGGGTTGTTTCCTATCAACGGAACGAAATATAATCTTGTGAGCTCAACTGACGGCGTAGGTACGAAACTGAAGCTTGCGTTTATATTGAATAAGCATAACACTGTGGGAATAGATCTGGTTGCAATGAATGTCAACGATTTAATATGCGTAGGGGCTAAGCCTCTTTTCTTTTTAGATTATTTTGCTTGCGGAAAACTGGATATAGAGCAAGCGGAACAAGTTATTAAGGGTATAGCCAAAGGATGCGAAATATCGGGTTCGCAGCTTATTGGCGGAGAAACTGCTGAAATGCCCGGGTTTTATAGAGATGGGGAATACGATTTAGCGGGTTTTTCAGTCGGTATAATTGAAAAGGGGAAAGAAATAAACGGAACTAAAATAAAAGCGGGAAATATTGTAATAGGTTTGCCGTCAAGCGGACCACATTCGAACGGGTATTCTCTTATAAAAAAGATTTTTTCAGACGGTGAATTAAAAGAATATTCAAGACAGCTTTTCGCTCCTACGAGAATTTATGTTAAAGAAGTTCTTGCGGTTCTTGCGAAATTTAACTCAGATAAACAAAATATAGTTGGCATCGCTCACATTACAGGTGGAAGTTTTTATGATAAAATAAGCAGAATTCTGCCTCAAAATGTAAAAGTTGTTATTGAGAAAAAGTCGTGGAAAGTTCCTGAAATTTTTAAAGTTATACAGACTAAAGGCAGTGTTCCTGAGATGGATATTTACAGAACTCTTAATATGGGGATAGGTATGGTTTTAATAGCGCGTTCCGAAACTGCTTTAGAGATCAAAAAATTTTTTAAGAAGGCTAAAATAATAGGCTGCGTTGAAAAAGGGGAAAAGGGTGTTGAAATCATATGAAACGTCTTGGAGTTTTAGCGTCTGGCGGCGGAACAAATTTGCAGTCTATAATAGATTCTACAAGTAAAGGGATTTTAAAAGGACTTGGTGAAGTTGTTTTGGTTATTTCAAATAATCCTAATGCTTACGCTCTTAAACGCGCGGCAAATGAGAATATAAAAAGCGTTTGTGTAGAAAGAAAGAATTTTAAGGATGAAAAGTCTTTTAATGACATTATATTGAAAGAACTTCAGAGTGTGAGAGTAGATATTGTCTGCCTTGCAGGCTATATAAGACTTATCGGACGGGAAATAATAGAAAGTTACCGCAATAAAATTTTGAATATACATCCAGCGCTTTTGCCTAAATTCGGCGGAAGGGGGATGTATGGTCATTATGTTCACGAGGCTGTTGTAAAGTCTAAAGAAACAGTCTCCGGTGCAACAGTGCATTTTGTGGACGAAAACTATGATACGGGAAAAATAATAATACAACAAAAAGTTAAAATATGCGGAAATGACACGCCTCAAGATATTGCGGAAAAAGTTCTGATTGTAGAACACGAAATATATCCTAAAGCAATAAGGATTTTAATAGAAGATTTGGATAAATTTTAGAAATATATTCAATGATAATTAAACAAGGTGTAAGGAATGAAAAGCGGGAAATTAAATTATAGCATAAGATAAAAGAGGTAGAAGAAGATGATACCGCGTTATACTAAGCCTGAAATGGCTGAGGTTTGGTCAGACAAAAACAGATTTAAGAAAATGCTAGACGTTGAAGTTTTTGCCGCCGAAGCTATGTCGGAATTCGGTACAGTTCCTCGGGAAGCTGTGGAGCTAATAAAGAAAAAAGCTAAAATTAATATTGAGAGAATCAATGAAATTGAATTTACTGTTAAGCACGACGTAATATCTTTTTTGACTGCCGTTGTTGAAACTATAGGTTCTGAAGGCAGATTTTTGCATTTAGGTATGACTTCTTCTGACGTCTTGGATACTGCCACTGGGTCCCAACTGAAACAAGCAGTAGGTTTACTTATTAAAGAAACAAAGAAATTAGCCGTTATAATACGCGATTTAGCTAATAAATACAAGATGACTCCCATAATGGGGAGGACACACGGCGTTCATGCAGAACCTACGACGTTTGGATTGAAAGCGGCTTCGTGGTACTCTGAAATTTTAAGATCACTAGATAGGCTTAATTTTGCTCTTGAAACTGTAAGTTATGGGAAAATTTCAGGTGCTGTAGGTACGATGGCGCATTTAGATCCGAGAGTTGAGGAATATGTATGCGAAAAGATGGGGTTAAAAGCGGAGCCTGTATCAACGCAGGTTATTCCTCGTGACAGGCATTCAATTTATTTTTCTACTCTTGCTCATGTAGGAACTGCTCTTGAAAGAATTGCAACTGAAATAAGACATTTGCAAAGAACTGAGGTAATAGAAGTTGAAGAGCCTTTTACTAAAGGGCAAAAAGGTTCTTCGGCGATGCCTCATAAGAGAAATCCAATAATTTCTGAGAATATATGTGGATTGGCGAGATTGCTTAGAGGTTATGCCATGACTGCAATGGAGAATATCGCGCTATGGCACGAACGCGATATAAGTCATTCATCTACAGAAAGGATTATGCTTCCGGACGCTTCTATAGCTTTGCATTATATGCTTGTTAGAATGCAAGCTTTGTTGTCAGGGCTTAATGTTTATCCTGAAAATATGCAGGCAAATTTAGATAAAACAAAAGACGTTATTTTTTCGGGTACTTTGTTACTTTCTCTTGTGGATAAAGGAATTTCAAGAGAAAAGGCTTATTCTATAGTTCAAACTGTATCTTTTGACGCGAGAAATAGTAAAATATCTATTGAAGAAGCATGTTTAAAAAATCAAGATATAGAAAAGCATTTGAGTGCAGAAGAAATAAGAAGAAACTGCAACGTCAATTCGCAACTTAAGAATGTTGATTATATTTTTAAAAGAATTTTTAAATGAATATTTTCCAGTGGTGGAAGTGTAAATAAAAAAATATTCTATTTTTGTTTATTTTATGTCCTTAATCCTCAGCGGTTTTAATTGAGGTTTGTAAAAGTTCTTTAACTCGGGGCAGTTAGCTCAGGTGGAAGAGCATTTCTCTTACAAGGAAAAGGTCGCAGGTTCAAGTCCTGCACTGCCCATTTTAAAATAAAGAGAGAGAATTATTCTAATTTTTTGAAATATGTCGTACTTTACGGCACACGTTATACGCAGTGAGCAGTGGTTTGCTTTAAGTGTTGTCTCTCATAAGTTTCCAGCGGTTGTGTTATTTTTCCTTTATTTTATCAAATAGAATTTTATATTTTAAAGCAACAATATTATTTCATGACGACAACGCTCAAAATAAGAAAATATGGTGATCCTGTTTTAAGAAAAAAAACAGAGACTATTTCGGAAATTGACGACAGAGTAAAGAAGCTTGCCTACGATATGCTTGAAACAATGTATTCGACTCCCGGTGTGGGACTTGCTGCTCCTCAAGTGGGGGTATCATTAAGACTTTGCATCGTTAACGCGGACATAAATAGAAAATCGCCGATTATTATGATAAATCCTGTGATTGTTTTATGCGAAAACAAAATATCCGGCGAGGAAGGCTGTCTGTCTTTCCCTGGTTTTTACGAAAACATAAAGCGTTATGAAAACATTATCGCACGCTATATTGATTTAAAAGAGAAAATGCAGGAGATTAAAGCGCAGGGTTTTCTGTCTAGAATCATACAGCATGAGATAGATCATTTGGACGCGAAACTTTTTATAGATTATCTTCAGGAATGGAGAAGAAAGTTTATTGAAAGGAAGATAAAAAGAAATATGAAGACAGGTAAGTGGTGAAGATATTATTTTTTGGCACGTCTATTATTTCAAAAAGTTATCTTGAAGAATTGCATAAAAACGATCACGAAATTTTGGTTATAACAAAACCCGACAAACCCGCGTTTAGAAGTCAAAAATTTATTGCCCCGCCGGTGAAAGTTTATGCTATTGAAAATAGCGTCAATTTTATGCAAACCGAAAAATTTACGCCTGATATTGTCGGGAAAATAAAGAGTTTTAGCGCAGACGCAGGCGTTGTCGTAGCTTACGGTAAAATTATCCCAGAGAGTGTTTTTAATCTTCCCAAATATAAAACTTTTAATATACATTTTTCGCTTCTGCCTAAATACAGAGGTTCTTCTCCTGTCCAGCGTGCTTTATGCAACGGAGAAACTGAAACAGGTGTATCTTCTTTTTATATCGGAAACGTTCTTGACGCCGGCGATATAATAGTTCAGGAAAAACTTACCGTAAATGTGAAAGATAATGCTGAAACTTTGCTCAACAAACTTATCCATTTAGGCATAATTGCTATGAATAAAACTCTTGAGTTTTTTAAAAATGGCGAGTATAAAGCAGTTCCTCAAACTGGTGCGCCGAGTTTTGCGCCGTCTTTGAAAAAAGAAGACGGATTGGTTAACTGGAATAAAAGTGCGGCCATTATATACAATCAGTTTAGAGGTTTATACCTTTGGCCCGGAATATACTCGATAGTTTCAAGCGGCAAATTTAAGGGTAAAAGAATTAAATTTATTGAAATAGAAATATTTGATGCCGATTCTTTGAATAATGACGTCGGTGTTATATATTCTATAGAAAAAAATAAGGGCTTTACGGTGTCGTGTACCACAGGGAGGATTCTAGTTGTAGAAATAAAACTTGAAAGCAGATCTGCTATGCGCGCTTGGAATTTTATTCAAAGCGGACAACTTTCAGTAGGTGATAGTTTCTGTTAACGGTTAGCAGTGCTTGCATTTGCCGTTTTGCAGAGTTTAAGCGGGTGGTTGGTTGTTTCTGTGTCGATGATTGGTAGCATGGTATATATTAAATGTAACTTAATAAATACGGGAGCTGTTTATGAATGGTGAAATATCTCAAATAGTGGTTGAAATTGGTGAATCCGATTTCTCGCAAGAAGTCTTATTGTCGGACAAGCTTGTGTTAGTTGATTTTTGGGCGGATTGGTGCGGCCCGTGTAAAATGCTCGGCCCGGTTATTGAAGAACTTGCTAATGAATACAAAGGCGTAGTAAAAGTAGTTAAAATAAACACGGATAAAAATTCATCTTTGTCGTCAAAATTTCAAATTACGTCAATCCCGTGTTTAATCTTCTTTAAAAACGGAGTGGCGGTGCGAAAAATAGTAGGATTTAAACCCAAAAGTGATATAAAAAAAATTATTGAAAGTATTCTTTAAAATTTGCTGAAACAAGAACTTATAAGGACTTATTATGATTTACGATGTTGTTATTATCGGAGGTGGGCCGGGCGGATTATCGGCAGCGATTTATGCTTCCAGGTCAGGATTGAAGACACTGCTTATAGAGAAAAACACTTACGGTGGCCAAGTGACGATGGCTGCTGCAATTGATAACTATCCGGGTTTCGGCGCGGGAATCAGCGGTTTTGATCTTGCCGTAAAACTTGAGAATCAGGCGAAAGGTTTCGGCGCGGAATTGATTTGCGAGGAAGTTGTTGATATCAAGTATAGTTATGATTACTTATTGAAGAAAGTGATTACCACGGAATCATCTTATGAAACTAAAACTGTTATTATCGCAGCGGGCAGGCGTGTAAAAGAAATGAATATACCTGGGGAGTCAAAATTTATGGGCAGAGGCGTGTCTTTTTGCGCTACTTGCGACGCTCCTTTTTATAAAGATAAAGATATATTAGTTGTTGGTGGAGGCGATTCTGCAGTTCAGGAAGCCGTTTATCTGTCAAAGTTTGCAAAAAGTGTAACTGTTGTCCATAGAAGAAATGAGTTAAGAGCCGCGAAAACTCTGCAAAAAGAAATGGGTTTGTGCCGAAATATATCAGTGATTTACGATACTGTCGTAAAAGAAATTCTAGGTAAAAGTTCTATTGAAAAAGTAACAGTAACGAATATAAAAACAAATGAAAATAAAAATTTAAATGTAAGTGGCGTTTTTGTTTTTATAGGATTAATTCCAAACACTTCGTTTCTTTCAAATGTTATTCTTGACGAAGTCAAATACGTTGTAACGGACGAGAACATGAATACTTCCATTCCCGGTATTTTTGCCTGCGGCGATATAAGAAAAAAACAATTAAGACAAATTGTAACAGCTGCCTCAGACGGAGCTCAAGCCGCTATAAGCGCGCGATATTATATAGAAACTGCCCGGATAAGTTAATAAATATATGGGATTGCCTTAAACTTAACCATAAACATTCAAGTCTAACGAGGTGGATTATCGGTATTATTTTGTCGGTTAAAAATTGAGATAGAGTTGTGATTAAAATAATATGAAAAAGTTTTTTATTATAGACGGGAACGCCTACATTCACAGAGCTTATCACGCTCTACCGCCACTTTCTATTTCAGACGGCCGGCAGGTCAACGCGGTTTATGGTTTTATAAAGTTACTGCTTAAAATTAAAAACGATTTTAAGTTCGGCTATATTGTAATTTGCTTTGACTATCCCTCAAAAAATTTCAGACATGAGATATTTAAAGATTATAAGGCGAATAGGAAAACACCTGATGAGGCGTTTATAACTCAGATACCTATTGCAAAAGAAGCCGTGAAAGCTTTAAGCATTGTGGAAATAGAAATGAAAGGTTACGAAGCGGACGATTTAATCGCTACGATAGTTGAAAACAATAAGAAAATCGGCATAGAAAGTGTTATTGTAACGGGCGATAAGGATATTTTCCAATTAGTAGAAGATAGAAACGTTTTAGTTTGGAATGACTCTAAGGATATTATGTATGACGCGAAAAAAGTTGAGGAAAGATATGGAGTTATGCCTAAACAGCTTCCCGATGTGTTCGCTTTGATGGGAGATGTTAGCGATAATGTTCCGGGCGTAAAAGGCATCGGTGAGAAAACTGCTGTTAAACTTATAAAAGAATTTGGGACTCTTGAAAACGTTTTGCAGAATTTGGATTCTATAAAAGGCAATGCGGGGAAATTGATTAATCATAATAAAGATAAAGCGTTGATAAGCAAAAAGTTGGTAGATTTAAATAAACAAGTTCCTTTAAATTTTAAACTTGAATATTTTGAAAACAAAAATTTGGATATAAACAAAGCGATTCCTTTTTTTGAAAAGTATGAATTTAAGAGTTTGCTTAAAAAATATTCGCGGTCATACCCCTCTTCTGGAAATTCTCTGCTTTGCAAGGAAGAATCAGAAAATAAATATAATGATATTTCAGCTGGCAAAGACACCACTGACTGCGAAATAGATTTTTTTAACGCGGACAATGTTGGACCGTGGCGTTTAAAAACGGCGGATGCCTTGTTTAAATTTGACGGTGAAATTGTAAACAACGTGGAAAAAGCTGTTCGTGTTGCAAGACTGATAGAACAGTCAGGTATTTTTGCATTGAAAACAATATCTACGCCTGATTTTCTAAAAGCCTACGTTGTTGGCGTATCGTTATGCGTTGAAAATAGAGCCTTTTATTTTCCTATTGGACATAATGATTTAAGATCACCTCAGATTAGCGTTGAGGAATTTAAGAATATTTTCATTCCGTTGTTTTCTTCAGGTAAAATAAAAAAAGTGGGAGATGATTTAAAGCAAGAGAGAAATATTTATAAAATATTGGGAGCAGAGCTGAACGGCATATATTTTGACGTTATGCTTGCGTCGTATTGTTTAAATCCCGTGAAGTCGCACAGTATAACCTCTATAGCGGTGGAGTATCTGGATTTTAAGGTGGGTGACGGGAGTTATTTAAAGAAAGGGACGAAAGAAATTGCGTTTGTGGATTCTTCGCCGGAAGACAGCGCGGAATATGCAAATTCAATTTCCGCGGCAGTTTTTGCCGTACATAAGATATTTAAATCGCTTATAGAAGAGAGAAAACTTTCGCCGCTTTTCTTTGATATAGAGATGCCTTTAATTGAAATTCTTTCGGAAATGGAAATTTCAGGTATAAAAATGGATTTGCATTTTCTGAATGAGTTTAATGAGGAAATAATTTCTAAACTTAAAAAAATTGAAGACAGCATATACGAAATAGCGGGTGTAAAATTCAATATTAATTCGCCCCAACAACTTTCGCGTATAATGTTGGAAAAGCTTAATCTTCCTATGATTAAGAAAACTAAAACAGGTTATTCTACAAGCGAAGAAGTATTGGCAGGGTTGTCGTCTTATGAATTTCCGGCGACGGTTTTGAAATATAGAGAACTCCAGAAATTAAAAAGTACTTACGTCTCACCTCTGATAAAATACTGCACATGTCGCGGAGATAGAATTCACACTGTTTTTAATCAAGCTGTAACCGCTACAGGAAGATTGTCGTCAATAGAGCCGAACTTGCAAAATATTCCTACGAAATCCATTTATGGGAAAAAATTCAGAAAAGCATTTATAGCGGAAAATAATAAAGTTTTTTTATCTGCTGATTATTCGCAGATTGATTTAAGAGTTTTAGCTCACGTTTCACAGGATATAAAACTCACGGAAGCTTTTAAAAACGGCGCGGACGTACACAGTGCTATGGCGAGGGAAATTTTTAATATTCCTCAGAGTAAGTCCGTGCCCGGCAATTTAAGAGACGCGGCAAAATCAATAAATTTTGGCATAATTTACGGAATGTCGCCTTTTGGACTTTCAAAGCAGCTGGGCATTTCATTCTCAGAAGCGAAAAAATATATTGACGACTATTTTGAGAGATACGGCGGAGTAAAGTCGTGGACAAAGCAGATTGTAGAGCAGGCTTCAAAAGACGGTTATGTCTGCACGATTACCGGAAGGATAAGGTTTATCCCGGAACTTCGTTCGAAGAATGTTCAAGTTAGAAATGCTGCTGAAAGAACAGCGTTAAACACTCCTATTCAAGGAAGCTCCGCGGATATAATAAAAATTGCTATGTTGAAGATATATAATGAAATTAAGCTTAGGGGTTATAAGTCTTTAATGCTTTTACAGGTGCACGATGATCTTCTTTTTGAAGTTCCCGATGGGGAGACTGAAAGTATGATTTCAATTATAAAGAATAAAATGGAAAGCTCTATAGCGTTAAGCGTTCCTATAGTTGTTGATATTAAAGTGGGGAGAAACTGGGGCGAAATGAAGAAAATATGATAATAGGATTGACGGGAGGTATCGCCGCAGGGAAAAACGAAAGCGCTAAATATTTTATTGAATCGTTCGGTGCTTATAATATAGACGCTGACGAAATATCGCACGAGATTACCAAAAAGGGTATGCCGTCTTTAAATGAGCTTGTGGAGAGTCTAGGAAGAAGTATTTTATACCCTGACGGAGGCTTAGATAGGAAAAAACTCGCCGGCATAATTTTTTCGGATAAGAAAATAAAACTCAGAGTTGAAAAAATTCTTCACGCATATATAATTTCGCGTATAAACGAAATAATATCGCGATATAGAGACGAAAATATGATATTAGTTAACGCTCCGCTTCTTTTTGAAGCTGGAATGGATAGAATATGCGATAAAACTGTGGTTGTCTGGGTTCCTTACTATGTTCAATTAAAGCGTCTTGTCACGCGCGATAAACTTAACGTGCGTCAAGCGAAAGAGAGGATTGATTCGCAAATGCCCGTGTCAAAGAAACTCGAGCTTGCTGATTTTGTAATAGATAATTCCGGATCTAAGGAAGATTTGAAAAGAAACATAAAAAATTTGTATAAATTATTGACATCAGGATAATAATAATTTAGAATACTTTCTGCGTGTCAGACCTATTTATGCTTTCAAATCAAAAAATAATCTAAATAAAATAAATCAAAATCAAATTGTTATGTATTGATAATAAAGACGTATTCATTGTAGTCAATATATAATAATCAAAAGCGGTCAAAGACTCTGGGGGGAGTTAATGGAAAAAGATAGGTCTAAAAACGCGTCTATTTTGTCTAAGCGAACGATTTCGGAACTTATAGAGATTGCAAAAGGTCTTAAACTGGATTCTGTGGCAGGTTTGAGAAAGCAGGAGCTTATAGCGAAAATTTTTGAAGCGCGTGCAAAAGAAAATAAGATGGTTTACGAAGAAGGCGTTTTAGAGGTTTTGCCTGACGGTTTTGGTTTTTTGCGCTCGCCGGATTATAATTATCTGCCGGGTCCTGACGATATATATATATCTCCTTCGCAGATAAAGAAGTTTGCTTTAAGAAAGGGCGATACGGTTGCAGGATATGTCCGCCCTCCTCAGTCGCAGCAAGAACGTTATTTTGCGCTTTTACAAGTAAAATCTGTCAATGGCCAGGAGGAGCTTGAAAATATAAGGGAAAGGGTTCTTTTTGATAATCTGACGCCTTTATATCCCAGCGAAAAAATAGTCTTTGAAACAAAGAAAGAAAAACTATCAACAAGGATTGTAGATATGTTAGCTCCTATAGGCAAAGGACAGAGAGTATTGATTAACGCGGCTCCGAGAACAGGCAAGACTGTTCTTTTGCAGGAAATAGCTAATGCGATAACTGAAAACAGTCCCGATATGCTGCTTATGATTCTATTAATAGATGAGAGGCCTGAAGAAGTTACGGATATGCAGCGTTCTGTGAGGGGAGAGGTTGTATCTTCAACTTTTGACGAGCCGTCAGAAAGGCACATACAAGTCGCTGAAATGGTTATAGAGAAGGCTAAAAGGATGGTTGAAAACGGCAAACACGTTGTCGTGCTTTTAGACTCAATTACAAGACTTGCTAGAGCCTATAACACAGTGGCGCCTTCAAGTGGTAGAGTTCTCTCAGGTGGACTTGACTCAAATGCTTTACAAAGACCCAAAAGATTTTTCGGCGCGGCTAGAAATATTGAAGAGGGAGGCAGTCTTACTATCATAGGTACGGCTCTTGTTGAAACCGGCAGCAGAATGGACGATGTTATATTTGAAGAATTTAAAGGAACGGGTAATTGCGAAATTTATCTTGACAGGAAGCTTGCCGACAGGAGGATATTTCCCGCGATAGATCTTTTGCGTTCGGGCACCAGAAAAGAAGAGCTTCTTTTGAACGAAGACGAAAAGAATAAAATGTGGATATTGAGAAAATGGATGACCTCAATGAATTCTATAGAAGTTATGGAAGAGCTAAGCAAAAGACTGCTTGGATCGGAGTCTAATAAAGATTTTTTAAAGCAGATGGAACTTTCCAGTATGGATAGATTGTGACGGTGGATTAAGTGCCAGCGCACGAGGTTAGCAGCGTTTTAGATAACAGCAGAAAATCGGTTAAAAATTGAAAAATTTTGTACTCTGCAAAAAGTTGAATAAAGGGGAAATTAAAAATGAAAGAAACGATACATCCGAAATATGAAGAAAGCACGGTTTCATGTGCATGTGGGTATACGTTTAAAACGCGTTCAACAAAACCTTCAATAAAACTGGAAATATGTTCAAATTGCCATCCGTTTTTTACAGGTAAGCAAAAGCTTATAGATACAGCGGGAAGAGTTGAAAAGTTCCAAAAGCGTTTTGCTAAAACTAAAGGAAAGACTGTTCTGAAAAAGAAAATTGAGAAAAAAGTTCAAGCGCCTAGAAAAGCTTCAGGAAAAATACTCACTACTTCGCCTAGAAAAGTGAAATCCCTTACGAAAAAGAGTAAAGAAATTAAAAAGAATTAATTTTGTAATGTAGTGGAGACGTATTGTGAAATCTTTGAAATGTAGAGGCTCTGTTATATTTTTTGTTGCCGGGAAATAAACATGTATTTGGAAAAGCTGGGAGTGTTAAATAAACAGTTTAGGGAGATTGAAAAAAAACTTAGCGATTTATCTGCTATAAGCCAAGAGGAATATAGTGAACTTTCGAAGCAGTACTCTTATCTTCGTCCGCTTGCCGCGAAATATACGCGCTACTCAAATATTCTCAATGGCATAAAAGATGCCGAAGAATTAAAAAAATCTGAAGATTCCGAAATAAAAACGTTGGCTTTTGCGGAGTATAACGATCTTATTGGAATGAAAAATAAGATTGAAGCTGAAATAAAACTGTTGCTTATGCCTTGTGACCCAAACGACGATAAAAATATTATTGTAGAAATCCGTGCGGGAACAGGTGGCGAAGAAGCCGCTTTATTTGCAGGCGATTTGTGCAGAATGTATGCTCGTTTTGCTGAGAAGAACGGCTGGAAATATGAAGTTTTGAGCTCAAATTCTACGGGTCTTGGCGGCTATAAAGAAATTATATTTGAAGTAAACGGTAGGAAAACGTGGCGTTATTTTAAATTTGAAAGAGGTGTTCACAGAGTTCAGAGAGTACCTGAAACTGAAATATCCGGAAGAGTTCACACGTCGGCTGTCACCGTAGCCGTTTTTCCTGAAGCGGAAGAAATTGATGTTGAGATAAAATCGGAAGACTTGAGAATTGATACTTACAGATCCTCCGGCGCGGGCGGACAACATGTCAATAAAACAGATTCAGCTATAAGGATTACGCATCTGCCTACGGGACTTGTAGTCGCTTGTCAGGATGAGAGGAGTCAAATGAAAAACAGAGCGAAAGCCTTTAAGGTGCTTAGAGCGAAACTTTACGAGCGGAAAACTTTAGAAAATGCAAAACAGCTTTCAGATGACAGAAAGCAGCAAATCGGCTCCGGCGACAGATCAGGTAAAATAAGGACGTATAATTTTCCGCAGAACAGAATTACGGATCATAGAATAGGATACAGCATATATAATATCGGTGAGGTTATGGACGGTAACTTGTCGGAGATTATTAATAAGCTCCTTGAATCTGAAGTGGGTTCTAAGCTTAAAGAAGACGGTATTTAAATTCAAATTAAATGTTTGTCGGTGATAATGTTTACACTGTATTGAAAACTGCTAAAGCGTTTTTAAAATCAAAAGGACTTTTTGAGTACGATTCCGACGCTGAAATTCTTTTGGGGTTTGTTTTGCGGATCAAGCGTTCAAGACTCCTTTTTGTAATAAACCAAAAGCTTACAGATGTGCAGAAGTCTGAATATGAAGAATGTGTTTTAAGACGTTCTAGGAGAGAGCCTGTCGCGTATATAACCGATTTTGCCGGATTTATGAATTTTGAGTTTAAAGTTAATAAGAATGTTTTAATCCCTAGACCTGAAACTGAAATTTTAGTAGAAAGCGTGTTAAAGTTTTCAAAAAAAGAAAATAAGCGTTCATTGCTGGATTTATGCACGGGTTCGGGTTGCATGGCTATTAGCTTTAGAAAACTCGGCGGATTTGAGTATATTATGGCTTCGGACATAAACGCGGATGCTCTTGTGGTTGCGAAAGAAAACGCGCGGATTAATAACGCGCTGGATATAGATTTTGTTAAAAGTGACGTTTTCGATAAAATAGGTGATAAAAATTTTGACGTAATTGTTTCAAATCCGCCCTATGTTTCTTGTGAAGAGTATGATTTTCTAGAACCGGAACTTAAATATGAACCTGAAAATGCTCTTGTGGCGGCCGAAGATGGCTTGTTTTTTTACAGAGAAATAGCCGTTAAAGCTGGTGAATATTTGAAAGCTGGCGGATCTATCTTCGTTGAATTAAACGCGAATAAAGCCAGAAAAATAAAACAAATATTTTTGGACGAGGGGTATGGAGGCATTGAAATAATAAAAGATTACGCGGGACTGCCGAGAATATTAAAAGCGAAAAACAAATGTTGAAATATTATTGTTCTGTTTGTCGTATTTAAGGCAAAGCTTGAATACGAGGATTGTAATAAATTGATGGTTACATAATGGATAAAATATTAATACGGGGCGGTAATAGCTTAAGAGGCGAAGTAATCATATCCGGCTCAAAAAATTCTACTCTACCTATACTTTTTGCGACTTTACTTACAGACGAGCCTACCGTTATAACTAATATTCCATCTCTTGACGACGTAGATACAACGGTATTGTTTTTAAATTTTATGGGTAAAAAAGCTGTAAAAAAAGGAAATATTATAGAAGTTTATTGTTCGGATAATTATGATAAGGAATATAAGCATGTGGCTCTGCATAAATTAGTAAGAAAAATGCGCGCAAGCATTTTGATAATAGGGCCTTTGCTTGCAAGACTTAGAAGAATTGGCGTACCTTTACCGGGAGGATGCGCTATAGGCGCAAGACCTGTAGATATTCATTTGGAAGCGTTTAGAAAACTTGGTGCTGAAATTTCAATTGAAGACGGTTGTGTAAGGACTTTTGCCGGAAACAGACTTAAAGGCGCGCCGGTAAATTTTAGGTTCCCCAGTGTAGGCGCGACTGAAAATATATTGCTTACGGCGGTTTTAGCTGAAGGTAAGACTACAATTATTAATGCCGCATGCGAACCCGAGATAGAGGATTTAGCCTTTGTTTTGAATAAAATGGGCGCGAAAATAACGGGCGCGGGGACAAAAAAGATTGTAGTGGAAGGAGTGGATAAACTCCACGGTTTTGAGCATGAGGTAATTCCCGATAGAATAGAAGCCGCTACGTATATGATAGCCGCCGCTATTACAAAAGGCGAGGTTACTCTGAAAAAAGTTATTCCGCATCACCTAAAATCAGTAAATGATAAACTTAGGAAAAGTGGATTGTATATTAAGGAGTCAAAAAATGCAATTTATGCTAAATGGGTAAAAAATCTAAAACCACAAAGCATAAAAACGGAAGTATATCCGGGATTTCCTACAGACGTTCAAGCTCAGTGGACGACTTTGATGTGTCTTGTAGACGGCAGGTCGCGTATAGAAGAAAACATTTTTGAAAATAGATTCTCGCATATTACGCAGCTGCAGAAGTTTGGTGCTGATATATCAGTAAACGGCAAAATCGTAAATATTAAAGGTGTTGAAAGGTTTTCAGGATCGGCGGTAACAGTGTCTGATTTAAGAGCGGGAGCGGCGCTTATTTTAGCGGGACTTGCCGCGCGCGGTCCGACTACCGTTTCAAAGATTTATCATTTAGACAGAGGCTACGATATGCTTGAAAGAAAGTTGAAAAAACTTGGCGCCGATATAATAAGAGTTCATGGTTAAATTTCTCTGTATTTGATAGAATAATGACTATAAATTAAATTTACGAAAACTCTTCACTGGTTGAGAGGTTAAGCTTTTTTAGTAAAATTAAAGTGATATGGTAATGTAATGGAATATGAAAAATTATTTTGATAGAATTTAACAAAGAAGAGAGGTAAAATGGTAATTTGCCGAAGTTGGAAGACTAGAAATAGGCAGCGTTAAGATTCTGTTTGCGAGGGCAAGGAAACGTGAAAATGTGGATGTATGTTGATTGATTTTTTTAAGCTGTTTGTTAAGCTTGAAAAATATGAATTAAAAGAGGTAGAGTAGTCGTGGAAAAATTGACGATAATGGTGTTGACATTAGTATTTTTATTGTCTAGTTGTGCGTTTGGGAATGAGAAAATATTAGTATCGCGAGATGGAGTGAATGCTGAGGAGTAGAAAAAGTTAGAAGAAGCTTCTAACAAATGGTTTGGGGGGATGGAAAACTTGGACAAGTCTTGGTGCTGTTGTGTTAGCAATTTACTGCCGGAGTTGCGGTGGTTGTTGTTCTAAGAAAGAGGAGGTTACTCCGCCACAACCAAGTCCTCCTCCAGAATCAACTCTTTCTCCTGCTGGTGAACACCACAATGATTAGACCAAAAGCAGATCCTTTGTGCTGTATTTGTGAGAAGGGGGGGGGAATGCTCTCTAAGGCAATGAATTAGGAGCACTGTATACCAAGACGGAAGAACATTTTGCGGAACGCTTGCTTGATTGAGAGAAGGTTTTTTCTTTGATAAAGCGCTAAGAGAAATGTTAAGAGTGAGGAGGTACACGGTAGAGATATAAAAAGAAATTAAAGATTTAAAGGAACAAGTGTGCTAGGTATATAATTTGGTATGATAAAACAGTAGAGCCACTGCTTAGTTGGGACGAAAAATATGAGGCGGGGTAGTTTTATCTTTTCACAATTGTTTCTCAGCACTTCGCCGAAACAGGTGAATTTAGTTTTTTGAAAGATTTTGCTTAATATTTGTTTAAGCAAATTGTAAATAAACACGCGATCGGATTTGCCTAAGGTCCCTAAATTAAGTTTTACGGTGGGGTTTGGGAGATTGAAGACTGCGGAAGCCGTATGACAGGATCAAACTTGTCTAGAACGGAAATTGCGTTGTAAACGCAGTTAGAAACTAAAGGGAGAGAAAAGCGTGACAAATATTACAATGAAAGCTTTACTGGAAGCGGGTGTTCATTTTGGACATCAAACCAGAAGATGGAATCCCAAGATGTCAAAATTCATTTTCGGGGTAAGAAATAAAATTCATATCATAGATCTTCAAAAAACTCTTAGAGAGTTAAAAAATAATTACAGGATTGTAAGAGATTATATCTGCGAAGGGAAGGAAATAATATTTGTAGGAACGAAGAAACAGGCGCGTGTTTCTGTGAAAGAAGAGGCGCTGCGCTGTGGAGCACATTTCGTCTGCGAACGGTGGCTTGGGGGAACGCTTACGAATTTTGAAACGTTGAGAAAATCAATAGAAAGATACGGCGAAATAGAAAATATGAAAAAGGACGGAGTTCTTAGGGTACTTTCAAAGAAAGAACAAACGCGTATTGAAAAGGAAAGAGTAAGGCTTGAAAAATCTTTAGAAGGTCTTAAAAAAATGTCTAATCTTCCGGATATTATGTTTGTTGTAGATTCACAGGAAGAAGCGACAGCTGTTTCAGAAGCAAGAAAACTTAATATTCCAGTTGTCGCAGTCTGCGATACGAACTGCGATCCTGATTTAATTGACTATCCTATTCCGGGTAATGACGACGCTATAAGAGCGGTAAAACTTTTTTGCTCTGTTATCGCAAACGCCGTTTTAGAAGGCAAAATTGTAGCGGAAAAGAAAAAAGACATCAATGGTGGAGAGTTTGCAGAGGAAGTCAAAGATAAGGACGAAGCGGAATTGAAAGAAGAGGTAAATATTCGGAAAGGAGAAGTTAGTAATGTCAACGTGGACTGAGCTTATAACAAAGATAAGAGAAATGACAGGCGCGGGTATAATGGATTGCAAAAACGCACTGAAAGAATCAAATAATGACGTGGATAAAGCTTGCCGGTGGCTTAGAGAAAAAGGTGTGGCTGCCGCTGTTAAAAAAGCAGGAAGAACCGCTAAACAAGGGCTTGTGTACTCGTATATACATGGCAATGGCACTCTTGGAGTTTTAGTTGAAATAAATTGCGAGACCGATTTTGTGGCGAAAACAGCGGATTTTCAAAATCTAGTTAAGGAAATTGCAATGCAGATTGCGGCGGCGTCTCCTAGTTATATTTCTAGAGATAAAGTTCCTGTAAGTATAATTGAATCTGAAAAAGAAATTTATAGGGCCCAGCTTGAAAAAGAGAGTAAACCTAAAAACGTCTGGGATAAAATTATTGAAGGTAAAATTGAGAAATTTTACAGTCAGATGTGTTTATACGACCAAATTTATATTAGAGACTCCAGCGGAAAAGAAAGAGTGAAAGATTTGATAACGAATGCTGTTGCAAAAATCGGCGAGAACATATTAGTAAAAAGGTTTGCAAGATTTAAACTTGGAGAAGAATAGCAATGTCTGCAAGGAGAGCGCTTTTAAAACTTTCAGGCGAGTCTGTCGGTGACGGCTCTTCTTCAATAAGTGAAAGCAGTCTTCTGAGAGCTGCAAGTGAAATTAAGTCTGCTGTCGTTTGCAGTAAGGTGCAGCTTGCAGTTGTAATCGGCGCGGGAAACATCTGGAGAGGAGCGGGGAAATTTATAGAGAGAGTTACTGCCGACAAGATGGGAATGCTCGCGACGGTTATAAACTCTCTTGCGTTGAACGGCGCTTTAACGAAAATGGGTGTAAAGTCAAGTGTGTTTTCTGCAGAAGGTGTTAGCGACTTTGTTGAGGATTTTAAAAAAGAAAAAGTTATTGATTCTATTGAGCAGGGCAATATAGTTATTTTTGCAGGCGGCACGGGTAAACCTTTTTGTACTACTGATACTGCCGCTGCTTTGAGAGCTGTAGAGATAAAAGCTGACATGTTGTTAAAAGCTACGCAAGTTGACGGTGTTTACAGCGCGGATCCGAAAAAGAATAAAGACGCTATGAAATTCACTTCTTTAACTTTTAAAGAGGCTTTGGATAGGCGATTAGAAATTATGGACGCGGAAGTTTTTTCGCTGTGTATGCGTGCAAATATATCAATTAATGTGTTTGACTTTTATAGGGATGGAAACTTAGGGAAGGTTTTAAACGGTGAGGAAATAGGCACGATAGTGGAGGTGTAAATGCAGACTCAGAGTTTTTTCTCGGCATCTGAAGATGTTATGAAAAAAACTATAGACAGATTGAAATGTGAATTGTCTTCTATAAGAACAGGCAGAGCGAGCAGCGCGGTGCTAGAAGGCATAAAAGTTAAAAGTTACGGCTCTTTTGTTCCTATAGATCAGATAGCAGTTATAAATATTCCTGACGCGAAAACAATAGAAATAAAACCATGGGATATTTCGCAGTTAGAACCGATAGAAAAAGCCGTGCTTAAAGCCGATATAGGCATGGTGCCGGTAAACGACGGGAAACTTGTGCGTATTTCAGTTCCTCATCTCACCGAAGACAGGAGAAAAGAAATAGCAAAATCTATAAACAGGATGGCGGAAGAATTTAAAATAGCTGTAAGAAATGAGAGAAGAGTTTTGATTGAAAATATAAAGAAACTTAAAAAGGATAGAGTTATAAGTGAGGACGATAAGAATAAATGCGAGATTAAAGCCCAAAAAGTTACTGACGTTTATATAGAAAAAATAGACGAAATTGTAGCGGTTAAAGAGAAAGAAATTATGCAGATATAATAGCGCTGTTGTAAAAAATCCACGTGGAATAACGATATACTGCTGGTATGTTATTTCATTGTATCAATAAGGAGTTTTCAAGCGGTAGTGTCTTACTGTGTTTGGGCGTGCGACGTTAGGAGGAATAAGAGATGGTTTATAAAATTGACGTAAACGTTTGCGTAGGCTGTGGGGCGTGCGTGACAAGTTGTCCTGTTTCGGCGATTGAGCAGAAGGAAGATAAATGTATAATTAATGCCGACGTGTGTAAAGGGTGCGGAGTTTGCGAATCAACTTGCCCGGTAAACGCGATTTCTCAAGATTAAGAGGAATATTTTTTGATACCCGGACACGTAGCTATTATAATGGACGGGAATGGCAGATGGGCGGAGAAAAAATCTTTACCTAGGGCTTGCGGTCATAAGCAAGGAGTCAGAAATATGAAAGAGATTGTCAATGCCGCAAGTGGACTTGGAATCAAAATTCTGACATTGTATGCTTTTTCTACAGAAAATTGGAAAAGACCGCAGAATGAAATAGAGGGGTTGTTTTCTTTAATTAGACAGTTTTTAAAGGAAGAATTAGGGGAATTAAACGGTTCAGAAATTAAACTTAGAATATTAGGAGATTTGTCAAAATTTCCTAAAGATATAACAGCTGATATTGAAAGTGCTTGTGAAATTACCTCTCAAAATACGAAGTTTGAGTTAAATATAGCTTTGAATTACGGGGCAAGGCAGGAACTTATACGTGCTTTTGAGGCAATGTCAAAGCAGGGTATAAAAGAACCTACTGAGGAAACTGTCTCGTCTTTTTTATATACTTCGGGCCAGCCTGATCCAGACCTACTTATCCGTACTTCTGGAGAGCTTAGAATATCAAATTTTCTTCTTTGGCAGATTGCTTACTCTGAAATTTATGTGACAGATAAACTATGGCCCGATTTTACAAAAGAAGATTTAAAAATTGCTGTGGCGGCTTTTCAGAAAAGAAAAAGGCGTTTCGGTGGATTGTAGGTAAAACTGCGAACGGGGAAAGAGAATTTAATTTTATCGGACTAAAAAGTTTAATTGAAAGCTTTTTTTATTTATCTTGGAGTGTAAATTAATGCGTTTAACAGCAAAATCTATCAGCGACGCTGAAAATAAAAATGTTGTGGTGGGAAAGAGACTTGATTTTTAAGAATGGCAGCGCGCGAGGCAGGAAAAGTATTACAAACAATTGATAATTTGCAGTTGTAAAGTAAAAACTTATTTTTTGAATTTAAACATTAAAATATCGTCAAATTGTTTTCCTTTTTGAATAGATTATTGTAAATTATAATGAAAATAAAATATTCGCGGCTTTATAAACATAATTCGTCGGCAAGATATAGGATTTATTTTAGGAGCTTGTGTATGCTGTTGACGAGGATACTAACGGCGGTTATTGGAATACCATTTATTTTTGCGTGCGTATACTTCGGGAACACAATATTTTATGTAATGATGTTTTTTATTTCGTTCTTGTGCGTCTATGAATACTTATTTATATTGAAGAAATATAATCCGCATGTTCTTGCGTCACTTATAATGGCTGCCGCGTTTTTTGTATTTTTGCATTTTTTTGAAAACTTTTCGGTGAATAAAGTAACGGTTTCCGCTATTGTGATGGCGGTTGTTCTTTTCGGAATTGAAATTTTCAAAGAAAAGCGAGGATCGCGTGTCGTCAGAATATCGTTGTCTTTTTTAGGGGCTTTTTTAATTCCGCTTGCTTTAATGCATATGGTTTATATACGCGGTTTAAACGGAGGTATGGGACTTGTATTTTTCGTTTTCATAGTCGTTTGGACGCTGGACACAGCAGCTTATGCTTTTGGGAAAATTCTCGGCAGACATAAGCTTGCGGTGAATATCAGTCCTAAAAAAACGATAGAAGGCGCGGTGGCGGGAATTATTTTCGGTATTTTGGGGGCGGTTATATGTAAATATAAGTTTATGAGTAATATTCTGACTTTAGGTGATAGCATAATTTTGGGATTTGTAATCGCTGTCGCGGGACAGTTTTCGGATCTTTGCGAATCTGTCGTTAAGAGAGACGGAAACGTGAAAGATTCTGGGAAAATAATACCGGGACACGGAGGAGTTTTTGACAGGTTTGATTCTTATATATTTGCGGCTCCGGCGGTATATTATGTTCTAGAACTCTTGAAATGAAAAAAATAGTAGTTTTGGGATCATCGGGTTCAATAGGCACACAGACTCTGGATACAGTTTACAATATGAGAGATAATGTCCGCGTTGAAGGACTTGCCGTTGATTCTAATATAGAAATCTTGAAACTGCAGATTAAGAAATTTAAACCGTCCATGGTGTCCGTGAATGACTATGTTAAATCTCGCGATTTGAAAAAATGGTGTGCTTCAAATAATATAAAAGTTAATGTTTACAGTGGTCCGTCAGGCGCTGAAAAACTTGCAGAGACGCCGGGCGTTGACACGGTTCTTATTGCGATCGTCGGAACTGCTGGCTTAAAATCTACGCTGGCCGCGGTAAAATCAAGAAAAAACATAGCTATCGCAAATAAAGAAAGTCTTGTCATGGCGGGAAGCTATATAATGAAACTTGCCAGTGAGAACGATGTTTCGGTGCTGCCTATTGATAGTGAGCATTCAGCGGTATTTCAGTGTTGCGCAAATGAGAAAAAATCTCAAATAAAAAAAATAATACTTACGGCTTCGGGAGGGCCGTTTTACAGATATAATAAAAAGTTTTCTCAAATAACTCTCGAACAGGCGTTGAAACATCCGACATGGAAGATGGGAAAGAAAATAACTATTGACAGCGCTACTCTTATGAATAAAGGACTTGAAGCTATTGAGGCGTCTGTTCTTTTTGGCGTACCTATAGAAAAAATTGAGATTATAATGCACCCGCAGTCTGTGTTGCATTCAATGGTGGAATATATTGACGGTTCGATTATAGCGCAGCTTTCAAATCCAGATATGAGACTGTCGATTCAATACGCCTTGACTTATCCGGAAAGACTGCCTTCGCGTATCAGACCGTTGAATCTTTATGATGTCGGCAAGTTAGAATTTTTCAAGCCTGATTTTAATAGATTCCCGTGTTTAAGATTGTCGTATTATGCGGCGAAGAGAGGTTTTACCATGCCTTCAGTAATGAATGCTGCTAACGAGGTAGCGGTCGGCGCGTTTTTAGATAAAGAGATAAAATTTACGAATATCGCGGAAATTGTTGAAAAAACTATGAATGCCCACACTGTATCAAAAAGCGTATCGTTGAATAGTTTTATTGAAGCTGACTCTTGGGCGAGGTTTTATGCAAAAAAACTAATTGATAAAGGAATGTAAATGAGTTTAATTCTTCAGGCATTGAGCGTTATTATAGGGTTAGGTTTTTTAGTTTTTATACATGAATTAGGGCATTTTCTTGCCGCTAAAATGTGTAAAGTGAATGTGGTGACTTTTGCTTTTGGTTTCGGGCCGGATTTAATTAAACACACTTATAAAGGCACGAAGTACTGTATAAAAGCCGTCCCTTTTGGCGGATTTATTGGAATGGCGGGCGAAACTCCTGACAAAGCTACCGGTGCTGAAGGAGAATATTTATCTCTTGTATGGTATAAAAAAATCTGGATACTGTTTGCAGGGCCGTTTTCAAATTATATTTTTGCGATTTTTCTTTTTGCTTTTATTTTCAACGTGTGGGGAATAGTGCACTCGGATACAAATTGTTCTATAGGGTACGTAGTTGAAAATTCTTCCGCCGCGCTTGCAGGACTTAGGTCGGGAGATAAAATAAAATCAATAGACGCGGTTGAGATAAATACGTGGAGCGACTTAATTGCCAATTTGAGAAGTAAAGCGGGCAAATACGCTTATTTTATAATAGAAAGAGGAAATAACTCTTTTGAATTAAATATGCTTGTTGCGAAAAATTCGTTAACGAAAGCTGGTGAAATAGGCGTACGCCCTTTGAAGACAAAAATAAGTTTTATGGAATCTGCGTGCCTTGGAATTAAATTTTCAATACAGCAGACAGTTCTGCCTGTTATTTATCTTGTAAATAGAGTCGTATCATTAAAAAAACCCGATATTTCAGGTCCCGTTGGGATTATCCGGCTTATGGCAGACGCTGCAAGGGAGGGAGTTCAGGATTATTTAAAATTGATCGCGTTTATATCAATTGCTTTGGGCCTGTTTAATCTTTTTCCTATTCCTATGGTTGATGGCGGTATGATATTATTGTTTCTTGTAGAAGGGATAATCAGAAAACAGATAAACGCGAAAGTTATTCAAGTTTATAATACTATAGGATTGATTCTTATATCCGCTATCTTCCTTCTTGCGACGTATAACGATCTTTTGCAGCTGAATATAATGAAACTATTTGTTAAATGATTTTGGACGGAAATACAGAAACGCTTATAAATTTAATACGATTTTAACTGTTGCATGGATGTTCTTAGAATTACCGTAAAGTCGGATATTAATATTGTTTTATTTTTTTGTAGATAAAAATTTGGAGTTTAGCAAAAAAGCGTTTTATGTAAATTGTATGAAATTAAGTGGTTTTTCTTATAAACTGGGTTGTGTTAGTTAAAGATGGAATTTTACAAAAGATTTCAGACAAGAAAAGTTACTATCGGCAGTGTTACTATCGGGGGTGGTTCTTTAATTGCAGTTCAGTCTATGACGAACGTGGACTCAAGGGATTGGAAAGCTACTGTAAAACAGATAAAGCAGCTTGAAGAAACGGGCTGCGAAATTATTCGTGTTTCTTTCCCTGATTTAGAGTCTGCCTGCAATATCAGAAGAATAAAGAAGAATATTAAGATTCCACTGGTTGCAGATATTCATTTTGACTACAGAATAGCACTTGAAGCGATAAAACAGGGTATTGATAAACTGAGGATTAATCCGGGAAATATAGGTTCAAAAGATAAAGTTGAAGTTTTAGTAAAGGAAGCGAAAAAAGCGCGTATTCCTATAAGGATAGGGGTTAATGCGGGTTCGCTGAAAGAAGTCCGAAATTTTTCTGAAAGTTTACCGCGTGCCAACGCACTTGTAGACACTGCCATAGATCATGTAAGAATTTTAGAAAAACACGACTTTCAGGATATAGTTGTTTCTTTAAAAACTTCAGATATTAATACGACTGTACAGTCTTACAAAATTTTTGCTTCTAAAAGAAATTATCCTTTACACTTGGGAATAACGGAAGCGGGGCCGCTTCAAAACGGTTCTGTAAAGTCTACCGCGGGGTTAGGCATAATGCTGTACGAAGGTATAGGTGATACTCTCAGAGTTTCTCTTACCGCGGATCCTGTAGAGGAAGTTAAGATTGCTTATTCTCTTTTGAGATCTATGAAACTTCGCAATTTTGGAGTAGAAATTATTTCCTGTCCTACATGTTCCAGGTGCGAAGTTGATTTAATAAAGGTAGTTTCAGAAATTGAAAAAAAAATTTCTATAATTAAGAACTTAAATAAATTTTCCAGACCTTTAAAAATAGCTTTAATGGGCTGTATTGTAAACGGTTTTGGAGAATCAAGAGATGCGGATTTTGGCATAGTCGGCGGTAGAAACAAAGGAATATTATTTGAAAAAGGTAAAATTTTAGGTGAGATTAGCCTGGATAAATGGGTTGATAAACTTATTTATATGATAAGAGACTATCAAAAGTGATTGCGAGGACTAAAAGTGGCGGAAATTTATTTAACCAGAACAGGTAGGGAAAAACTTGTTGGAGAGCTGGAAGAACTTCAAAAGAAAAAGTCTTTTATTCAAGAGGAAATTGCCCGGGCAAGAGAGCTTGGCGATTTAAGGGAGAACGCGGAATATCACGCTGCCAAAGAAATTCTTGCTAGTCTTATGCGCAGGATCGTAGAGCTTAACTCAAAAATAGCCTATGCAAAGATTATTGAGGAGCAGAATATTGATCCCGATAAAATATTTATCGGTGTTAAAGTTAAAATACAGGACGACAGTGGCGGCGATTATGAGTATTTTATTGTAGATTCGGAAGAAGCAGATCCCAGTGTAAATAAAATATCCGTTCAGTCTCCGCTTGCGCAGGGGTTATTGGGACATAAGGTCGGCGAAATAGTCGTAGTTAAGCTGCCCGCGGGTAAAACAAAATTCAAAATATTGAGAATTTTAAGGTAAGTGGAAAGCACGGGAATTAAAAATAAAGACTGAAAAAACGGCGTTATGCGTAAAATATTTTATGTCTGATATAATAGAGAATTTTATGTTTTTTTCTAAATTGTTAATTCCTACTTTAAGAGAATCTCCTTCGGATGCTGATATAGTTTCCGCGAAATTAATGGTAAGATCTGGGATGATACGTAAGCTTGCGTCGGGACTTTATGAGTTTTTGCCTTTGGGTCTTAAAGTTTTAAGAAAAGTTGAAAATATAATAAGATGTGAAATGAACGCCGTCGGAGGACAAGAGATAGCCCTTCCTTTAATTTTTCCTAAGGATTTATGGATTGAAACAGGAAGATGGAGTATTTACGGCAGAGAACTTTTTAGATTAAAAGACAGAAAGAATGCGGAATTCTGCCTTGCGCCTACGTCAGAAGAGGCGATAATGGATTTAATAAGGAAAGACGTAAAATCGTATAAACAACTTCCTATTATGTTGTATCAATTTGGTACGAAGTTTAGAGATGAGATACGGCCGCGTTTTGGTATTATGCGCTCAAGAGAATTTTTGATGAAAGACGCTTATTCGTTTCACACTGACGAAGCAGATATGGAAAAATATTATCAAATTATGTTTGAAGCTTATACAAACATATGCGTGAAATGCGGTTTTAAATTTTGCATTGTTGAGTCTTCGTCCGGGCAGATGGGCGGCTCGCTATCCCACGAATTTATGATTTTAGCGGATAATGGAGAAACGGAAATAGTATCCTGTGAGTGCGGATATAGCGCGACCGGTGAAAAAGCTGAGTGTTTGCAAATAGAGAATTGCAAACAAGAACTGCACGCCGTTGAGGAAATATTCACTCCCAGTCTTGCCACTGTTAAAGATGTTGCAAAATTTTTAAATTTATCTCCCGAAAAATTTGTGAAGACGCTGATTTATATTGCAAACGGAAATCCCGTTGCCGTTTTAACGAGGGGAGATCATGAAATAAATGAAACAAAACTGCAGACTTTGCTTAGCGCAAACGAAATAAAGCTTGCAGATGAACAGACTGTTGCCTCCGTTACGGGCGCGCCAATAGGCTTTGCGGGCCCCTTAGGGCTTAAAAATGTATATATCGTAGCCGATTTATCCGTTACAGGGGTGTTGAATGCAGTTTCAGGAGCGAATAAAAAAGATTATCACGTAAAAAATATAAATTATAAAAGGGATTATGATGCGGATGTGGTCGCTGATATAAGAAAAGTTGCGTACGGTGATATTTGTCCCAGATGTAGAGAAAGAAAATTAAAATTTTTAAAGGGTATTGAAGTCGGGCATATTTTTAAACTGAGCACTAGATATTCAAAACCTATGAATGCTGTTTATCTTGATTCAAGCGGGAAAGAAAATTTTATTGTTATGGGTTGTTATGGTTTGGGAGTTACGAGGATAGTTGCCGCGACAATAGAGCAATCTCACGATGATAATGGTATAATATGGCCGGATAACATTGCTCCGTTTGAAGTTATAATCGTTCCTTTAAATTACGCCGACGAAAAAACTAAGGAAGTAACGGAAAAAGTATATAAAGAGTTGTCTTCAAGAGGATTAGACGTTTTAATTGACGACAGAGACGAAAGACCGGGCATCAAGTTTAAAGATGCTGATTTAATAGGCGTTCCTTACAGAATAACGATAGCCGAAAGAAACCTTGCAGACGGAAACGTGGAATTTAAAGCGAGAAAAGACTCAAGAGATAGCGTTGAGCTTTTGAAGCCTGAAAAGGCTATATCTAAAATATTGAAAATATTTAATATTTAAAAAATGGATGTACGGTTAAATGAAAGATTTTTTTAAATTGAAAGAAAATAATACGAATGTTTCTACGGAAATCATTGCGGGGCTTACTACATTTTTTACGATGGCTTATATCATTTTTGTAAATCCTTCTATTCTTTCTTTAAATTCCGGAATGTCGTGGCAAGGCGTTTTCGCAGCGACAATTTTAGCTTCGGTATTTGGCACGCTTATAATGGCTTTATATGCAAATGTTCCTTTCGCGCTTGCACCCGGAATGGGATCTAACGCTTTTTTTACTTTTACTCTATGTAAACAAATGGGGTTTTCTTGGACCGAAGCGCTTACAATAGTATTTTTATGCGGGTTATTTATTATTCTTATAACTGTTACAAAACTCAGAAAAACGCTTGTTGAAGCGATACCTGATTTTCTTAAGAATTCAATTAGCGGAGGCATTGGAATATTTATAGCTTATATAGGTTTAAAAAGCGCCTCTTTTTTAACGTTCGTTTCTGACGCGGGTAAATACGCTGTTTTAGAGAGCGGCAATGTAGTTTCGGATAGCTCAATTATGCCGTTTCTAACGGTTTTTAATAATCCGCACGCCTTGCTAGGACTTATAGGTCTCATATTGGTTATAGTGCTTGTTGTGAAAAAGGTCAAAGGCGCGATTTTTATAGGCATTATAGCGACCGTTATAATCGGCATTCCTATGGGGGTAGTAGATATTTCAAAAATTAAGTTTCTTGATTTGAAATCAGTAGTTTTGATAAAAGACGTTGCATTTGCGGCGTTTAAAAGTTCTAATATTACTTCTCTGTTTTCGGATTTTAATAAGGTAGTTTTTACTTTAATTGCGTTATTTTCATTGATTCTTTCGGAGACTTTTGGCGCTATAGGAACGTTTATAGGTGCGGGGAAAATAAGCGGCATTTTTGATAGCAGCTCTGAAAATGGTAAAAATTCTCTGTCCGGGAAAAGATTTGGATCAAAATTTGAAAAAGCTTTATTTTCAGACGGTATTGCCTGCGCGGCGGGTGGATTGTTTGGGACAAGCAGCGTAACTACTTATGTTGAAAGCGCTTCCGGCATATCAGTCGGCGGAAGAACGGGACTAACCGGGCTTGTAGTTGCTGCAATGTTTTTGTTGTGTCTTCCGTTTGCAAATTTTTTCAGCATAGTTCCTCCGGAAGCTGCGGCTCCTGCGTTAATAGTTGTAGGCGTGCTTATGATGTCTTCAATAATGAAAATAGATTGGAGTGATTTTGAACAAGCTTTTCCAGCGTTTTTAACGATAATAATTATGGCTTTTTCGTTTAATATAAGCTATGGCATAGCTGCAGGATTTATATTTTACTGTATTGTAAAATTAGCGCGCGGCAAAATAAAAGAAGTTCATCCTATTTTACTTATAGTTTCTTTGTTGTTTTTGTTTAATTTTGCAATAGATGCTTTTAGAGGAATGAATGGGGTTAAATGAATATGATGTTATTGTTATAGGTTCGGGTCCGGGCGGATTTACAGCAGCCGTAAGAGCAGCTCAGCTTGGCGCGAAAGCGGCGTTAATAGAAAAATCTCTTATCGGCGGGACATGTCTGAATTTTGGTTGTCTTCCGACGAAATTTCTATGGCAATCGCTGAAAATAAAACAGAAAATTCAAAAATCTTATGAATACGGCTTTAAAGCTAATTTAGAGCCTGTTGTTTTCGCAGATATAGCTGCGAGAAAAGACAAGGCTATTGCCGGTATTAGAAAAGGTATGATAGCGGTGTTATCTTCGTATGATATAGATGTTATAGAGGGTGCAGCATCGTTTAAAGATAGAAATACTCTTGCGGTTTTGGGTGCTGAGAAAAAAGAGATTTTCAAAGTGTCCGCGGATAAAATCATTATTGCTTCGGGTGCGATTCCTTCGGTGATAAAGGGATTTGTTTTTGACAGTGGAAAAATAATAAATTCAACAGATGCTTTGAATCTTAAAGAAATGCCGGCAAATATGCTTATAGTCGGCGGTGGCGCGATAGGGATTGAGATGGCTACAATATTTTCAGGGTTCGGTTGCTGTATAACTTTAGCCGAATGTGAAAATTGTCTACTTCCCAATGAAGATAGAGAAGTATCGGAGGAGATAAGAAGAAACCTGTTAAGGCAGGGCGTTGAAGTGCTGGTTTCATGTTCCAACGCACTTGACCAAGCGGACAAGTATGAAAAAGTATTGATTGTTACTGGTCGAACGCCGAATAGTGATTTGGGTTTGGAAAAAGCTGGTGTTAAAACAATTAAAAGAGGCTTTATAGAAACAGACGAGTTCTGTCGGACGAACGTGAGCAATATTTACGCAGTAGGAGACATCGCGGGGAAAAATCTGCTGGCTTACGCGGCGCAGAACGAGGGAGCTGTAGCGGCGGAAAATGCAATTGGAAAGAGTTCTATTGCAGTTGACAATTCCGTTATCCCGCAAGTTGTTTTTTCAATGCCTCAAAGTTCTTCAGTAAAGGCATCGGATTTTTTAAGATATAAAGATGTAATTTTTGGAAAATTCCCGTTTGCTGCAAGTGGCAGAGCTTTTATTGAAAACGAGCGAGCGGGTTTTGTAAAATGTGCCGTTGATAAAACGACGAAAAAGCCATTGGCTTTTTGGATTGTCGGCTCTCACTCTGATGAACTTATAAACATTGCCTCTCAGGTTATTAAAAGCAGCGCGGAGCAGATATCAAGAGGATCTATTTTTCATCCGTCATTTAGTGAAAGTTTGTTCAATGCCTATGAAGACGCGTTTGATAAGTGCGTAGAATTGACAAAAAAAAGTGGAAATTAAAACCTTTTTTTCTTTTAAGTTTTTAATTGCGGTAGCGTAGAATTGACAAAAAAAAGTGGAAATTAAAACCCTCTATAAGAACAACGCGAAATGTTGTTGAATAAATTCCGAACGGGAAATATAAAAATTTTGTTGTTAAAGGAATTTTAAAAATGAAAAGAACATATTTGTATAGCGAACATAAAAAACTTGGAGCGAAGTTCGTAGAGTTTGGTGGCTGGGAAATGCCTTTGCAGTATACCTCAATTATTGATGAGCATAACAATGTTAGGACAAATATTGGCGTGTTTGACACATCTCATATGGGAACTTTTATAGTCAGAGGGGAAGATTCTGAGAGATTTTTGAATTATGTTATGCTTGGGAATATATCGGGACTTCCTAACAAAAAAGCGAGATATTCTATGCTCCTCAATGAAAACGGCGGTGTAAAAGATGATGTCATAGTTTATAAATTTGGTTTTGAATATATGGTTGTTGCAAACGCCGGAAATTTAGAAAAAGATTTTAACTGGTTAAACAAACAGAAGAAGACGGAAAAAGTTAAGATAAGAAATATAAGCACCGATATTTGCCTTATTTCGGTGCAGGGACCTAAATCCCCCGAAGTATTGCAAAGCATTTGCGAAACTTACATCAAAGACATGAAGTATTTTACTATATCGTCGCTGAAGTTAAAAGATATAGACGCGGATTTTTGCAGGGTCGCAAGAACAGGCTATACCGGTGAGGACGGATTTGAAATTTTTATTTCTAAAGAGCGAATAGTTGATCTTTGGAAAAAGTTTATGAGTCTTTCAATAAAACCCTGCGGACTTGGATGTCGCGATACTTTAAGACTTGAAGCCTGCATGCCTTTGCACGGACATGAAATTGACGAAAACATAAATCCGATTGACGCCGGATTTCAGAAGACGATAAACTGGGATAGCGATTTTATAGGTAAAAACAAGCTTTTACTTTTAAAAGACAAGCCTTTGAGAAGATCAATAGCTTTTGAATGTTCTACTGGCGTTGCAAGGAACGCTGATAAAATCTTTTTAGATGGTAAAGAAATCGGGTATGTAACGAGCGGATCTTTTTCCCCTACATTGAAAAAAGCGGTAGGTATGGCGTTGATTGAAACAAATGTAAATGTCAAAACCGATAATGAATTAGAAGTTGAAATTCATAATAGTAAGAGAAAAATAAAAACGCTTATAAAACCTTTGTATAAGAGAGCTAGGTGAAGAGATTAATTGTCGTTTCGGTTGTTTTATTTTCGCGTTTTTAGCAATATACTCGTCGTAACAAATGCTTGAGAACACTGTGGAAGTTACCGAAGTAAATAGGATTGGAGATATAGACATTAAATGGCCGAGTGTATTTATCAAAGATTGAAATAAAAACGACTGGCCGCTAGACGACACCACCTATAAACAGAGGAAGTAAAATACTAAAGCAATATTTATTATTGCCTTCTGCATATGGATACTTACAAATGATGCACGTATAGTATACACAGGTATACTATACGTGCATGTGTTGATAAGGACGAATATAATCTGAGGAAGATTAAATGGTCTGGCTGCTGGCATTGTTTATCATAATGTGTAAAGTGGGGATTGTTCTTTATAATATTTTTCGCACCTACCTTTCTGAGATCGTTGTGTAGAGTTCCCACTATAGGCGTGCTTAATCCTACGAGTTGCTTTGGCGATGGGTAGTATGGTAGTATTGCAGCTAACAACTACTTGCAGTGTGTGCATGGAGTGTTTGATGGTGCTGAAAAAGATAGCGATAATCTTAGTATTGTTTCAGCTAGTCGGCTGCACTCCACCTCCAGCAATAATTAAAAACACGAATGAAAAAGAGATAAACGCACTGAAAGAGACATATGAAACCGAAATAAACGCACTCAGCGCAACCGTGCATGAGCTATGGTTGTGCTTGTGGATGGGACTGGCAGGAGTGATGGTTGACGGCCTAATACTACTGGGTGCTGGAGTCTATGTATATCGCCGCCTAGAACATAAACATCTCAGTTGAGATACACACCAAAAGCATCTGCTTCCAAGCGGCAAGACTGAAGACCCTAGAGATGAAAACATCCAGCAACGCATAACGGGCCTCACAAACGAGGAGGGCATTACCGGCACTCTCGCCGGCTGGACCCAAAGGATGGATGCGATGAACCAGTACTTGGCCACAAGTAAGCAAGCCTTCTGCGACACCAAGAACAGCGTGGCCAGGTGGTACAGCAAACTGACTACACACAAATAATTGTAGGCACCGTAGGCGTCCTTCTTGTCTTCGTTGTCATCGTTGGAATCATATACTATTGTAAATACAAAGTTAAAAACGATCTGCACTCCGAGGGGAAAGGTGCGCTAGAATCGCGGATAGAAGCGTCGGCAAAAAATGCAAACGACGCTCAAGACCAGTGGCGCCTCTACAATTGGAGGCGAGGGAAAACCAAGACAACGAGGGTTTGAATAAGATAAGATGGCGCATGAAGATCTTACTATTATATTATGAGGACTTTAAAGACGTCTACGAACAATTGCTCCGTATATGTCCCGTCTCCAATCCCGACACCGAGATAGATGGGATACTGAACGCTCAATTAAGATCGAATGTGACAGCTGAGGATGGTAGCCAGCACACTGTAATGTCTTATGGCAGGGAAAAAACACAGCAGGCGACATCTGCGATAGAGAATAGAGTGCGCGACGAGCTGAAGCCGCTAGAAGCAGTAGACAAGTTAGAGAGTGACCAGACGTGTTTTTATACGTACGGTAGAACAAAACCTTTATGACACGACCGCGCAGCTTGCCGTGCAAGAGGGAGGCGAGACCTCTCGTCTATTGCGAACTATAATGATTAGCTTAACGGAGGTTGTCTATATTATATTAATTGGAGAATAGAATTCGAGCGGGAAATAGGGCAGACCAGAAGTCACACATGAGAAAAAAGACCAAATGTCATATATGAAAGAGAGGGAAGAAACACAAAAGAAATCGTAATAGCATTAATATTGTTTCAGCTAGTCGGCTGCACCAAACAACTTGCTATTGTCGACGAACGAGGAACAAAAACATAAGAGGAAACACCGACTTCGACTCCACCACCATCTCCAACTTCACGATACGATCAAATTGAGGATTGAGTGGTTAAGCACTAACTGTATATAGTAACGCTATCACCACTAGTAGGATTAGCACTCGGAGAGCTACTAGTATTAATTGACCAGTACTGTTGCAACCGCTAATATAGTTACTATGGCGAATTGTTGTCGTTGTTGTTGTAAAAAATAAAAAAACAAAAACAGGGAAGAAAGTGAAAATGCGAAGAATCGCAATAGCATTAATATTATTTCAGCTAATCGGCTGTACTAAACAACCTGCTGTCTTCACTGAACAAAAAACAAAAGAGGGAGAAAAGCCAACACAAGAGGAAACACCGACTCCGATTCCGTCCCCATCTCCAACTTCACTATCCCATCGAATTCCAGAGCCTAAGAACTTGGGGTGGAAGGGGATGATAATGCGAATGGTACTACCAGGACTGGCAATCGCAGAGGGAATAACATTAATTGACCACTGCTGTTGCAAAGGTAAGATTGCAGAGATCATTTCCAAAATTTGATACCATCTAATAACATCACATTAAGAAGTGCAACATGAAAAAAACAATCGCAATCCTAATGATATTAATTCAGTTGAGGGGATGTGTCAAAGTGCCTAGTACGACGGACATACGTGCGCGCGAGATAGATCTAATAAACACGCGCATAGAGGTTCCCCAAGCTAACCGACTAGTTCTGGGCAGTCTGATTGTAGGAGGCTTCCTTCTCGCCGTCGTTGGAATCATTAGAATCATATGGTGCTGCCGTAGTACCCGTCTCTTCCTATGGCAGTAGTAGACGTCCTCTGATGTCCTCACGTCGCATACATTTAGGTGCTGGAGGCGGAGCTGGGGGGGATCTTCTTCTAGGGACATAGGAGTAGACGGCAGGCTAATAGTGGAAGTGGTGTCCGCAGGGAAGGCGAATAAAACGGAAATAGAGCAGGTATCAGCAGGAAATCTTCTCACTCCTAACCGAGAAAGAGTATGACAATGTCGCTTTGGGACTATGGCTGGGATACGACCGCTCAGGGCAACTCTCTCTCCAGAGGGAGCGCTCCTCAGTAGAAAAACTAATAATGGAAATCTTAGACAGCAAATTTCCTAACGGTACGTTTCATATACTCGAACTTGCCCGGCAAATAACGTTGACAGAAGCGCATTGGCTGCAAAACAGGCTTATGACTAAATTCGCCGACCAGCAGTCTAGGCAGGACCCAGTGGCGATTGCGCAGGATGCGCAGGAACTTAGCAGGGCAGAGGAGCTGAATAATATCGAGGCAGACACTGCCAGTTTTTTTAAACAGATTGAAATACAACATTCAGATCACTCAAACCAATCTTGTTAATCACATCCATGATGACGAGGTGGCAAGCGAGAAACAAGAGCGCGCGAAAACTATGGTTTTGTACTTTGCCGAGTATGTATATTATATTGCGAGGAGGGATTCCATCTTACAGTCCAGCCCAATCACACAATAAAACAAGAAAGAGGATACAAAATGAAAAAACTAATTTTAGCAGGGATGTTATTACTTATTTTTATGTCCGCACAGGCAGCATATTTCATTCGGAGTAGGCAAGGATCAATCCATTCTGAACCTTATGAAGTATGCATATCCGACACGGATACAGGGGAACTCTTAGCAGAGAAAACAGATGAGGAGCTAAATGAATTGACGAACACATTGCATGAGGACATCAAAACAATCCGTCATTACATTAGACTCATCAAGAAGGAGTTTAAACGTAGACGGATAGCCACCCGGAGGTACCCGAAACAGAGAATAGAGCAAGAAAAATCAAAAGTCATAGATAAAAAAGATGAAACAGGATAAAATTAAACCAGTGCAGATGGCATTGAGCGGTGGTGGTGGCGGCGGAGCTGGACAAGGCGGTGCCGCGAGTGAAGCGGTTAGCGAATATGGTGGGAACGTGGAACAGCTTGGCATGGATGATCAAGTTAAGAGTGCTATAAAGCGTTCTGCTGATCTTCTTACACAACAGGCACTCCTTTCTCTGTTGCAAGCAGGGATCCCAATTACTGAGGACTTGGTAGATGTCCACTACAAGCCGCGCGGCTTGTTGAGAGCGGCGGACAAGACGGATTGGACGGCATCTCTTAAAGCTAACGCTGCAAAAGCATATCAGCAGGCACTGGCGGAGATAGAGGCAGCATTGAAAGGTGCCGTAGGTAGCGGTACTGCTAAGGCAAGTAGTGTTGAAAAG
>JAISUD010000008.1 GCA_031272265.1 Endomicrobium sp. | reverse complement strand
TTGACTCTTTATCACTGGAATGAATCTAGGAAAGCGGGAAAAGTAGACCTTGCAGACTTTAATGTTAAAAGGACTTTAATTCTTTTCATCGGAATATGTGTATCTTTATTTGCTTTAATTTTGATTTCTTTCACGTTTGGTAGAATAAATTAAATCTTGCAAAATAATGGCTTCGTCGTTCGTTTTTGTTTTCCCCTAAATGCGTCGTCATTGTTGTTGTTTTTGTAATCCCTCATAAGTTGCAAAAATTTGTCTTGTCTTTGTCGTTCTTTTTTGCTGTCTCAAATGGGACGCAAAAAAAAATACATATTGTATAACCTTGTTTTACGTTTTTGAAAGCTGTCTTTGGAGGCAAAGCATTCAGAGACAACAAATAAAACATAAATACCAGAAATAAAGCATATATCAAAATGAAAACTAACATTGATAAAATAGTTATAATTTTGAGTTTTGTATCGTCACTGTCCACAGTTTTTATCACATTAGTCAGAGTAAACGTGTCGTTTCTGTTGATTGTCAAAGATTTGGCGCAATAGAAAAGATTGTAGTATAGCATAAGTCTTTAAGAAATACAGATAGTTAATGCTGCTTCTTAAACGCGGTCATTTTTGTTTTTGCCGTTGCCATTTATATTTGCCGCCACTGAAAAGGGATAGTTATTAATTTGTTAATATTGACAAAAGATAAGTTATAAACAGAAAGACACTACAGCAGATCTGTTCTTTAAAACAAGAAGACTCTGACTTGCAGAGCGTAAGAATTACGTGCATTTCCTACACCTTATGCTTTATATCATGAATTTCTTGAAGTTCATGAGACTTATTGTAAAATTTACAAAGCATAGTACCGCTCGGCATATTAAGCTTACTGCACGCCCCGCGGTGAACATGTTTACAAAGTTCCGTCTACTCTTCCTCCGTCGTTTCATCGGCAGGTTCAAGAGAAACTACAATATTATAATTTAAATTTACAACGATAAAATTATAAATCCATGCCGCAACCACGGTTAAAAATGTCATGCTAATGACATAATAAAACAGCAAATTAGCGAACACTAAAAGTCTCATCTTGAAAGTTAAAAACCCATTTAAACTATAACCCAAAAACAACAATCCTCCAAATATAACACCCAAGATCGTAAAAATAATAGGAAATATTCTAACGATTGAGGAAATTTTTATCTTTTTTACATTGTAAAGCGGCATTTAAAATACTCCATTTTTAATTTCTATTCTACGGACATAAATAAAATAGCTTTTATCAAACTATTATCTTCTCCTTTTTAAAAGGGAGAAGATAACAGCTTGAGTCTTCTTTCTTAGTGATTCATTGACAGTTATTTACATTTAGACGCGTAGCACTTCTTCATACCTTCAAGAGATTTAGGAGAATAATCTTTAGCGTGGCCCGCCGTTCCAAAGTCCTGCATTTTTGTGATAATAAGATTCGTAAGAGCAGTTCTTGCAGGACCTAAATAATCTCTCGGGTCAAACTTTTCAGGCATTTCCACAAAAACTTTTCTTATAGCAGCCGTGATTGCAAGTCTTCCGTCAGTATCAACGTTTATTTTTGAGACTCCAAGTTTAATGGCTTCCTGAAGACTTGACATAGGAACACCCGTTGCTCCCGGCATTTTCCCGCCGTATTTGTTAACCTCATCAGTCAATTTTTTAGGAACTGACGACGCTCCGTGCAACACAATAGGAATGTCTATCAAAGATCTTACTTCCTTTAAAACGTCAAAAGCAAGATTTACAGCGCCTTTAAATTTATACGCCCCGTGCGAAGTTCCTATCGCAATAGCCAAAGAATCAATACCCGTTTCGTTTACAAATTTTTCAGCTTCTTTAGGATCCGTCAAATGTATTTTATCAGAACCCACTCCGTCTTCTATTCCACCAAGCGTCCCAATCTCAGCTTCTACCGAAACGCCTCTCGCGTGTGCATATTCCACAACGGAACGCGTAACTTTGACATTATAGTCGTAAGTTGAGGCCGTTTTGCCGTCTTCAAGCAGAGAACCGTCTATCATAACCGACGAAAACCCCAGCTCTATTGCTTTCACAGCCGATGCCAAAGAGTTACCGTGATCTAAATGCATTGCAATGGGAATATCAGGATTCTCCTCAACAGCAGCTTTCATTAAATAGCCCAAATACGTAAAATTGGAATATTTTAAAGCTCCTCTGCTCGCTTGAATTATTACAGGAGAGTCCGTTTCTTTTGCAGCAGCCATAATTGCCTGCATCTGCTCCATATTATTAACATTATAAGCACCCACTCCATAACCCTTTTTTCTCGCTTCTTCTAAAATTTGCTTCGTTGACACTAATGCCATTTTATTTTCCTCCCTTATTTTTATTATTAGCATTAACACGTTTTTTTTTGACAGACTTATTACACTTGTTCTCAATATCCTTATAAACGCCTATATTCCTGAATTTTAAATACCTTTCATCTACAATCTCTTTATGATTTTTGGATTTATAATGACGCAAATATTTATTTAAAACAGTCTTTACATTCGCCGCAGTTTTTACCGGATCATAATGCGCTCCACCTAATGGCTCTTTTATAACCTCGTCTACAGCCTTTAAATTTAATAAGTCCTTAGCCGTTATCTTCATGGCTTGCGCAGCTTCAGGCGCTTTTGAGCCGTCCTTAAAAAGTATGGCAGCGCATCCTTCGGGGGTAATAACGGAATAATAAGCGTTTTCAAGACATAAAATTTTATTTGAAACGCTTATGCCCAAAGCCCCGCCCGATCCACCTTCTCCTATAACAACGCTTATAATAGGAACTTTCAAATTTGACATATCTCTTAAATTTCTCGCGATGGCTTCCGCCTGTCCCCTCTCTTCAGCAGCGATTCCAGGATAAGCGCCCGGCGTATCTATAAATGTTATTATCGGTTTGTTAAATTTTTCGGCAAGCTTCATTATTCTCATAGCTTTTCTATAGCCCTCGGGATGCGCCATGCCGAAATTCCTGTTCATATTCTCTTCAAGACTTTTGCCTTTCTGGTGACCTATAACAATAACTGAGCCGCCGTCAATAGTAGCAATGCCGCATAAAATCGCCTGATCATCGCCGAAGACTCTATCGCCGTGCAGTTCCAAAAAATCTTTGAAAATAAGTCCGACATAATCCAAAAAGTAAGGTCTTTGAGGATGTCTGGCTATTTGTATTCTCTGCCAAGGCGTTAAAGAATCATAAATTTTTTGTTTCAGCTCGTCTTTCGCTTCTTCAAGATCTTTGATTTGTTTCGATAAATCTATGCCTCTACTCTTAGAAGATTCTTTTAAATCTTCAATTCTTTTATCAATATCAACAATAGGCTGTTCAAAATCAAAAGACTTTTCCATGCACACCCACTTAAAATTTAAAGGAATGACTTATTCTAATTATTCTCTCGTTAAAAAGTCTGCCGTCGTCGGGCATTTTCACCAGCCCCAGACAACAGTCTCTGACAATGCAATCTATATTTACAAATTCCGTTAAAGCAAATCTTAAACCTAAATTAACCCTTGTGGACAACAAAGGAATTATATTGTCACATTCCGCCACCAAATATATTATCTCCCTAAATAAAGGAACTACTAAATTTATAAATCCATGAATTTTGTCGTCATTACTAATATTAATAATGTTAATATTAGCGCCGATATTAAACATTAAATTCTCAACAAAAAACTCTCTGCCTATAACAAGATAGATTCCCCGCCCTTTCTGTAAATAATCCCAACTGTATCCGCTATCAAAAAAATAGCCTTGTCCGTCAAAGCCTATCGCTATCGCAGGATAAGTCATGTTTCCTTCATAAACTTTAAACTTAACCTGAAAAGCCGGAATCGCAACTTTTAACGGCTCGTCACCTTTTCCAATAAGTTTACCCAACTCCAGCGATCCACCTATATTAAACCACTTAAAAATACTGAAATTACCGCTGGGTACAAAAGTACCGCCTGAAAGAAATTTGATAGTGACATTATAAGAATCACAATCCAGCATATTTACATTAGGAGTATCTATTACACAAGTTTTATCTGCAAACGATAAAGAAACAATAGTAAAAATCAAAATTGATGAAATCACTATCTTTCTTAACATTTATTTTTTATTTTCCCGCTCTAAAATAAAACAAATTTTAATAAACTATCTATGAATAATCATTAAATTGTTAAATCCGACAAAGCTTCAACGGCGTTAAAACAATAAAGTTTTTACGCCTTCGCTGTTTAGTATTTTATCCGCGACTTCAGCTGGCGTCAAGTTTTCTGTATTAAATGCAAAATCGCAGTCTACATAATAGCTTCTTCTAAGATTTAAAAGTTTTTTTATCTCCGCCATAGGGGCGCTACATTTGAGAAGAGGTCTATTATCTTCGTTCCTTAATCTCTCATATATAACTTCTGCTGAGGCATAAAGATTTATTATTATTCCTTTTTGTCTCAAAAATACAATATTTTCAGAATTTAAAACCACGCCACCGCCGCAGGAAATTACGACTGAATCTTTCCGGGAAACTTCTTTTATAATATTAGTTTCAGCGCGTCTGAACCACACTTCTCCAAACTTTTTAAAAATATCGCCTACCGAGAGACCGAATTTTTCTTCTATTAAAGCATCCGTGTCAAAAAAACCACGGTTTAGTTTTTCCGATATAATTTTTCCCGTCTTTGACTTCCCGGTACCCATAAAACCCGTAAATACCAGATTCATCTATAGCGTTTTCAATCTATCCTTGTATATATTTATGTTCTTTTTCATATCTTCAAGACAATCTCCACCGAATTTCTCTTTTAAAGCTTTTGCAAGTTCTATGGCAACTGCGGCTTCCGCGACAATACCCGCCGCAGGAACTGCGCAAACATCGCTTCTTATAGCCTCAGCTTTAGCGGGTTGTTTTGTAACAAGGTTTACAGAGTGCAGCGGTTTGCTAAGTGAGGGAATAGCTTTCATAGTGCAGGTGACAATAATAGGCTCTCCGTTGCTCATGCCGCCTTCTATACCTCCTGCCATGTTCGTATTTCTGTAAAACCCTTTTACTTCACTGTAAAAAATCTCGTCGTGTGATAAAGAGCCGAAAAGCGAAGCAAGTTTCGTCCCATTCCCAAACTCAACAGCTTTTATAGCTTGAATTGAAATCAAGCTTTGAGCAAGGCGGCCGTCAAGTTTTAAATCCCATTGAGTATGACTTCCAAGCCCCGCCGGAACGTTTTTGGCTACAACAGTGACTTTACCTCCCAAAGTGTCCCCTTTTGCTCCCGCTTTCTTTATCAATTTAATCATTCTCGCGCTTGCGTCTGCATCAGGGCATCTGACATAAGAGGTTTCCGTATTATTCCATACATCATCTTCTTTAATGGAAGACATGTCCGCCGAAACATTTCCTATTTGCAACGTGTAGGATATTATATTTATTCCTATTTCTTTCAAAAGCATTTTGCATACAGCGCCTGCGGCTACTCTTGCCGCTGTTTCCCGTGCTGACGCTCTTTCCAATATATCTCTAAAATCATTTACGCCGTATTTCATAAGCCCCGCTAAATCAGCGTGTCCGGGACGCGGTTTTAAAAGAGTCGTTCCGTCTAAATCAACAGAAACCGGCGACATTACGTGCAGCCAATTTTTAAAATCTTTATTTGAAATATACATTGCTATTGGGGAACCAATCGTTCTTGCATAACGCATGCCTGAAAGAATCTTGACAGAATCTGTCTCTATGTGCATTCTCTGTCCTCTGCCATAGCCTTTTTGTCTTCTCGCAAGCTCCAAATCTACATCTTCAGAATTTACCGTAAGTCCCGCAGGAATACCCTCAAGAATAACAAGAATTCCTTCTCCATGGGATTCGCCCGCCGTAGTAAATCTAATCATAACTCCGCTCCAATATCTAAATAATAACGCGATTGCATTAATTCAAAACTAAGGGTGCAAAATGTAAAAAAAGAGAACAGATAAGTATTTATCCGTCCTCTGTGATTCCTTCAAAACTTATGCCTGGCGCCCAGTTTCAGCTCTGCACTGCAAAAGAGACCATTTTTCGTCCACGTCCTTTTGGATTTCCTCAAGAATATAAGCGTTTTCAGGCTTGAACAGATGCTTAAATCTTCCCTGCAATTTTAAAAATTCAGTTACAGGTTTCTTCTCTCTGGGCTTAACATTTATTTTATAAACGCCATTTTCAACTTCGTAAGATGGCCATATGCAAGTTTCAACTGCGAGTCTTGCAATATCCATTATATCTTCTGGTTTATAACTCCAGCCCAGTCTACAAGGCGTTAAAATATTTATAAACGACGGGCCGTCAACAGATAAAGCTTTCTGTACTTTAGTTATAAAATCGTTCCAGTTTCCGACATAAGACTGTGCAACGTAAGGAATGTTATGAGCGGCTATAATCTGAGTTAGATCTTTTTTATTCTGTGGCTTGCCTTGCCGTTTTTTTCCCGCGGGAGCAGTTGTCGTATGCGCGCCTTTAGGAGTGGCGCTTGACCTTTGGATTCCCGTGTTCATATACGCTTCGTTGTTGTAGCACACGTAAAGCATTCTATGTCCTCTTTCCATTGCACCGGACAAAGACTGCAAACCAATATCATAAGTTCCGCCGTCACCACCAAAAGTTATAAATCTGATGTCGTCTTTAATTTTACCTTGCGCCTTTAAACTTCTATACGCAGTTTCAACACCGCTACATGTTGCCGCCGCGTTTTCAAACGCGCTGTGAAAGTACGGGCTTTTCCACGCACTATAAGGGAAAATGGTAGTTGAAACTTCTAAACACCCCGTAGCGTTTATAACAACAACCGGCGTATCGCCAGCAGCTATCAAAGTTTGTCTTGTAACTATGCCCGCTCCGCATCCGGCGCAAAGTCTGTGCCCACCTGTTATACGGACCGGATTCTTACTTAATTCTCTCAAATTTGCCATTTTACTTTTCTCCTAAGAGCAAAACTTCTATCAACAGCATTTATTGTTTATCTATACGCTCTTTATATAATCAGGCGCCACCGGACAAAAACTTTTATTTGCAATCCGCCCTTAACTTACTACTGAGAATAAATACACTCGCTTTTAAAATACTCCATCTTCTATTTTATTTTCAATTACTTTATTCTTATATTTATATACTCAACGCCTTTAAACGGTTTTTCCGCACCTGAGGCGACTTTACCAAGCTTCTCATAAACATCGACAATCTGTTCGCTACTAAATTCCCTTCCGCCGATACCATAAACATAACTTAGAATTTTAGGACCAACAACTCCCGCGGAATACAAAGACGCGGTGAGATCAGAATAAATGGGAGGAAACGCCCCCGAACAAGAATCCGATCTATCCATAACTGCAATTACTTTAACATGCGCCAATTCCTTTGCGATTTGCTCACTGGGGAAAGGCCTGTAAACTCTTATCTTTAAGAGACCCGCTTTAATTCCTTTTTCTCTTAATTCCTTTACTACTGCTTTTACGTTACCTGCCGTTGACCCTATAATCACTATTGCAACTTCTGCATCGTCAAGCATATATTTTTCATAAAACCCATATTTCCGTCCAAAAGTTCTCTCAAATTCTCCCGCGATATCTAAAATTATATCCTTCGCGTCTCTTACAGCCTGCGCAAGCTGGTATCTGTGCTCAAAGTAATAATCCTGCAAATCAATCGCCCCTAATGTGTAAGGTTTTTTTATATCTAAAAGATACCTTTCAGGTTTATATTCGCCCACAAAAGTCTTCACGTCAGCGTCAGGATAAACCTCAACAACTTCCATGCAATGAGAAGTGATAAACCCGTCCATAGTTACCATCGCGGGGAGTTTTGCCTTTTCAGCTATTCTCGTAACCTGAATTATATTATCGTAAGCTTCTTGTGAATTCTCTGAATATATTTGAATCCATCCGGCATCCCTAGTTCCCATAGTATCCGAATGATCGGCGTTAATATTAATAGGCGCGGAAATTGCTCTGTTAACTTCTGCCATAATCACCGGAAGCCTCAATCCAGCGGCTATATAAAGCATCTCCCACATAAGAGATAACCCCTGCGAAGAAGTGCTTGTCATCGCTCTTGCCCCGGCGGCAGAAGCCGCTATTGTCGCCGATATAGCTGAATGTTCGCTTTCTACCGCAATATACTCGCTCTTTACAACGCCATCTGCGACAAACTGGGAGAAAATTTGCACTATTTCCGTAGCTGGAGTTATAGGATATGCCGCTATTACATCTGGTTCTATCTGCCGCAATGCTTCAGCTATAACTTCATTGCCTGTTTTTGCAACAAGTTTGCTTTTTGAGTATACTTTCTTTATCATTATTAGCTCCTTGTAATCACGCGCCAATTAAGGGACATCTCTTCTTCCATATAAACTTGAATCGCCTCCAAGTGATTTAGAGGTTTAAATCTTCCAATACGCAATGTGGATACGCATAAATTATGAATTATGAGTATTTTGTATTTATTTCCTTTCTTGTTCCATTACAATAGCTTTAACTTTTGGTGGACATTCTTTTGCGCAGATTCCGCACCCCTTGCAATGGTCATAATCTATGCCGGCGATAATACTAGTTTTCCTCTCATCCGGAACAACTTTTATAGAACTGTCGGGACAGGAAATCCAGCATACTAAACAATTAATACACTTTTCTTTATTCCACACAGGCCTTTCCGAACGCCAGCTTCCCGTATGGAAATTAACCGCCGTTCCTGCTTCTATTATGCCACCTATGGGAAGTTCAGCGGCCGTTAATTTTTTTTCTTCTTTTTTCACATTCCCTCCAAGTACCTCAAACCTTCTCTTATAACTTATTTATATTCTCTGCCAGCGTGCAAATCTGTCGTTAAACACCCGCTTGCCTTCATAAACATGAAACGCAGTCTTTTAACCTGAAATTCCAAGACATCTAATTTCCTACGTTCTTAAAGTACCGGGCAAACCTACAAACGCTCACGCGCTGAATAAATTGAAAACTGTTGAATGACAATATCCACACAGAATCAGTTTTTTACTTCGTCAAAAGCTCTTTTTATTGACGTAAGATTGCCTTTCATAACTCCAGGTTTATGTCTAAATTTCGCCGTTAGTTTAGTTTCTATATCTTCCAAAACGCCATTAATATCTAAAGTTCCTATAACCTTCACTAAAGCACCAAGCATAGGAGTATTAGGTATGTCTCTTCCTATTGTCTCTAAAGCAATCTGGCTTGCATTTACCACGTGAACCTGACTTATATCAATATCAAGCTTTTGCGCAATTTTCGAAGTGCTTAAAGAAGTGTTTATTACAATTTTTCCGCCTTTGCCGAGTCCTTCTGTTACCGGAACAGACTCCATAAGAGACGAATCCAAAACAACTACATAGTCCGGATTTTTAATTCCTGAATGAATTATAATGGGTTCTTCGCTTATTCTATTAAAAGACTGTACAGGGGCGCCCATTCTCTCCGGTCCGTACTCGGGAAACGCCTGAATATACTTGCCCGTCGCCATAACTGCTTCGGCAAACAAAAGGGCAGCAGTTTTTGCACCCTGTCCACCGCGTCCGTGCCAGCGAACTTCAATCATCTTTACTGACATTATTCTGCTCCTTTTTTATATACATAACGCACAGAATTCAACTAAACTACTCGTTTTAACGGCAGTTTTACCTTCCAAGCATCATCTTTATTTTACATCTCCGTCCGTCCCGCAATAGCACGGGAAATAGTCACTTCGTCAGCGTACTCAATATCACCGCCCACAGGCAAGCCATACCCCAACCTTGTGGCTTTAATACCTAACGTCTTTATAATTCCAGCAAGATAAACCGCTGTTATTTCGCCTTTAGAATCCGTATCGGTAGCGACTATAACCTCCTTAATACTACCACTTTTTAATCTTTTTATCAACTTATCAATTCTTATATCCTCAGGGCCTATGGCGTCAAGAGGAGACAAAGCACCGCCAAGCACAAAATAAAACCCTCTGTAATCTTTAGCTTTGCTGACAGCTATTAAATCCTGAGGAGTTTCCACAACGCATATAATATCGCCTTCTCTAGTGGCATCGGCACATATTAAACAAGGATCATGCTCGCTTAAATTGTAGCAGATATTGCAATACTTTATTGTTTCTCTCGCTTTTTGTATAGAATTTATAAGTCTGTCAACTTCGTTTTCGGACATTTTTAATATATGATAGCTTATACGCTCAGCCATTTTAGGTCCCACACCCGGTAGTTTTTTTATTATTTCAACCATTCTCTCCACAGGTTGAGGTCTGTTCATAATTAACGAAAATCCCTGTAATATTTATTTTACATCCGCAATATTTAACTTATTATTTTATTGCAAAGAATTAACAGAACAGCAAAGATAAAGAAATTCAAATGTCTTAAAAGTTCTTGCCAACAGATGGAATAACGATTTAAATTTTCTTAACGACAGTAGCGCCGAAACTTTTCGCTATTTCTTTTATGCATTCGGGAATAGCAGTCTCCGCCTCTTCTTTAAAACTTTCTTCTTTGCCGCCGGCGGTAAAATCAGCGTCTGCCAGAAGAACCTCTTCTTTAACGACTGTTTCTTCCTGCAACACCTCGTTTTGAACTGCACCCTTTTTAATAAGCACCTTTATTGTTACATCTAAACCCGTTTTTCTGCGGAAAAGCTCTAAAACCTGCTCCTTAAATTCCAAAACTCCGGCATAATCAAACTCTTTGGAAACCGTCAGCTGTACAGACGATGGACCCTCCACTTCAACTAATGCATTATTTAAGGAATTTGCCGAAAGCGGATGCTTTTTCATTATTTCGGAAACAATCTCGTTCCATATACTTACCAAGTCTGAAGAATCGGAAACCGAAACTCCGCCGATAGCGCTGCTTCCGTTTTTTTCCGGGAGTTTACTTTCAAAAACAAATTCCGCGTTATTTTCAGTTTTAATACTTTTTTCCAACTCGGAAATCCTATCTATGAGTTCGCCGACGTTATAATACGGCTCCGACATTTTAAGCAGATACATTTCAAGAAGAATTCTGGGCTGATCGTGCCAGCGCATTTCTTCAAGTGCTTTTGACAAAAGATTATTCAGGCGGACGTGGCGCGCAACAGAAAATAAAGTTTTTTGAGACTCAAAAAGTTTTTTATCTTCGCAAGAGATTTCTGCAACTGATGGATTTATAGAATAAACCATAACTTTTCTAAGATGATCCCTTAAATCTCTTGCAAACTGCAAAATGTTATATCCTTGTTTAAAAATTTCTTCAACAGTTTTCAAAATAGCTCGCATATCACTCTTTGCGATATTTTCGGTAATAGAGACTAAAATGTCTTTCGGCAGAATTCCGAGTAGTTCTCTTAAATAAGCACCCGTTATTCTACCCATGCTTGAAGACGCTACCTGATCCAAAAGACTTAAAGCGTCTCTCATAGAGCCTCCCGACGCCGAGATCAATATATTCAAAGCTTCGTCGTCTATCTCAAAACCTTCTTTCCCCCCTATGTTTTTTATCGCGAAAGAAATTTCCGCGCTTGATATGAGTTTAAACCTGTACCTCTGGCATCTTGAAAGAATAGTAGCGGGAATTTTATGCTGCTCTGTCGTAGCCATAATAAAAACAACATGGGGCGGTGGCTCTTCAAGCGTTTTAAGCAGCGCGTTAAACGCCTGCGTTGTTATCTGATGGGCTTCGTCTATTATGTAAATTTTATATTTTGAATTGGCGCTTGAAAACTTTACGTTTTCTCTTAAAGCTCTTATTTCGTCTATACCGTTATTTGACGCTCCGTCAATTTCTAAAACGTCTATGCTTGAACTCTTTGAAATCGCCACGCAGTTTTCGCATACTCCGCAAGGCTCAGCCGTCGGTCCGTTTTTACAGTTCAAAGATTTAGCAAGAATTCTAGCAGTGGTAGTTTTGCCACAGCCTCTGGGTCCGCTGAATAAATAAGCGTGTGCAATACGTTTTTCAGAAATTGCACTTTTAAGAGTTTGGGAGATATGTCCCTGTCCTACAACTTCGTTAAAATTCTGAGGCCTGTATTTTCTAGCTAAAACAAGATACGACATAAAATGAATTCCTCACGCTGATATACGCATACTCCTAATTTTAACAAATATATAAATTGCATTACAATGTCTTTTATTTTTAAGTATATTTAACTATAATTAAAATTTTATTAATTAATTCAAAGTCGTCGTCGTCTAAAAAATTAAAACCCTGCCGAATACCCGCTTGGACGACTCTAATGGGGCCATAGTTAAACGGGAGAATATATCGTTCGCAACGATAAGATGCGGGTTCAATTCCCGCTGGCTCCATTACAAAAGTCTGTTTGGATTTTAGTTTGTGCTGGATTTTGCGTTTACCGTAAATAACAATAAACGAAATTCTTTCTATTTTCAATTCGGGATTGTTCTTTATGCCCGCACTATGCTGAGACGTCTTCAATTCTATATATAATTTACAAATTGTATACTAAAAACTTTTTTAAGATCTCACTTTTTAAAACGGCAACAACAGGACAGTCTGTTTTTCATTCTCCCTTTATTCCTGTTGCAATAATAACAGTCTCCTCTTATCAAACGCCTCAGTAAAATCATATCTGCTGCCGCTAAAATCACTATTACATCCTGCGCCATATTAAAATACTCCGATATTCAATAAAAGACAAAGAAAAACCCACTGAATATGCGCGCTAAACAATGAAATACATCTTTTCAGTCAATGATTCCGCATTCTGTTTTTACCTATATGCCTATTTTCAACAGTGTTCCCGCTTGAAAAATAATAAACGAAACTATCCACGCAAAAACTGTATTTCCTATAACAATAAGTGCAAGCCATTTATAACTTGAACCACCTTCTTTAAAAAAGACCGCTACAGAAGCCGCACATGGCGTATAAATTAAACAAAAAATAAGAAAAGTCAATCCTTTCAACGGCGACCAATCATTATCGCTGGCAATCTTTTCCTTTAAAGATTTAGAACTATAAGAATCAGTCTCTTCAATAGAATAAATCATGCTTAAAGTGCTTACAATTACTTCTTTCGCGGCAAAACCGCTTATTAAAGCAATTGCCCTATCAGCGTCCATACCTATAGGTTTAAATAAAGGTTCTATAATTTTCCCCACCCTTCCCGCGAAACTATACTTAATCTGCGCGGCGGCTTTTTGGCTTTTAGTAAGATTTTCCTCTACCGAAACTTTAGGATAAGCAAATGCTGCCCATATTAAAACAGATATAAACACAATTACAGTTCCGGCTTTCCGCAAATACAGCCAGCTTCTCTCCCACACTTTTAAAAGCAAACCTTTAATTTGAGGCATGTGGTAACGAGGAAGCTCCATAACAAAATGCGTCGTTTCTCCTTTTAAAAGCACCGTGCTTAACATTTTTGCCGTGCCCAAAGCGATAATAACACTTAAAACATATATAAAAGACATAATGCTCGCTTGGTATTTTAATGGAAAAAAAGCCCCTATAATTAAAGCGGACACCGGGAGTTTAGCGCCGCATACCATAAACGGCACGACAAACATAGTTATAAGTCTTTCGCGTTTTGAATCTAAAGTTCTGGTGGCGAGAATACCCGGCACAGCGCATCCATTAGTTGAAATCATTAACGGTAAAAAAGATTTCCCGTGAAGACCGAATCTGTTCATAATCTTATCCATAACAAAAGCGGCCCTGGCCATATATCCGGAGTCTTCAAAAAATGCAATCGCAAAAAACATAAATAATACAAGCGGGAAAAATCCCAGCACTCCGCCTACTCCGCCAATTATTCCGTCAACAACTAAAGATCTCGTGGATTCTCCCGGAATAAAACTTCCGACAGCGCCACCCAGCCACTTAAAAAACTTTTCAAAAACACTTATTACAGGTTCTGAGAAAGCAAATGTAAATTTGAAAATCATGTACATTACCGCGGCAAAAATAGGAATTCCAAGATACCTGTTAAGCGCAAAAGCGTCTATGAACTCGGTTATGTCAATTTTTCTCCGTCCTACTTTTTTTACGACCGTTTTCACGACTGCATTTGCAAAACCGTAGCGTCTGTTGGCTATTTCAGTTTCTGCCTTTTTGCCGAAATGCTCTTTAATATGCTTCCTGCTCTTCTTAATTTGGCGCAAAATTCTAATTTTGTCGCTCGTCTTGTAAACAAGCTTCAGCGCCAAAGGGTCGTTGTCCAAAAGTTTTATTAAAAGCCAGCTCTTAGGAAATTTTGACAGTTCGGGGTACTGCAAGATAAGACTTTCAAGTTTATCAATTTCCTCTTTAATATTTTCACCGTAGTCAACTTTGGTTGCCTTCAGGTTTTTCAGCTCCCCTTCTTCTATACTGTCTACAATATAATCTAAAACGTCAATAATTCCCGTCTCTTTATTGACTGACACGATAAATACAGAAACTCCTAAAAGATTTGACAACATTTCCCTGTCAATAACCTTGCCCTGCGATTCTAAGATGTCAATCATATTTAAAGCTATTACGACGGGAATACCCAGCTCCGTAATCTGCGTAAACAAGTAAAGATTGCGCTCTATATTAGAAGCATCAATAACATTGAGTATTATATCAGGCTTTTCATTGAGCAGAAAATCTCTCGCTACCATTTCGTCTTCAGAATACGCTGAGAGACTGTACGTACCCGGTAAATCAATAAAATTTATATTATATCCCCTGTAATTTTTTGAGCCTTTTTTTTTCTCTACCGTTACTCCGGGATAATTGCCAACGTCTTGGCTAGCACCTGTCAGACTATTAAAAATCGTTGATTTACCACTGTTTGGATTGCCCACAAGAGCAACGGTTATCTCTTTTTTAATCGTATTCAATTATTTTTCCTCTCTAGTAGGATTTTATAGGCAACTTCGCTGCTTAAAGCAACTTTAGCGCCTTTTATTTTAACCGTTACGCCACCTTTTGGGCCGGTATTTTCAACAACAGTTAAGTTTTCGCCGGGTATAAAACCCATCTCAAGAAGCCTGTGCTCCAACTTCTCACTACAATAAACTACAATCAATCTGTAAACGCCCGGCCAGGCGAAGCTTAATCTAATAAAATTATTAACGTTACAACTCTTAAACGGCCCTCTTTCATGAGTACGAAAATGAGATTTAACCCGGTGACTGTGAAAATGTCCGTAAAAGTGCCTCTGAAAATGCCTATAAATATGACTTAAAATTTTTCTTGAACGCTTCATAACGTCTCCTTTTTCAGTTGCGTATAATTATTTTAGTTTCAGCTAACTTATTGCCAGCAAAAACTTTTAATTTAACATAATTCTAATTCAATCATTATATCATTTATTACGTTATTTTTCTAAATATTCCTTTAAATTGACAACATCTTCGCCTTTTATAAGAAAACTTTCCCTCAAAAGAGTATGTAATTTTTCAAGTCTTTGAACGGTCTCTATACCGATTAAATGCTCTATTTGGCAGGCTTCTTTATCGGCAGTTTCGCCGTTTATAAACAGCAGATTACTTAAAAACTTGTACAATACGTCGTGCTTCATTTGGATTTCTAAAGCTATTTTTTCTCCCTGTTCTGTTAAATCCACATATCCATATTTTTCGTGTATCGCAAGTCCATTTTCGGCTAAAAAGTTAATTGCGACGTTTACACTTGAACTCTTAACCTTTAAAGCTCTGGCGATATCGCCTATTCTGGCATACCTTTTCTTTCTTTTTAATGCCGCGATAGTCTCAAGATAGTTCTCAAGTGAAGCGCTTAAGCTGTCAGAGTATTTTCTTCTTTTTACATTTATCATCCAAAACCTTTAAACTTCATATCAAAAACGGTGGAGATTAAGATAGAAATATTAGACTGAAATTAATTTAATATAAAACTTTCAGGTTATTTTGTCAAGAATACAAAAATATTTGCCTGATCTATTATCTAAAATACCTGCGAGCTTGCGTTAAAAAGATCTCACAAAACTTAATTTCGGAGTGTTTAGGCCAAGCTTCTAAGCGCCAGCAAGCTGGTTAACAAAATTACGCTGTAGCTTAGTGTCATAGAATAAACTTCAGGGTACCAAAATCAAAAAACAACAAGTTATTTCTAATAGTTTCAATATTTATTTGCAATGACAAAAACGCGTTTTTCAGCAGTCTCTCAGAACTTCCAATGACTGTTTAACAAAATTCACAGATTTGCAATTTCAATTGAACTAAAACTTTTTTTACCTCAAAATCACATTAAAATTATATTTTTCCAAAAATTACAAAGCATTTCATATAATATTCATTGTATCGGCAGCTTTGCCGGCCTTATTAGAAAGAGAATTCCTGCTCGGTATAAATTTTGTCAAAGCCCTTTTATAAGTTATTACACGCTTAAATCTATTACCTTCAAACTTTTCTACTGTAAATTGATACAAACAGGTAAATACTTTTAACAGTCCTGCTACTGCTACTCATTTTTGAAAAAGAAAAGGAATTCAAGAAAACATATTTAATTTGCGCGCAGAAACTATTGACAATTCTTTTTTTAGCTTTTATTTTTTGAAGCCTTGAGCTTCTAAAGACGAATTATAAAAACGCTTCTAAAAGAAAGATAAAAGACATCGTCGCTTCATCATTGTTGTTATTTTTGCCGTTGAAAAGCCTCTTCTCAATGACGAAAAAGTCGGAATAAGGTGTAAAAAGGCAGGACTGTAGCGAAACGAACAGATAAAAAACAAAGATTATAGTGCAGAAGGAAAGTGACTGAAAAACTTACGGCTTCTCTCTTGTTTCTTGTAGGTTATCTTACCGGCAACTTTTAACAGAGTCGCTGATAAGGCGCGCAAAATGGTTATTCTTGTGGTTTTTAATATCCTGCAATTATTAGTGATTGAGCACGTTTCCGCTCCGATATTATTCATTACTTTGGAAGGTTTATGGAACTCAGTATCTATGTTTAGCTGGCTTATACATTGTTTAATTATTTCAGGTTCTTTGGATTTGTTTGCGATTCCAAAAGGCTTCATACCTGCTGGTATTAGATTTGTCCTTAGAAACTTAGCACAGAAAGAATGGAATGTTGCGATTAGAGGTTTGTGTTTATTGCTAACTGCCGGTATTAGCTTATTAACTCTCTCTTGCATCTCACGTGTAGCTTTTTTTGTAAATGTACTGCAAGTATTGTTGGAGGTTCAACTCCTTG
>JAISUD010000005.1 GCA_031272265.1 Endomicrobium sp. | reverse complement strand
TATTAGAATAAATATTATCTTTTTTCACATATTTTAAATTATTTCAATTTAGAACAAAAACTACTATTTTTCGCCTATAACAGAAAGCTTTATTTTCGCAATGACTTCAGGGTGAAGTCTTACGTTTATTTCATAAATGCCTGTTGTCTTTATGGCATTGGAAAGAAGAATATCGTGCTTCTTCACTTTAAAACCTCCGTTCTCAAAAATTTTAGCGATATTTAAAGCGCTTATTGAGCCAAAAACTTTACCCTTTTCTCCAATTTTAACTTTTGCAACAAATTTTGAAGCTTCCAGTTTTAAAGCAGTTCCTCTGGCTTCCCCTATCACCTCTTCCCTTTGTTTTTCAAGTCTTCCTCTTATTCTTTCCCAAATTTTGAGATTCTGCGCATTTGCTTCCATAGCAAGATTTTTGGGTACAAGGTAATTTCTGGCAAATCCCGCCGCCACTTCTTTTATCTCACCTTGCCGTCCAACATTAGTTATATCGGATTTTAATATAATTCTCATTTTTTCCCCTCTGGCAATCCGCAGTCTAAATCCAATCAACTTACGCGGATCGCGAAACGCTAATCCGCCTTAAAAGGCAAAAGAGCAAGCATTCTTGCTCTTTTAATTGATTTATCAAGCTTTCTCTGATGTCTTGCGCACGTACCGGTTATCCGCCCCGAAAGTATTTTGCCTTTCTCAGTGATAAACGAGCGGAGCAGACTTACATTTTTATAATCTGCTTCAATTTTATCGGCACAAAAACGACAAATTTTCTTCCTTAACAGTCCACTCTTTTTGAACTTTCCACTCGCCCGCACCTGCGCTTGATTATCAGCAGAAAATTTTTGAGATTTTAAATGCGCTTCAGGCTTCTTTATAAATGCCATTTCTTTCTCCTAACCCGTTTAAAAAGGTATGTCATTTTCGTCGTCCTCATCGCTGTCGTCAGACTGCTCCTGTAATTCGTTTACAACACCGCCGCCGGCCGCCGGCGAGTCTTGTCTAATCATCATGAGAAACTGCACCCTTGAAGCTATAACTTCTAAACGGCTTCTTTTAATCCCATCGTTTCCTTCCCATTTGTTAGTTTGAAGCCTTCCCTCTACATGTACAGGGAATCCTTTTTCCAAACGTCCGGCACACCTTTCAGCCTGTTCGCCCCAGACAATAATGGGAACAAAGGTAGGCTCAGCATCTATCCAATCGCCGGTAGTTGTATCTTTCATTCTTCTGCTGATAGCTATGTCAAAAGAACAAACAGCTTTACCGGTGCTTGTGCGTCTCAAATCAGGAGCTCTTGAAACTCTGCCTACCAAAATAACAATGTTTTCTTCAGGCAAGCGATAACTTTTTTGCTGCTGATTTAACTGACTCATCTTGTTTTACCTCTCCCGAATTCATTTTAATCGGCATATCTTGTTTTAATTCCGCTGCATCCATTTCTGCCTCAGTCCCGTTGGCACTGCTGCAAGATTGGTCAGGCGCATCTTTCTTCACCTCTCCCGCGTTCGCCTTCACAGGCTCACCTTGTTTTAACTCTACAGCGTTTGTTTCAGCTGATTTGTCAATTTGTTTTGAAGCGGATTTCGCCACCACTTTCTTATCTTCAGCTTTGACCGTAAGGAATCTCATAACCGAATCATTAAATTTAAAAAAGTTTTCAAGCGCGCCAACTATTGCGCTTTCTCCGCTGAATTCAATATAAACATAATTTCCTTCCTGCGCTTTCTTAACAGGATAAGCAAGCTTCTTTTTGCCGAGCTGTTGGACTGTTTTAACAGTCCCTTTTGAAGTTTTAATGATTTCTAAAACTTTCGCAATAAGCTCTTCAACTTTTTCTGCCGACAGCTTTAAAGAGATAATAAACGTACTTTCATAATTCATGTTCACATACCTTTTTACTTTTTTATGGAATTTCCCCGTGAAAATTTTATTTCCAGAGGATCTGCCTTATACATACGCATAAAGCAAAATTAAAGTTTGTTTTATATTATATAAAATGAATAACTTTTTCAATAGATGGAAAATTATTCAAAACAGTTATCTAAAAATCTTTTTAAAAAAGCTCTCGCTTTGATATTGAGCGTCTTTCGGAAACTCACCCATAGATTTTGCGTATTCAAAAAGAGCGCGTTTTTGGACGTCGTTCATATGTCTGGGAACAGAAACGTTTACTTTAACGTAAAGATCCCCTCTATTTTTTCTTCCCAGCCTTGGAAATCCCTGTTCGCGCACTCTTAAGACAGTTCCCGGCTGAGTTGAAGGAGAAACTTTTACTTTTACATATCCTTTCACGGCAGGCACATCGTAGTCAACTCCCATTGCAGCCTGCGGAAAAGAGATAGAAATTTCTGTATGTAAATCGTCGCCGTCTCTTTTAAAACCTACAGCCTTTTTCATGTGTATTACGACGTATAAATCTCCCGGTGGATAACCGCCGACGCACGCGTTGCCGGCACCCGGCACTTTCAAAGATGTACCTTCGTCAACGCCGGGAGGAATCCTGACTTTGACAGTTTTCCTGCTTTTTACAGTTCCCTCGCCTTTACAGGCATAGCAGGGTTTATCTATAACGCTTCCTTTGCCTCCGCACTGCGGACATCCCTGACTGAATGAAAAAAATCCCTGCGAATATCTGATTTGACCTTTACCTCTACACTTAGGGCATTGTTTTGGAGTAGAGCCGTCTTTACTACCACTCCCGCGACAGACTGAACAAACCTCTTTTCTGGGTATGTCAATTGAAACTTCCGAACCGTTCATAGCCTCAAGATAAGAAACTTCTAAACTATAACGCAAATCTTCGCCGCGTTTCGGGGAAGACTTTCCGCTTCCACCGCCGCTGAAAATATCCCCAAAAATATCTCCAAAAATATCTCCCATATTTGAAAAATCGCCACTGCTATACTGAGTATAACTACCCTGAAAAGGATTTCCTCCGCCTCCGGTGGGATCATGTCCGAAAGCGTCATAATGCTGCTTCTTTTTATCATCGGATAATACTTCGTAAGCTTCGTTTATTTCTTTGAATTTTTCTTCAGCTTCTTTGTTTCCAGGGTTTTTATCAGGGTGATATTTCAAAGCTAGTTTTCTATAAGCCGACTTAATTTCCTCCGAAGAAGCATTTTTGCTGACTCCAAGCACTTCATAATAATCGCGTTTCATTCTATTTTGTTCCTTAACTATTTAATCTTCTATTTATTGTTTTACCTGCTGCAAATAAGTCTACAAATAATCTATATATCGATATTGTTTTCTCCAACTCCAACATACTGTGTTTTTTTCAATAATAGCCTCAAGTTTTCATTTTAGGATTATAGCATTTACAAAAAAGTAAATTGAATTTATCTAATTCTTCTAATAATTCTTCAATACCTTCTATCTTTTTATTTTATCACTAAAAAACTGTCTAGACTTCTGAGATATTTCACTAAATTCTCTAAAAATCCCAAAATTAATATTATCTGAATATTCATTATATTCCTCTATTAACAAGACTTGTTTAACAGAAGAAAATTGACGTAACAATGTCTCCTCTATAACAATATTTATATATCTATAAGTCACAGTAAGATAATTAACAATAAGTTGAAAGAATTTTTTTCCTCTCTTTTCTGCTGTAACAACCACGAATAAGCATTCCTAAATTACTAATTACCGCACCTACCACCACTCCGATTATCGTATTATTCACCTGCTTTATATTTCCTTTTCATTTAACTTTCAAAAAGATCACTCTGAAATTACAAAGCACGCACGGCCGGCGCGTTTAACTTACGCCGGTCGCAAGAAAGCCTAATCCTAAAAATATGATGTGTTTATTTATTTTTTATCTTTATCATCAACTACTTCCGCGTCAACTACTTTTTCTTCATTACCGCTGTCTGCAGAAGCGTGACTACTATCGCGGGGATCCCGTCCTGAAGCGCCGTTTTGCGTATTCTGTGTCTGCGAAGCTTTATATACTGCTTCAGCAAGTTTATGAGAGGCTTTTGTCAGTTCGTCTTTCGTTGACTTAATCGCCGCCATATCGCTGCCTTTTAAAGTTTCTTTCGCAGTAGTCAAAGCTTGCTCAATCGCAAGCTTATCAGCAGCAGAAACTTTATCACCGTGATCTTTCAAATTCTTTTCAACCGAATAAACTAGATTATCGGCTTCGTTCTTTACTTCAATTTCTTCTTTGTGCTTCGCGTCTTCAGAAGCATATTGCTGCGCTTCCTTAACATATTTATCTATGTCATCTTTTGAAAGTTTAGTAGACGACGATATTTTAATAGACTGTTCTTTGCCTGTCCCTTTGTCTTTCGCAGAAACATGCAAAATACCGTTAGCATCTATATCAAAAGTGACTTCTATTTGAGGAACTCCCCTGGGCGCAGGCGGTATTCCGTCAAGCATAAATCTTCCCAGTGACAAGTTATCCTTAGCCATAGGCCTCTCGCCTTGAAGAACGTTAATTTCAACGCTCGGCTGGCTGTCTGCCGCTGTTGAAAATATCTGGGAACGCTTCGCTGGAACAGTAGTGTTTCTGTCTATGAGAGCCGTCCTAACGCCACCCATAGTCTCAATGCCTAGCGTAAGGGGGGTAACATCCAAAAGGAGAATATCCTTAACGTCGCCGGTTAACACGGCGGCCTGGACAGCCGCTCCAAAACATACACATTCCATAGGATCTATTCCTCGCTCTACCTTCTTGCCGACGTAATCTTCAACAAATTTCTGCACGATAGGCATTCTTGTAGGACCACCTACTAAAATTATTTTTGTAACCGTTTCAATCGTAAGCTTCGCGTCTTTCACCGCACGCTCAATAGAAGTTCTACACCTTTCAACGATAGGTCTAACCAGATTTTCAAGAGTCGCTCTTGTAAATTTCATCATTAAATGTTTAGGTCCCGCGGCGTCAGCTGTAATAAAGGGAAGATTAATATCGGTCTCTAAAACATTTGAAAGTTCTATTTTCGCCTTTTCAGCAGCTTCTTTTAAACGCTGAACAGCCATTTTATCTTTTCTTAAATCTATGCCATTCATTCTCTTAAAATCCTCGGCAATATAATCAATCAAAGCATTATCCATGTCGGTCCCACCGAGCTGAGTGTCCCCCGAAGTAGACAGAACTTCAAAAGTTCCCTCCGCACCCATTTCCATAATCGTTACGTCAAGAGTTCCTCCACCGAGGTCAAAAACTAGTATTTTCTGTTCTTTGCCGACTTTATCTATGCCATAAGCAAGAGAAGCCGCTGTAGGTTCGTTCACAAGTCTTATAACCTCAAGACCCGCTATTGCGCCCGCGTCTTTAGTAGCCTGCCTTTGGTTGTCGTTAAAATAAGCAGGAACTGTAATAACGGCTTTCGTTATCGTCTCACCTAAATAAGCTTCCGCGTCCTTTTTTATCTTCTGAAGAATAAAAGCCGAAAGCTGCTGGGGAGTAAATTCTCTGCCGTTCACATTATATTTATAATCCGCACCCATTTTCCTTTTGAAAGCGCTTAAAGTTCCTTCCGGATTCGTAACTGCCTGCCTTCTCGCCGGCTCGCCAACTAAAAGTTGTCCGTCTTTCGTAAACGCTACATAAGAAGGAAACGCCTTACCCCCTAACGTCGTCCCTTCAGCTGAAGGAATAAGAGTCGTTTTTCCGCCTTCCATAACAGCCGCTGCGGAGTTTGACGTCCCTAGATCTATCCCTATAATTTTCGCCATTGCTGTCCCCCTTTATACCATTCCATTTTTTATTTACAATAAATATTTAGCTTTCAACAACCTAGATTAAAGTTTGCAAACTGCAAAACTGTTTATTTTTAAAGACGTCAGTTAAATCAACGCCGTAGTCATAATTCCAGTCCATTTTATTTAAATCTAAAAACAATAACTAATTCTATTCCTTATCAGCGTTTTTTATGTTTTTTGCAACTTTAACTTTCGCCACCCTCACCAATCTTCCGTTCAGTTTATATCCCCTCTGATAAACTTCTAAAACTGTCCCGTCTTCCTTGTCGCTCTCGGAGTGTTCTAAAGCTTCGCATAGGGTCGGGTCAAACTTTTCACATTGTATTTCTTCAATACCTTCCTCTTTCAGCATTTTTGAAAATTCTTTGTTTATCATCTCAAGACCAAGCATTATGCTTTCCATGTTATTACCTGTTTTCGCGCTGTGCAGAGCTTGCTGGAAAACATCATAAATCCCGATTTGTTTAAGAAGAATCCTTTCTTTTCCCCACTCTAAATAATCTTTTTTCTCCCTTTCAGAGCGTTTTCTATAATTTTCAAAATCAGCTTTGAGCCTCAAAAGCTGATCGTAATAATCTTGTACCTGTTTTTTCTTTTCTTCAACCGACTGTCTTAAAATTTCAAGTTCAGAAATTTTTTCGTCCCTTGCTTCATTATAACAACAATCCTGCGTTTTACGCCCGCTTACAGATTTTTTGGCTTCTTGTTTTTCGTTTTCCAAATTGCTCCCTCCTTCAAACTGCTTGTTTAACCGCAACTAAATAATTCCATACATTTCCCGAGTACTAAAAAACAAATAGTAAAATATGAAACCGTCCCGCAAAACCGCAAAATAATAGATCCGCAGCTAATTTTAATACCGTGCACAAGACTAACGTATTCAGCGATTATTTCTACAATACATCTTGTAATCTCTATTTACACCCTTTCTTCACAAAATTACCCAGATATTTCTCTAAAAAATTCGTTTAACACTTCGGAAACGCTGCTCACAATAGACATCATCTTTTTATATTCCATGCGCTTTGGACCAATGATTCCCAAAATTCCTATCGCGCGTTCTCCGTTATTGTAAGCCGTCGTTATAACGCTTAAATCTTTAAGCTCAGCAAGCGTATTTTCCGAACCTATTTTTACATTTATCCTGCCGCTGTTAAAATCCTCGTTTATTATTTCTATAAATTTCTCTTTGTATTCCCTAAATTTTATAAATGACTTTATTAAATCAAAATCGTTAAAACCCGAAATCGTAACCCCGTTTGCTGCCCCGTCTATATAAACGTCATCTTGTATATTGTAAAAAACATCGCTTATTTTTTCAGCAATTTTTAAAATCTCAGCTTCGTTTTGCCTAAAATCCCTAATTCCTAAAATAATCTCTTTATTCGTCTGAGCAATCGACACACCTCTTAATTTTTCATTTAAGAAATCTCTCAGTCTACTTATTTGCCCACGCGTGAGATACGCCTCTATCTTCTTATGCTTTATCATTCCGTTTTTAGTAAGCAGCACAACTAGAAGCTCTTCATTTGAAATTTGCACAAACTCAATATTTTTCACTTCGTCGCACTGTGTCTTAGGTGTCATGACAAAACCCGTATACTGTGAAAGTCCGGATAAAATACGGGAAGTTTCCGAAAGAAACGTCTCTATTTCATTATGTTTTTGTTCATACTCTTTTTTTATCCTCTTTTCTTCCTCAATTGCAAAATTCTCAAGCTTGACAAGAGCATCAACATAAGCTCTGTACCCTTTGTCGGTAGGAATCCTGCCAGCGGAAGTATGCGGGTGAGTTAAATACCCATCTCTCTCAAGATCCGCCATTAACTTTCTGATAGTGGCGGGAGAAAGAGAAAGATTATATTCCTTTATTAAAACGTTAGATCCCACAGGTTTTCCTGTTTTAATATAATGATGTATAATAACACTGAGTATATTATTTTTTCTCTCTTTTATAACTTCTAACGATACATGCCGCATTTTAGTCTCTCTAAAATTATTTTAGCACTCATTATATTACAGTGCTATTATTGTAGCACTAACATTAAATTATGTCAAGATTTCTATAAATCCAAACAATACATTTGACAAACGCATACATTAATAGTATCATAATTTATAAGTGTTTTAATTTATACTTCCAACTTAAACAAGGCGATAAAAATGCGAAATGAAATAGTAATAGCAGGGTTTGGAGGGCAAGGTGTCCTTTTAGCAGGAATTTTAATCGCGCAGGCAGCAATAGAACAAGGGTTGCATACAACGTGGTTTCCGTCTTACGGAGCTGAAAAGCGCGGAGGCACGGCAAACTCTACCGTCATAGTTTCAAGCGAGGAAATAGGTTCTCCTCTTGCTTTAAACCCAGAGGCACTGATAATATTAAACGAGCCAGCTTTAAATAAGTTTGCGCCAAAAGCGGCAAAGGGCGCCGTAATAATCACAAATTCTTCAATTATAGCGCGAGAAGGTAAAAAATACGACTCAAAATTTTATTTCATACCCATAACAGATATAGCAGATAAAGAAATTAAAAATTTAAAAACAGCAAATATGGTTGCAGTAGGATCATTGATAAAAGCACTTAAGAAACGCTTCTCCGATACTAAAGAAATGAAAGAAACTGAGGAAGAAACTCTTACTTTAGGAAGCATACTAGACGCGTGCGAAAAAGTATTCGCTTCAAAACAAAACCTTATTGAAATCAATAAAAAAGCAATTCAAGCAGGATATGATTTCATAAATTAAAAATCCCTTTACCTGTTTCATTGAAAAAGTTCAATAGCAGTTAAGCGTTGTTATTGTATTTATGCAGTTTAATTGTATTTAGGAGTTCTTAATGATAATAAGACCAGCAAAAGTCAACGATACAAAACAATTATATGAAATAATTGAATATTACGCAAACAATAAAAAAATGCTGCATAAATCTTTAAACAAACTGTACGAAAATATCCAAGAGTTCGTCGTTTTGGAAGAAAAAGGTAAAATAATTGCCTGCGGCGCGCTGCATGTCTCATGGGAAGATTTGGCGGAAATAAAAAGTCTGGCGGTGTTAGACGAATATCAAAGACAGGGACTCGGTAGAAAAATAGTCTATAATCTTCAAGAAAACGCAAGAATGCTAGGAATAACCAGAATTTTCGTATTAAGTTTCAGTCCGGAATTTTTTATAAAACTTGGATATAAAATAATTCCAAAGGAAACTCTCCCACATAAAATATGGCATGAATGTGTCAATTGTCATTTGTTTCCGGACTGCGGGGAAGTAGCGTTGTCTTTGACCTTACAGTAGTTAACCGGAAATTTTTGTTAAACACGCGCGTATTATAAAGCAGCGTTTTCTTTCAATCTAATGCTAAAAACGGCTTAATGTCGCAATTTTTTTTGAAGAGAATTTTAAGCCGAGGTGGTGGAATTGGCAGACACGTGAGACTCAAAATCTCAAGTTGCTCAGGCGACGTGCGGGTTCAACTCCCGCTCTCGGCATAATATAGAACAGCATTTGCATTGAAACGGTAACAAATAATGAATAAATATATTAAAATATTAATTCCGCGCAATTTAATATTTTTCAGATTTTCCTAAAATATATACTATTACATTTTTAAACATCCAAGCTGCTTCTTCTTTTACATTATTTACACCCAAATCTATGCGTTTTCCCTTTATGAGCCCGCCCGTATCACCGGCATAACCGTAGCCATAGTCCGGAATAAAAAGACGAGTTTTCAAAGGTATAACTTTAGGATCAACAGCAACTATGCCTCTTTGCATTTTATGTCCGAGAAAAGTTAAGGAAAAGAAAATGATAAACGAAAAAGAACTAACATTAGCAGAAAAGGAAAAGAAAATGGAGAAAAAAAGATGAAAATAATAGCAATAGCCTTGATATTAATGCAGTTGATGGGATGCAGTGTAATAACAGCAGCAGCAGCAGGTGCAGTAGGTGGTGTAACAATATTTGCTTGTAAAAAAATTGATAAATTTTTAAAAGAAGAAAAATAAAAAAAAAGGAAAATAAAATGAAAGATTTAAGAACTTTAAGGGAATTAATAGCAATAATAATTTTGGTAGTTTTAGCAGGGTGGTATTGGCTCGTAAGTTATGTAAAAAAAATTGAAGAAAAAGAAAGACTAGAAAAAGAAAGAGAGGAGAAAGAAAATGGGAAAATTTAGAAATCCTGTGACTGAGGCGAGCGTTATGCACGGCGTTGGCACAAAGAAACAAAAAAAGCTGTAAAAAAAAGAGGGAAGAAAATGAATAAAACAATAAAGACTTTATGCTTAATATTAACAATGTGCTTTAGTTTAAATGCTTGTAATTCCCTTTTCACAATCTTTATCCCACAACATACAATTAACAATGTGCTTTAGTTTAAATGCTTGTGATTCCTTAATGGGAACTGCCTTAGATATAAAATCTATTGCGCAAATTCAAAAAGAAAAAAACGAAGCAGAGCGCGAAAGAGAATTAAATGCCATAACACACGATTATAAACAGGTGGCAAAAAAATTAAACTACACACAATCTGAAGCACAGGCTCTTGGCAAAAGAATAAAAGAATTGGAAGAAGATTGTGCTAATAGCCATCAGCTAATTACATTATTCTTCTTAACAACAATATCTGCAGTAGGCTACATAATCTACGATAAATGCTGCAGCGCTGATGCTATAAAAGCTAAAGTAGCAACAAAAGGCTTTGATATTTAAATCCGCGTTAAAATTAAAGGCTACCATATTAATTTATGGTAGCCTTTTTTATTTTTAAAAGCCTGCCTTGCGTAACTAGTAGAGGCAAAACAGGCTTAGCTTTAGTTAAGGCGGCAAAATTTCAGCCGTCAAAATGCACGCATTGTATTGTAGTACGCCGTTTCTTAAATTTTAAAAAGGAACGGCGTTTTTATCGTTTTCATAGGCCGTTACGATTTTATCAGCATTCTCTTCAGCCGCTTCATTCAGCGGTGATTCATCAATCACACCTTCAGGCGCCGGCGTGTCTTGCCTAATCATACTGTTCCACTCCTCCACGCAAGCGGATCGCCTGGATAATAGGCGGTAGCAACCATTTCCACCCTTTTCGCTTTTGATAAATCGTAAATTTCTTCTATTGTGTTATTTGAATCAAACAGCACAATACGGCAATATTTTCTAGTTACAGTTTTTTCGTCTACAATATTACTACTATATAAAACACCGTCGTGAAAAATTTCGTCAATAATTCTTATTATATTTTTCTCCACGCCTTTTTGAAGTTCAATTTTCCTTAAATTTAAATTGTATTTCCTCTTCCCCGTCACTTCAAACGGGCTGCATATAATAAGCTTTCTCCGTCTTTTTTTAATGCGCGTAATCTTCACTGACTGCAAAGGATTTAAAGGTTTGTTTATATCGTGCGTAATTATGTCGTTATCATTAAGCGCAATATTGTACCTCTATAAAATCATTTTTAAAGACATGTTCTTGTAAGGCGTTATGGCATAAATCGTTTTTCCTACGACAATATACGCCCACGCCCGCGCAGAAATCAATACCGAGAGACATTTTGACAGCACTAAAACGCCAAGCGCGACACAGGACAATTTCAGCGTCCTTATTATAAAAAACTTAATTTTCATCAGTCAGATAAGGACGCACTTTAAACTGCACACCGAGTTCTTCCGCGATTTCTCTAACTTTCGAAATATCAAATCCAAGAGATTCTACAGCAGTTATAACAACTTTAGGCACGCATTTTTTTGCCTCCTTAGCAAACTTTACCACTTCGTTAAAAGATTCCTCTTTAAACATAGGTCTATTAATCTCATTATATTCTTTGGGATTTGACCCGTTTAAACTTATTGATATAACGTCAATAAACCCTTTTAATTCAGGTAGAATATTCCTGCTGTGATAACGATTTGCAAGACCTGCGGTATTAACTCTAACTTTCCCGCCGTTGTCTTTTATCCACTTTGAAATTTCTTTCACCGTTTCAACATTAACTAACGAGTCTCCGTATCCGCAAAAAACTATTTCACTGTACTCCTTAGGATCTTTTATAGCCAATATAACTTCTTTATAAGACGGTTCCCTTTCAAGCTTTAAGTTATCACCTCTAAATTTATTATCCCATTTGCGTTTTATGCAGTAAGGGCATGACATCATGCACCTATTAGTTATATTCAAATAAAGATTATCTCCATAAACGTAAGAAATTTTACTCACATTAAATTCCTCCCGTTAGCGTATATTATTTTTTTCTTAAAACAGCAAAGCGCATTGACGCAAATACTCTATCTAATATAAGCCGAACAGTTTTAATGCATTTTGCGCCATTATCTGAGTCGTCTCGCTAAACGATATTTTTTTTATCCCGGCAATTTCTCTTAAAGTTTCAATTATATAAGAGGGCTCATTTCTTTGTCCTCTATACTTCTGCGGAGCAAGATACGGGCAGTCAGTTTCAGATAACAAAGTACTTATAGGAGTTTTAAAAACAACTTGTTTTAAATTATCAGACTTCTTGTACGTCAAAGTTCCGCCGATTCCAAGCAGAAATCCCATTTCAATAAATATTTCAGCTTGTTTTAAACTCCCAGAAAAGCAGTGGATAACACCTTTTGAAGCAAATTTATATTCTTTAAAAATACCAATCATATCATCATAGGCGTCCCTACAATGAATTATAACCGGTTTACCGTATTTAACAGCTATCTCAAATTGTTTTATAAATAATTCTTTTTGAGAATTAATATTCTGCAATGAAGAATCGTAATGATAGTCTAACCCTATTTCGCCCACAGCTATGCATTTTTTATCCTGAAGTAAAGTTTCAAGTCTATTAAAATTTTCCCGGCTCGTCTTTGAGGCATTGTTAGGATGAATACCAAATGAGACAAAAATATCATCCGATTTTGAAAGCTCCAAAGCTTTATCCCAATAACAAGTCTCACAGGCTATCTCAAAAATTTTCTTTACACCTACGTCAAAAGCTCTTTGTACAACGACTTCTCTGTCGGCGTCAAATTTTACGTCCGTGATATGAGCATGAGTGTCAATTATCATAATTATTTCGCTAAATTAAAAAACACCTGATTCTGCACCAATTTATTGTCTAAATTCAAAAATTTCAACACACGCAACTACCACCACTGATAAATCGGCTTTCACAGAATTCTCGGAAATAAAATTTCCGGTACGTTTAGTTTTGCCTGAGGAGTTGAAAATCCGTTTTCAGGAATTATCAAATCTGCAAAATATTTTTTCGCAGTTTCATTTATATCGCCGTTCCCGCCAGTCATACGCCATATCTTCGCGCATAATGCCGGCATAAACGGCAGCAAGTACATCGTTATAATATATATTGCCTGCAAATAAGAACAAATACAGGATGCAAGCTTTCGTTTTTCCACATCTGTTTTCACAAGCTTCCACGGGGAATCAACTTCAATTTGTTTGTTTATAAGCGTGATCGCATTCTGCACAGCTTCAACAGCTTTATGGAGCTGCATATTATCCATATTGACAGCAAAATTTTCTTTGAGAATCGCAGCCACTTTCTCAGCCAACTCTAAATTAAGCACGCTTTGCGGCACCTGGAAATTAAAATACTTTTCAGCCATTTTTATAGTTCTTGAAATTAAATTTCCCAGATTATTCGCCAAGTCGGCGTTGTATTTTAACGTCAATTCCTGCCACGAAATATCTCCGTCAGGACCAAAAGGCATAATAGTCACCAACAAATACCTTGCAGCGTCAACTCCATATTTATCAACAAGTTCTTTAGGAGATATGACATTGCCCGCAGATTTTGACATTTTACGCCCGTTTAAAGTAAAAAAGCCGTGAGAACATATCTTTTTAGGAAGCGGAAGTCCGGCAGCCATCAAAACAGCAGGCCAAATCACCGAATGAAACCATAAAATATCTTTAGCCATTAAATGTATATCAGCCGGCCAGTATTTTTGAAATTTCTCCTCGTCTGCGGCATAACCCGTCCCGGTTATGTAATTTATCAAGGCATCAGCCCAAACATACACGGTCTGCTTTTTGTCAAAAGGAAGTGGAATACCCCATTCCACAGCGCTCCTTGAAAAACTTATATCTTCAAGACCTAGTTTTAACTTTCCTATAATCTCGTTTTTTCTCTCTTCAGGTTGTATTTCTACATACTCTTTATGATCCGGATTAGCTATTCTTTCCAAAAGCGCATTCTGGAAAGACGACAATTTAAAAAAATAATTTTCCTCAGACTGATTAGTCGGACGCGTCCTATGAAAAGGACAACATCCATTCTCATCCAAATCTTTTACAGAGTAGAATCTTTCACACTCCAAACAATAAAGCCCTTCATACTTTTTTTTAAATATGAAACCCTTTTCAAACAAAATCTCTATTATTTTCCTAACTGAAGCAAGATGACTTTGTTCTGTAGTGCGTATAAATTCCGTATATGAAATGTCCAGAAGTTTCCATACTTCTTTAAACCGCGCACTCATTTCGTCGCAGAGATCTAATGGCGTCTTCCCTTTTTCCTTTGCAGTTGCAGCGATTTTCGCGCCGTGCTCATCCGTCCCAGTAAGAAAAAAAACATCAAAATTATTTAACCTTTTCCATCTTGCCACAATATCAGAAGTTATAGTCGTGTAAGAATGTCCTATATGGGGAATATCGTTCGCATAATAAATTGGCGTTGTAATATAAAATTTCATTTGCTCTCCCTTAGCTCCGCAGGCAGTCGACTTCGTTCGGGTTTAGACAAGACTTCTAAAAAATTACATATTGTCCGCGCATCTGCTCGGAAGAAGATTAACGTGCCTGCAATCTCCGAATAAAATACATAAAACGTGTTGAAAGCAGCACCGATGAGTTAAGTTTCTTACACAGTTTTACTAAATTTTATAAGCATTTTCTCAATCCAAAAACAACCGACTATGCTTTACCTATCAATATCTTTAATCTGTTTTACCGCAAACGCTTTAAACGACTTGTCACCAAAATCAACAGTCACCATTTCCTTTACGCAGTCTATTTCCACAAGTTTCGCTTTACCTTCGGGCGTTAAAACACTCTTCCCTATTTCAGGCAAACTTTTTTTTATATCTTTATAAGTTTCATTTTCATAAGCTATGCAGCACATAAGTCTGCCGCAAATCCCAGAAAGTTTCGTAGTACTTAACGACAGATTCTGCTCCTTAGCCATATCCATGGTCACGGAATTAAAATCTCTCAAAAAACGCCGGCAGCACAAAACTTGCCCGCATATTCCCACCCCACCGAATATTTTCGCTCCGTCTCTAACCCCTATCTGAACCATCTGTATTCTTATTTTTAAAGTACGTCCTATATCTTTAATAAATTTTCTAAAATCAACTCTCGTTTCAGAAGTATAATACACAAACAGTTTTGAACAGCTAAAAGTATACTGAATGCAGATCAATTTCATATCAAGACTGTAATCTTGAATTTTCCGCAATACTACTCCCCGAACTTTTAAACTTCTTCTCTCATTTTCAATAAGTTTTCTCTTGTCGCCATCCGACATTTTTCTTAAAATTCTGCTTGTAGGACTCTTATCTTCTGAAACATTCTGCACTTTTTCACACACCGTTCCAGCTTCAATTCCGTGTTCAGTTTCAAGTATAACTCCGTCATTCAGCTTTAAACTAAAACATTCGGTCCTAGCATATATTATATCTCTAATACTTCTAATTCTAACTCCTACAATCATAGTCAAAATCACGCTCCCATTTCGCGACACACCGTTTAGTTCATAGCACTCTGTGGGTCCGAATTCAAGATAGAGACCAGGTTTATTCCTATAAAAAGCGTTCCAACACGTATTTACACATTATTCCACAACGCTTCCGGGATTCTTCTTTAAATCCAACAAGCCAAAAAATAAATTATCCAAAACCGTCTGAGCATTCACATTCTTAAGAAGCAAAGTTTTTGAAAAAGTCAACAAATCAAGTGCGAGAGCAACTGCGCGAGGCTCCCTTTTAAAATCTTTCTCCGCTTCAGCCGTCATTGCCTCAATACATTCTAAAGCGCTGCCCTTTCTGGCGATATTTTTTGACAATTCCAGAATCTCTGAAATATAAAAACTTTGAGTTTTTAATTTAAGCCATAAAGAAAACTCATCTTTTTTACTTTTTCCATCCGCAAGTCTCTTTGCGTTTTCTACAGAGCCTCCACTCAGTTCCGCTATATTCTGGACCTCCTCGTCAGACATTGAATAATTCAGTCCAAGCCAGCTTGAGATTTCAGTATTTTCCAAAGGCTGAAAAAACATAATCTGCGTCCGCGAAATTACTGTCTGCGGAATTGTTTCCTTATGTCTTGCAATTAAAATTATAATCGTATTTTCAGGTGGTTCTTCAAGTGTTTTAAGTAATGAGTTTGCCGCTGCAGTGTTCATTTTTTCAGCGGGTTCTATAATGAAAAATTTCCATTTCCCCTCGTATATTTTTGTGGAAACTTTTTTTTGCATATATCTTATTGTTTCAATTCTGAGTGTCTTTTGCTTTTCTAAATCGTCATTTTCAAGCTCGGCTTGTCTGGTAAAATCTATAAAATGTATATCCGGATGAATGTTTTTTGCTATTTTTCTGCACGATATGCATTCTCCGCAAGCATCTATATACATCTTCTCTGTGAAATCGTTCACGGTGCAGTTCATGATTTTAGCAAACTCAACGGCTGTAAGACGCTTCCCTACGCCCTCACCTCCCATAAATATATAAGCATGCGCGGTTTTACCGCTTATTATTTGACTTGAAATTATTTTTTTTACTTTCTTCTGACCTAATATATTCTCAAACATTTATAAAACTTTATCTACAATTCCCTTTATCAACGCATGCGTCTTCTCAGGTGTTTCCTGCGTCTTAACAATTTTTATTCTCTTAGAACATTTTACTGCCCGTTTAAGATAGCCTTTTCTTACATCGTTGTGAAATTTTATAGATTCTTTTTCAATTCTGTCTCCGTATCCGCCGTAACTTTTTCTATTCGCCTCCTTTGCCCTGTTTAATCCGATAGACGGCATTATGTCAAGATAGAGTGTTAAAGTCGGTTCCAATCCAAACGAGGCAGCTGAGTTCAGCTCATCTATAAGTTTTAAACTTAGTTTCCTCCCATATCCTTGATAAGCAACAGTTGAATCTACAAATCTATCGCAAACAACAATTTTCCCTGCTTTTAAAGCGGGATAAATAAATTTTTTAACTTGGTGTGCCCGTGCAGCTTCAAAAAGAAAAAGCTCGCTCAAAGGAACAAGATTTGAAGTCGGCTCCAGAATAATATTCCTTATAATCTCCGCTAAAACAGAGGCGTCGGGACCAGGCTCTCTTGTAAGAAATACTTCATAGTCATTCCTTTCAAGATATTCTTTTAAAAGCAAAGACTGGGTTGTTTTGCCCGAACCCTCTCCGCCTTCAATAGTAATAAAAATATGTTTTTTCCTATCTGTCATCGCGTACCTTGTTTAAATTATAGCATTTTATTATAATACACCAAGTAAATTTAAAGAACGCGGTGATAAAATGAATGTTTACACTTTTTTAATACTTTCTTTTATTATTTTCGTATATTTAGTTGAAACGGCGGCGGATATACTTAACATTAAAAATCTTTCAAAAAACATCCCTTCAGAATTTGACGGATATTACGATAAAGAAAAATATGCAAAATCACAAGAATATCTTAAGACAATCACAAAATTTTCTATAGTTTCTTCCGCTTTATTTTTAACGGTTCAAATTATTTTTATACTTTCAGGCGGCTTCAATTACGTAAACATAAAGGCTGTTTCTTTCGGTTTCGGACCTATCTTAACGGGACTTATTTTCGCAGGGATACTTTTCTTTGCCATTGAAATTTTAAGAATACCTTTTTCAGCCTACGACGTGTTTATAATAGAAGAAAAGTTCGGTTTTAACAAAATGAGTGTAAAAACTTTTATCGCGGACCTGTTAAAATCATGGATTATAAACGTTGTAATAGGAGCTGTTTTGTTCGCTGCCGTATTATGGCTTTTTACAAACGTTCACAAGTACGCGTGGATGTACGCTTTTATAGCTATAGCCGCTTTTGAACTTTTCATAACCTTTATCGCACCTGTAACCATAATGCCACTGTTTAACAAATACACTCCTTTGGAAGATGGAGAACTTAAAAATTCTGTTGAAATATACGCAAAAAAAGAAAATTTCAAAATGAAAGGGATTTTTAAAATGGACGAGTCAAAACGTTCTACAAAACCAAACGCGTTTCTCGCTGGATTCGGGAAATTCCGCAGAATAGTTTTGTTTGACACGCTTATAGACAAGTATACAGTTGATGAACTAACAAGTGTTTTAGCACACGAAATGGGGCATTTTAAACGCGGACACGTGTTGAAATCTACGATTTTTTCATTTGTTTTAACTCTAATAACCTTATTCGCCTTCTCGCTTTTTATAAATAAGAAGTGGCTTTACGAGGCTTTCCTCATGAATACACAGCCAATATACGCGGGAATAATACTTTTTCCATTTCTCTGTAAGCCCGTATCTCTAATAATCTCAGTAATTTCAAGCTACTTTTCAAGAAAAAACGAATATGAAGCCGACGCTTATGCAATAAAAACTTACAAAAAACCGCAGGACATGATAAACGCACTAAAAAAACTCTCAGTTGACAGCTTGTCAAATTTATATCCGCACAAACTCAAGGTGTTTTTAGAGTATTCACACCCGCCCATTTTAGAAAGAATTGAGGCAATAAAAAAAATTTCTTTTTACCAAGAAAAATTTCACGGATCGGGTAACAACACATAGATCCACCGACGCAAAATCAAATAAAACTCAAAAAGTGGTGTGGAGAGTTTCCCTGCAAAATTTTTAAAATACACGCTTCGGACCAGTAATTAATCAGCGCACAGTTTACGTCAACAGGTTTTTATTTTACTGCAGTTTGTTTTTCTTCTATAAAAATGTTCAATTTATTAACCGTCATTTATGCATAAATGTATGACCACTGATTATGTTCGTTAAACTTTAAATTAAAAAGTTTATAATACGGAGAACTAAAAATGGAAAAATTATTTAAAGATTTGCTAACAACTGAGGGAATTTCAGGCTGCGAAGAAAAAGTCGCAAAGATCATAACTGAAGCTCTCTCTAAGGTGTGCGACAGTACTGAAACTGATAAATTCGGAAATGTTATAGGGAAACTGGGCAAAAGCAAAAAGAAAATAATGATTGCAGCGCATATGGACGAAATCGGCATGGTTGTAAAACACGTCAACGAAAAAGGATTCATATATTTTGTTAAAGTCGGCGGAATAAACGATTCAATCCTTATCGGGAAGACAGTAAAAATTATAAACAAAAAGGGAGACCATATTACAGGAATAATAGGCGCAAAACCGCCGCATTTAACAACCAGAGAAGAGTCAAAAAAAATAATCACGCATGACAATATGTTTATAGATATTGGGTTATGTTCAAAAGACGAAGTATTAAAAGTCATAGATATCGGCGACCAAATAATTTTTGAGCCAAACGCGGGCATTTTAAACGGCGACTTTTACTATGGAAAAGCTGCAGACAACAGAATAGGCTGCTATGCTATGATAAAAGTTATGGAAACTCTCTCAAAATCAAAAGATTTAGGCGCAGAGATATATGCGTGCGCCACTGCACAAGAAGAAGTCGGTTTAAAAGGAGGCAAAACTTCGTCTTTCAAAATAAATCCTGATTTTGCACTTATTATAGATACCACCGTAGCAGGCGATATGCCTGGAATTGAAGAAAAAGTTTCCGCATTAAAGCTCGGTAGCGGCGTCGCTGTAACAATAATAGAAGCCTGTGGAAGAGGAACAATAGTACCCCAAAAAGTGCGCAGACTTATGTTTGAAGCCGCTCGCGAAAATAAAATACCCCATCAGATAGACGTAATCAGCGGCGGCGTGACAGATGGGGCAGAAATATATATAAATAGAGAAGGAATTCCAACAGGAATTTTAAGCATTCCGACAAGATATATACACGCTCCTGTCTCCGTCTTTAATATCAAAGACATAAATTCTGCCGTTGCTTTGGCAGCCAAAACAATAGAAAAAGCGGTCAAAGAATTGTGTTAAAATTTTGCATTCTCGCAAGCGGCTCAAGCGGAAACTGCTCGGTTATATGGACGGAAAAATCTGCCATTTTGATAGACTGCGGTTGCAACAGTAAATATATTATTGAAAATCTGGTTGATTTAAAAATCGCTTTTGAAAACTTGGCGGCAGTTATAACGCACGCCCATACGGATCACGTAAGCGCTTCAGTGCTTAGTTTTTTACGCAAAAATAACATTCCACTTTACGCGCATGAAAACGCCTTTGAAGACTTACTCAGAAAGTACGGCAGTAAAGTTGAAGAATGCGTCAAAATGCCTTTCTACGAAAATTTTAAGATTAAGGATATTTCAGTAGAATATTTTAATGTTTACCATAAAGATAAAAATATTTCATACGCGTGTGGATTTGCTTTTTTACATAAAATAAACACAAAAGAATATAAAATAGGCTATTTAACCGATACAGGCAAAGTCTGCGACAAGATTATAAGAAGTTTAATTAACAGCAATATCTTAGTAATTGAGTCAAATTACGACAAAATAATGTTAGATTCAAGTTTGAGATCCCGTAATAATAAGGAATGGGTGTTAAGTGATTGGGGGCATCTTTCAAACGAAGACGCTGCAAAATCCATCGTTAAAATCAAAGCGTTTTCAAAAACTAATGACAGTTTAAAATACGTTTTTCTGGCTCATATAAGCGATCACCACAACACGACTGAAATCGCTCTGAAAACAACAAAAGAAATACTTTTAAATAAAAGAATTTCAAACATAAAGCTTTTCGTCGCTAAAAGAAATAAGAGGGGACCGGTAATAAATATAACCTGAACGCTATTTCATAAGGGAGGGACATTAATTAATATTTTTTAAGATACTCAAAATCAAACCTATTTCCTAATTTTCCCGCTTTTAAAATTTAGGCCAACGCATTATAGATAGTTTGGTCGTCATCTCCTACGACGCATATATTTTTGTGTTTCTCACTGAGAGTTTTTATCAGTAGGTATCGTACGAAATTTGTATCTTGATATTTGTCTACCATTATGTAGTTGAATTTTCTTTGGTAGAGTTGGAGGATATTAGGAAAGTTTCTTAGTACCTCAATAGTCTTTATCATTAGGTCATTGAAGTCTAGTAGGTTCATTGTTGCTAGTTTCTGTTGGTATTAACTACGGTAGGATCTGCGTATACGCTTCTACGTGTCGTACAACTATTTCTTTTATGTTGTCCGATAATATATGTTCTGTTATATTCTTCTGGTGTCTGCATTCTACCTTTTGCTAAGGAGATATTATTCATTATTTTGGAAGGTTTATGGAACTCGGTATCTATGTTTAGCTGACTTATACATTGT
>JAISUD010000030.1 GCA_031272265.1 Endomicrobium sp. | reverse complement strand
TCTTCTTGCCACAGCAAATCAACTCTTACTTAATATTTAAAACTTTTCAAAATATATCAACGCAATAATCGTTTTTGAATCTATTATCTTGCCCATTTTGACCATTTTAATCGCTTCTTCAAAACTTATAATATCTTTTAAAATAAATTCGTCGTCATCCCTATTTTGTTCCCCCCTCTTTAAGCCCAAAGCCCGTAAATATATATATATCATTTGAAAAAGCCGTACTTAACGGACCATTCCGTTATTTTGTATTATTCCACCGCCCAGAACTACGCTATCCTTGTAAAATGCCGCACTTTGCCCCGCGGTAATAGACATTTGTGGTTCAGCAAATTTAATTTTTGCCGAAGACGCTCCCACTGGAACGACAACGGCTTCTGCGGGTTTGTGCTGCTGGCGGATTTTTACGCTTGCTTTAATAGGGAACTTAGGCATAGGAATTGAACACCACGATATTTTTTCAGCTATCAGCAATGAAGAATACAAATCTTCTTTTGAGCCTACTGTTACGGTGTTTTGTTCAGATGAGATATTTATAACGTACAAAGGACTGCCTGTACCTCCGGGAAGTCCGAGTCCTTTGCGTTTTCCTATAGTGTAGTTCCATATTCCGACGTGCTTTCCGAGAATTCTACCGTTCTTGTCTATAATGTTTCCCTGCTTAGGTGGGAATTTTAAAATGTCATTGTAGTTTCCACAGTAAAAATCCTGACTTTCCGGTTTTTCAGCTACGTGGATTCCTATTTCCTTTGCAATATTTCTAACCTGTTTTTTTGTATAAATGCCTAGCGGAAAAAGAATTTCTGAAAGTGTTTTTTGTGTAAGTCTATATAGAAAATAACTTTGATCTTTGTTTGTATCGGCAGCTCTGTACAGCTGGTACATGCCAAGACGACTGTTAAAGACTATGTTCGCATAATGTCCCGTAGCGAACTTTTCAAAAACAAGTCCGTTTTTTTTTGCCGCGCTGGGAAGAACGCCGAATTTAATATAAGCGTTGCATAAAACGCAGGGATTGGGTGTGCGTCCATTTTTGTACTCATTCATAAAATTTTCAAGAACGCGTTTTTTATACTCTTCTCGGCAGTTTATTACATGTAAGGGAATTTTAAGAGAGTTAGCTATTTTACGCGCCGCTTCAATATCTTTATCCTCAGGGCCGAAACAGGTGTCGTAGTTTTTAATTCCCGTCGTTTTAAAAGAATCGTCCCATATAGACATTATCACGCTTGTCACTTCGTGTCCCTGCTTTTTTAACAAATAGGCTGCGACTGCGGAATCCACTCCTCCGCTTAATCCGATTAATACTTTCATTTTAACCTTCAACATTTTTCGCTTTAAATTTAATTTGCTTTACAATACATTTCATTTTGTTTTACGCGGAACCCTTTTCCTGTTGATACATATCTGTTTATGGATTTAATTTTATTTTCTATGCACACTCTACAGTATGTCGGTGAATCGGCAAGACAGATTTTACCGGGATATATTTCGTAATGTTTTCTGTAAATTGTTTCGGTGGCGTTTGGCATAACTACATTTGCTCCGCTTTGCAAAGCAATCAAGCGTCCGTTTGACTCTAGCGTTTCCATTGCTGTCGTCGCAGGTATGTTGATGTCAGGCATAAGCAAGCGGAGAACTGCCATAACCTTAAGCGATAATTCAAAAAAGCTGCTTTTTGTATCTTCAATTGGAGTGCTTGGATTGTAAATAAATGGTCCTATTCCCGCCATATCCACAGGAATTGATTTGAGGTAAATAATATCTTTTGCAATGCTTTCTAACGTTTGTCCGGGCAGTCCCACTATTATTCCTGAACCGACTTCGTACCCCAATTTTTTTATGTTTTCTATGCACTGCATTCTGTTTTTCAAACTCATCTCGGGATCAAGCCTATTGTAAAGAGTTTCGTTTGTAGTTTCTATTCTGAGCAGATACCTATCTGCGCCGGCGTCACGATAGGCTTTGTATTCTTCAAAAGTTTTTTCACCGACACTCAATGTAAGAGCGACGTCTAAGCTTTTAATGTTTGAAATGATTTTTGTCATTTTGTCGGTGTTGTAATAAGGATCTTCACCTGACTGCAAAACGATTGTTTTATAGCCCCAGTCTTTAGCTTTTTTAGTCCATTCTATGATTTCCTGAGGTTCTATGCGATAACGCGTTAAACACCGGTTGTCTCGTCTTAAACCACAGTAAAGACAATTTTGTTTGCAGTAATTGGAAAATTCTATAAGCGCTCGCAGATGCACTTCGTCACCTAAATATTTTTTGCGTACTTTGTCTGCTATAGAGAAAAGTCTCTTTAAGTTTTCTGTTTCTTCAAGAATACATAAAATTTCTTCTTCGTCTAAGTTGTGGCACCGTGCGGCTTTATTTAATATGAAATTAATGTTTTTATTCATATAGATATTATTATATTATTATTATATTATTATTATCATATTATATATATTATAGCAAGTATAATTTTTATTCTAGATATTTAAAACATATATGTTTTAAATAAAAATTAAGATGAGTGTTAGGCGAATTTTATTTGTCTTTAACCTAAGGATTTTCCGATTATATTCTTGACGCTTGCTTTTTTCAAATTTAAAAATTAGTTTTAAAAATATTATAATTATAAAGCCGATGGGTGGAAGAGAATTGTTCGTGGATATTTGAAAAGATGGTTTTTTTACATTTTTGACGACCAGTTTGGCAGTCGGACAGAAACAAAAGAACTAGTTCAGGTTTTACAAGCATGTTTCCGGGCGGTTTGATTTGGTGTTTTTAAGGAGGCGCTGCAGCAGGTCGTGTGAATTAAAGAAAATTTATTTTCAATGTGATTATAAATAAAACTTAGGAGTAAAGACAATGTATAAAGTTGTTTTGGTAAGACACGGTGAAAGTGTTTGGAACAAAGAGAACAGGTTTACGGGCTGGTCGGATGTTGATTTATCTGAAAAAGGTAATGAAGAAACTTTAAAAGCGGGACAGCAACTGAAAAAGGAAGGTTTTGCTTTTGATTTAGCCTATACATCGGTTCTTAAAAGAGCGATTAGAACTCTTTGGAATATAATTGATACGATGGATTTAGTTTGGATCCCTGTAGTTAAGAGCTGGAGGTTGAACGAGAGGCATTACGGTGCCTTACAAGGATTAAACAAGACTGAAACTGCCGCGAAGTACGGTGAAGAGCAGGTGAAAATTTGGAGAAGAAGCTATGATACTCCTCCAATGCCTTTAAATGAAAACGATGAGAGATATCCGGGAAAAGACATTAGATATTCAAATGTTTTAAGAAACGAAATTCCTTTAACGGAATGTTTAAAGGACACTGTATTGAGAGTTGTGCCCTACTGGGAAAAAGAGATTTCTCCGCAAATAAAATCGGGCAGGAAAGTTATTATAGTAGCGCATGGTAACAGTTTAAGAGCACTGGTAAAATACCTAGATAACATAAGTGATATAGACATAGTAAATTTAAACATACCTACCGCGATGCCGCTTGTTTACGAGCTTGACGGAAATTTAAAACCTGTCAGAAATTACTATCTTGGCGATCCTGACGCTGTCAAAAAAGCAATGGAAGCGGTGGCAAACCAAGGCAAGATTAAAAAATGAAGCGGTAATTTAGAGAAAACTTAATCTATTTTTAAGGAGATATATTTGTGAATATAAATCAACGCATTTTAGAGTTAGCGAGGAAAGTGAAAGGCAGGGTAGTTATGCCCGAAGGTTTTGATATAAGAGTTTTAAAAGCCGCGCAGAGACTTACAAAAGATGGGATAGCGTCAATTATTTTGCCTGTTGACGATGTAAAAAAAACTGAGAAGACCGCTGCCGAGGCCGGCATAGATTTGAGCGGCATTGAAATAATTAAGACAGATAGAAATCTTCTTGACGAAAAGAAGATTGAAGAGTTTGTCAGCGCTAGGGTGCGAAAAGGTATGGCTGAGCAAGAAGCGTTAGAACTTTTAAATAAACCTTTATATTTTTCAATGATGTACTTAAAAAGCGGGAAGTGTAAAGCCTGCGTCGGGGGCGCTGTTTATGACACGGCAGATGTTTTAAGAGCAGGTCTCCATGTAATAGGAACAGCCGGAAATGTAAAAATGATTTCGTCGTATTTTCTTATGATACCTCCGGAAGGCCACAATCTTGTAAAAGATCCCGTGCTGTTTGCAGATTGTGCGGTAAATCCAGATCCGCAGGCTGTTGGTTTAAGAGATATTGCTGTTGCAACGGTTGGAAGCTTTAAAAGACTTTTTCCCGACAGACAGGCGAATGTTGCGATGCTTTCATTTTCAACAAAGGGAAGTGCGGGTAGCAAAATTCTGTCAAAGGTTACGGAAGCAACGGCACTTGCCAAAGCTTATTTTGCGGGGAACAGTGATGTAAATGTTGACGGAGAGCTTCAATTTGACGCTGCTGTTGTGCCTAGCGTCGGAAAAAGAAAAGCCCCGGATTCTTTAGTTGCCGGCAATGCGAATATTTTTATTTTCCCAGAGTTGAATGCGGGAAACATAGGCTGTAAGATCGCGGAGAGATACGGAGGCTTTCGCGCTATCGGACCTGTAATTCAAGGCCTTGCGCTTCCTGTAAGCGATTTAAGCAGAGGCGCTAGCGTCGACGATATATATCTTATCAGCGCGGTTATGCTTTTAGACTAAAACGAGCATATTTAATTTGGAAGGGACGAAGCGCTTTAAGAAAAATTTGTTGTTATAAATGGAGAGGCGTTGATATAATAAATAATATACTGGACTTCAAAAATGATTATCCAGACCACAAAGAAATAATGCTAACACAAAATATCGCTCAACGCCATAAATATTAAACACAGCTTACAACATCATAATGCCCAACAAAAGTAGAATAGCAAAACACCTATGGACTAAAAACGTAAATACAGGAAAAATAACAGTAATTAAATCGGCAACAATAGAAGATGAATGTAGAGAGGAGCAGAGGAAATCATGGCTTTTCTTCCTGAGATTTTGTAAACTGTTAACAATTAATCAAAAAAAGAAGAGAATGGGAGATGAAAAAAAACCACGATAGCATTAATTTTACATTTCAGTTAGCAGACAATTGACAAGGATTAGAGAAAAACCGCAACACAACATTAGACATTAGATATAACAAAAAAAGGTAAAACTATCAGAAAGAAGGTGGAATTATTTTCAGAGGGAACAATAAAAAAAGAAGTTAATTAAGTAAACGTTAAGAACTGAAACTCACTTTAAAGCATACAAAAATAAAGTAATCTAAACCAAAAAACCAATCAGCAGTATGGATTTGCAATAGATGATATAGAGTTATGTGCGGTAATGCAAGTAATAAAACAAATGGCAAAAAATGAAAATAAAACAACAGATGAATTAATAGATGAATATTTAGAAGACTCACCAATAAGAAATATGACATTCTTAAAAGCACCAAAATTACCAGAATATCAAGAATAAGAATGCAATTTCTCTACATATATCGCGACGACCCGAAATATAAAGGCAACGTGGAGCTACAAGCGATATTAAAGTGGTACTTCCTACTGCCGGCACAGAATTGTTACGAGGGACTACCTGAGACTAAC
>JAISUD010000014.1 GCA_031272265.1 Endomicrobium sp. | reverse complement strand
CACTTTTCTTTTTCTTGCTCCAATTTTTTTAGTTTTTTTGTTAGTTATTCTTCACGCTCTTTTAAATCATTTGTTCTTTTTATATGTGTGGAAACATTATTGCTGTTTTTCTTTTTATTTCTATTTTTCTACCCAGATTATTTGTTTAACATATTCTCTATGCTCGCTTTTGCCTCTACTCAACAGACATTTTTATATTTCCTATATTAGTAGTTGTATTAGGTTTTTTTAGGTACTTGTTATAATCCTTTTCCGTATACTTTTTTATCAAGAAGCTAATAACGATTAAGGCGATTTGAGTTAAGTCGTTATACTGAACACCTTGTCAACTTACAAATTTAACGACAATATTAAACCTCATTTCAAAGAACCACCCATAAGGAGCTGCTTAATTTAACTTTTAGTTTTAGAGTGTTCGTACTGAAGAGTTAGAGTCGTCATATTCGTGATATCTGAAGGGCCGAAATACTGTACAGGACCTGGGAAAACATAATTCTCCTCAATAGCCCATTTATCCCTGTTTTTCACAAACTCCTTAAATGGTTTTCCGTTTAAATCAACTAAAGCTTTTTGTATAACAGGTTTTTCCTTCCCGTGCCTCCTTTCAATATTCATCATCATTGTAAGAGGAATTCCGCCGCATTCCCATTGATTCGGAGGTTTCACAAGATTCCTAACAGACGACAAATAACCTGTAAGTCTATTAAGTACAAGAACAGCCGCATTATATCCTAACGCGTAAGTGTAATTTGCGTCAAAATTTGAAGGTATACCACAGCGTCCTTCGTACCCAAAGAAATGAGTAATCGGCGAGAATTTTCCTTCGTATTTATTTAATTTCTTAAGCTCTGAAAGTTTTTTTTGTACCATTTCAACTAAAAGCTTTTCCGTCTCAATCAGCGATACATGGACATTGCCGTGAGGATCCCTGTCTAGCATAAGCTGAGAAGCAATCCCCGAAGGGAGCGATCTCATTAAATTAGAACATTTTTCAGGAAGCTTGCCGAAAATAAATTCCTTTTTATCTTCCACAGAAGGAAATTCCGCTATAGCGTCCGCATTCTCAACTAAAACGTCATTGAGATTAGATATTAGTTCTTTCATTTCATCTACAAATTCTATAAGTCCTTCCGGCACTAAAACAACTCCGAAATTTTTACCAGCCTCAGACCGTTTAACTATAACGCCGACAAGATTTTCAACAACTTCATCAAGCGTCATCTTATTCGCCAGAATTTCTTCGCCAAGCAAAACGATGTTAGGCTGAGTTTTAAAGCCGACTTCTAACGCAATATGAGAAGCACTCCTGCCCATAAGACGCACAAAATGCCAGTATTTCCGCGCTGAATTTACGTCTCTGCAGATATTTCCAACAAGCTCTGAATAAATTTTTGTAGCTGTGTCAAAACCGAATGAAGCTTCAATGTATTTATTCTTCAAATCGCCGTCAATAGTTTTAGGAACCCCTACAACACATTTATCTAAATTTTCTTTTTTCATATATTCAGATATCATCGCGGCGTTTGTGTTTGAATCGTCTCCACCGACAATTACCAAAGCGTCTACCTTACAATCCGAAAGATTTTTTTTCGTCAGACTAAACTGCTCGGGTGTTTCAATTTTTGTCCTTCCGGACTGTATAAAATCAAAACCGCCGGTATTTCTGTAATTACGTAGCATTTTCTCGGAAATCGTTTTATATTTGTTCTCCAAAATTCCGGACGGACCGCCTAAATAACCTATTAAAACGTTCCTCTCATTCGCCTCTTTCAATCCATCAAAAAGCCCCGCTATGACATTATGTCCTCCCGGAGCCTGTCCTCCGGAAAGAACTACACCGACTTTTATAGTTTTTCCCGTGACAATTTCATTTGAGCCTTTTCTAAATGTAATCTCTGGTAGACCGTACGTATTTCCGAAAATTTCTTTTAACTCAGCTTGATCTGCAACAGACTGCGTAGCTTTTCCCTTAACAGGCTTCACAAAAGAAGCGCCTTTCTTTAATATATCTGGAAGAACTGGCTTAAATTTCCCCCTTTCAATTTGAAGTTCTGAAACATAAGCTAACTTTTTAGCCATCTTTCAACTCCCCTTTCTAAATTTTTTAATTCATTTTACATTTCTAATTCCGGTTATATAATATCTCAGAGGCAATATCTAACACTCCATTGCAATCCGGGAAACGCCATTCCTTTCTACCGCTAATTATTTTCTTGTCTTTTTCAGCGGCACCCAATAAAATAATCCGCACGATGAGTAGCAGGGATTAAGTTTTCCTGATTCTACACTCATGCCTATTTTATTAATAGGAATATTATTTGCGGCACTTTCACATAAATCTTTTGAAATACTGAGATTTTCCGAAAGTTCGCAATTCTCTTCCCGTGCCTCATTCAAAATAAGTTTCCGCGCAAATTTTTTTGACTCTTCTAAAGCACCAGTGGCTATAGCAGAGACAATCTTCTCCGTATATTCACCGAAAGCTTCTTTATTTTTCTCGTATTCCTCGTATAAATTGTTTCCTAATGTAACAAAAAAAACACTCTTAGCAATCCATTTCGGCGGCACATCTTCACTACAATCAAACAGAAACACATCTTTTGAAAAAGTTTCGTAGACTAGAGACGGAACTATAAATTTACAATAAAAATAACAATACTCTGGGATTGATTTTTCAATTTCTTCAGCCAGTTCAGCGGTATTTATAAATCCTTTCAGCAAACGCGATATTTCCTTCGCACGCAAATTTACCCTAAAGTTCTTAACTTTCCGCATTATTCCCAACAAAAACTTACCTACTGACAGCTTTTTTCAAACGTTTGCTTCTTCTTATTTCCCATTCATAAACAAGCGGAGCGCAAACAAATACTGAGGAAAACACTCCAAGCACCGTGCCGATAATCATAACATATGCAAAATTATGTATAACTTCACCACCGAAGAAAAACAGCGAACACGCAATAACAAAAACCGTAAAAGAAGTAACAACGGTTCTCACAAGAACTTCATTTATGCTTTTATTGATTATAGCTGAAAAATCTTCTTTAACGACAAATCTCATATTTTCCTTTATCCTGTCAAACAAGACTATAGTATCGTTGATCGAGTAACCCGCCAATGTAAGGAGAGCAGCTACAATTGTTATATTAGTTTCTTTATTTACAAGAACTAAAAAACCGAAAGATATGATAACATCGTGCAAAATTCCTATAACGGAAGCCACGCCCCATAAACTAGACTTAAATCTAAAAGCAACGTAAACAATCATGCCCAAAAGCGCAAATAAAAATGCGTAAATAGCTTGTCTTGCAAGGTGCTTGCCTACACTGGGGCCTACATATTCTACTTTTTCAACTTTTATTACATTACCCGGAAATCTTGAGCTTATTGAATTTTTAACTAAATTTTCAAATTCCTCTAGAGACTCGCGATTTTTCTTCGCCCTCAGCATAACAATATTATCAGTATTACCGGAGCTTTGAAGTTCAAAAGAACTTATTCCACTTTCCTCCATAGTCTTACGAACATCTTGCAATGCAACTTTATCCTGAAAAGAAATCTGCATAAAAATGCCACCCGTAAAATCAATAGCATAACTCGGTCCACCTCTATAAATTAAAGCGAACGTCGTCATTAACAATAATAACCCCGAAACTATAAAAAATTTATAGCGACTTCCAATAAAATCTATATCTAAAGACGTAAAAAACCGCATTTATTCTCCGTTTATATCTTCATTTTCAATAAAAGATTTTCTTTAAACAAAAATTCATATATAAGTTTTGTCACCATTATAGAGGTAAACATGCTTATGATAAGACCTATTGAAAGAGTAACTGCAAAACCTTTTATAGGTCCTGTGCCAAATTGAAACAAAAACCCTGCGGCTATAAGAGTCGTCAGATTCGCGTCAAAAATAGTCCAGAAAACTTTTTGGTAACCGGCGTCCACCGCTGGCGCGGTTGTTTTTCCGCCGGCAAGTTCTTCTCTTATTCTCTCTAATATAAGCACATTTGAGTCAACGGCCATAGCAAGCGTAAGAGCTATGCCCGCCACTCCCGGAAGCGTAAGAGTAAACTGGAAATAAGCCATTGCAGCCATAAGTATTATCAAGTTTAAAGCGAGCGCTATATCTGCAATCAGTCCAGAATAACGGTAATATATAAGCATAAAAAGAAAAACCGCTGCAATGCCAATAATAGACGACATGAAACCTTTTCTTATAGAGTCATAGCCCAGGGACGGCCCGATCGTTCTTTCTTCTATTATTTTAACAGGGACCGGCAGAGCGCCCGCTTTCAACGCAGTTGCAAGAAGTCTTGCTTCTTCAGAACTAAAGTTACCTTCAATAGTCGCTTTCCCGTTGGGAATTGTTGAACGTATTACAGGATAACATTGTATAATACCATCAAGAACTATAGCCAGATTCCTATCTTTATTATTTGCAGTTATTTGTTCAAATATCCTTCCGCCTTCTCTAGTGAATTCTATGGAAACTATCGCTCGTCCTAATTCGTTAAACTCAACTTTGGCATTTTTAAGAGCAGCTCCTGTCAAAAGAGTTTTGTTTAAAACGTAACATCCGCCCTCCTTACCTTCAAAAACCGAAGTGTCTTTCGGCATAACGGCTTTTATATCTGGATACGCTGCTGAATTTTCTCTGAATTGATTGGACGTAATTCCTTTGGCAGAAATAAGTTCAATGACGCGATTCGCTTCTTCGCTTGTATTTAATATTCTAAATTCAAGCAAAGCAGTTTTTCCTATTAAATCTTTTGCGGCTTTCGGATCTTTAATACCCGGCAGCTGTATCACTATCCACTTATCTCCCTGCTTTGCAATCATAGGTTCCGCTACACCGAATTGGTCTATTCTGTTTCTAATAACTTCTATAGCTTTATCAACGGCATCTTTAATTTTTATATTCTCGTTTATATTGTTCAGTTTAGACGAATCTACTTCTAAAAGAAGATGCGTTCCGCCTTTCAAGTCTAAACCTAATTTTAAAATTCTACTCAAAATAGGATCTTTTTCTTTTTCCAGTTGCTCTCTTTCCTTGTTGGACATCGTCACCCACCTAAATGACGGCCATAACGCCAAGATAGAAAAAGCTAATAATGCTACCGTGATAAGTAACTTCCAGTTAATTTTAGTCATTTACACTAATTTTTTATCATTTATCAATAATTCAAATTTACAATTCAAAATGCTCGCGGCTCTTTTACACATAAGCATTCTTGACATAAAAATTTCAAAATATTCCGCGACGTTTGATATATGAGTATTAATGTTAATCCTAAGCGATATAATTCTTTTATCTTTACTGACTCTTAAAGAAGATCTTTCAACGGCAGAGTTTACCCTGTCGTGAATATTATCGCATTTTGAAATGTCCAGATTTCTTACTCTGGTTTTATGAACATCCGATTTATCAGCTAATACTAAGGCGGCCGCTACGGGATTTCCAAAATCTCCATCTTCTTCGTCATGATTGCCTATCGCTGAAATTATAAACGCTATATCTTCATACTCCATGCCCATGTCCTTCAGTAATCCCATTGCTATAAGCGCCGCTGACTGCCCGTGTCCTTGTCTGTTTACAATATTTCCTATATCGTGCATATAACCCGCGATTTCTGCAAGATTTTGAAATCTTTCCGAATGCTCAAGATACACCAAAACATTTTTTGCTCTAGAAGCAACTAAACTTACATGCCTGAAACCGTGCTCAGTGTAACCAATCCTTCCCAAATACTCATTAGCACATTTAATAAACGTAACAACTATCGGATTTTTTTCTATATCTTTAAGTCTTATATTTATGTTTGAAGATTTATTTCTATTACCTATACCCGTTATTTTAAACATATCCTCTTGCCGCAAATCCTATTAAATTGCTGTTACCGATTCATTTCTTAACTACTTCCGGCATTTTCAATATTTCTTCCTCTTTTTTTGTTATAACCGCAGATATTGACTGTTTCACTATTTGAACACAAACATCTTCTGAAATTCTCGCCTCAATAATGTTTCCTTTTATGGCGCTTACGGTGGCGTACAAACCACCCGCGGTAATAATTCTGTCATCTTTTTTTAAAGAATTCAACAAATTACGATGCTCTTTGGCTTTTTTTTGCTGCGGTCTCAGCAAAAAAAAATAAAAAAATACAAATATAAGTATAATAGGCATCAACCCGCTAAAAGAAGACACGCCTTTAGGGTACCACTCCACAGCAAACGCTAAGGACGGCATCGCAAGAACTGCAGTCAAAACCATACACAAATTAACAAGCTTTTTCATTTTAGCCTCAATTTTGGTTTCTTGAATAATATTTTTCAAAAAATTCTTTTTTAGATTTAAAAAACGTATCAGTTTCCACCGATTTTCTTATTGTCGTCATTAAGTTTACCATAAAATAGACATTATGTAAAGACAAAAGACTTAGATATAAACTCTCTTTAGATCTAACCAAATGATTCAAATACGCTTTTGAATATCCCTTACACGTAGGACAGCGACAATTAATATCTAACGGACTGAAATCTTTTTTAAATTCCAAATTTCTTATATTAATTTTCCCGAAACTTGTAAAAACCTGTCCGTTGCGCCCGTTACGCGTAGGAATAACGCAGTCAAACATATCTATTCCACGCTCAACACATTCCCACAAATCTTCAGGCATCCCTACACCCATAAGATACCTAGCCTTACCGCTGGGAATTACAGGCAAAATATTTTCCAAAACCGAGTGCATTTCTTCTTTTGGCTCTCCTACAGAAAGCCCACCTATCGCATACCCGCCGAAACCTATATTTAATATTTCATACGTGCTTTTCAGTCTTAAATCACTATACACTGAACCCTGTATAATACCAAATAAAGACTGCCGAGTTTTAGAAAAATTATTATCCCGCCAGAATTCTTCTTTACATTTTCCAGCCCATCTAAGACCTAATTCCATAGAATTTTTCGCATATTCATAATCGCTAGGATAAGAAACGCATTCATCCAAACACATTATAATATCCGCCCCTATATCTCTCTGAACACGTATAGACTTTTCCGGCGAAAAAAAATGTTTAGAACCGTCTATATGAGATTGAAATTCAACTCCGTTCTCGCTAATTTTCCTAATACCTTTCAAACTAAAGGCTTGAAATCCACCGGAATCCGTAAGCATGGGTTTATTCCACGAGTTGAATCTCTGTATCCCACCCGCTTCTTTTATTACCTCGGTTCCAGGACGAAGATATAAATGATAAGAGTTGGCAAGTATAATCTGGACGTCGGAATCGGACAAAAGTTCATTAGCGACGCCTTTAAGCGTCCCTTGAGTTCCTACAGGCATAAAAACAGGCGTGTCAATAATGCCTCTAGCAGTGTAAATCTTTCCGCGTCTTGCCTTACACTCAGATGATTCTTTTATAAGCTCATAAGGACCACATTCCATTATTCACCGCAGCACTTTTCTTATTATTTGCTTTTATCGTTCTATCGTTCTACTTTATAAAAACTTATCGTCATTAATATACAATTCAAAATTACACTTTAAAACGTTGCTTGCTCTTCTGCAATAATTTATCCTTGACATAAATATTTCAAAATAGTTCATAACTGAGCAAATCGTACTGTCAATTTTTATCTTCAGTTCAATGCTCATTTTCTCTTTATTGACAATAACATTGACTTTCTGGCAAGCGGCAACGACTAAAGAATGTTTATCCAAATCGTATAAATCTTCTCTTCCTATTCTTTCGTGACTTACATCCGTTTTATCTCCTATGACGACAGCGGCTGCAATCGGCGTCGCAGGCTCGGCGGTTTTATCCTCGTGACAGCCAACAGCGCTCGCTATAGTGAAAACATCTTCGTCGTATCTATCGTCCCCGATAATATTTAAAAACATTATAGCACTGCTTTGATCGTGTCCGTTCTTTGAAATTATGTTGCCGATATCGTGTATATAAGCCGCAATTTTAGAAAGCTCCTGCTCCCTCTTCTTATAACCTAAATACTTTAAAACACGCTCTGCCACCTCAGCAGCTTGCAAAGCGTGATTTTCGTCATAACTTTTGCGCTTTATAAGATTAAAAGCCTCATTCGTACTTTCAAAATACTTCCCCATATATCTAAAATACATCTGTATTTCAGCATTATTTTTTATCTCTTCAAAAGTTAGCATATCATCCATAATTTTATTATTATATCAAATTTCAATTCACATTAACATTGACTTAAAATTAACCGGCACTTCGCAAATTCACGCAAGCTATTTAAATACTTTACATAATTATTATACAATAGATATATGGAAAACAATCTAATACAAATTGACTTTTTAGAGACTCCAACTGACAACTCTAATACAATAGCAGGATTAAAAAATCTTTGGAAAAAAGTTTTGCATCTTATTTCAAACAGAGAAAAACACTTCAACAAAGTATGGGAAACAGGAACCGAAGAGGAAATATTCGCAGAACTCGTATTTTGTCTTTTTACTCCGCAAAGCAAAGCCGTTTCGTGCTGGGAGGCGGTAAGCAAACTTGCTGAGAAAGATATGATATTTAACTCAAAAGAAGAAAATATAGCGGAATTAATAAAAAAAGTCAGATTTAGAAAAAATAAAGCAAAATATTTAGTTGAAGCAAGAAAAACGTTTATTACCGACGGCAAAATAAACATAAAGGAAAGGTTAAAACTTTTTAAAGACATATGCGAGCTGAGAAAATGGCTTGCAGAAAATGTTAAAGGAATGGGCTATAAAGAGGCAGGACACTTTTTAAGAAATATAGGCATAGGAAAAGATTTGGCTATATTAGACAGACATATATTAAAAAACCTTAAAATTTACAGAGCAATAAAAGAAACGCCGTTAACGCTTAACGTAAAAACGTATTTGGAAACGGAAAAACAAATGCAGCATTTTTCAAAAAATATAGGAATTCCAATGTCTCATTTAGATATGCTGTTTTGGTGCAAAAACACAGGAGGAATATTTAAATAAAACATTGACAATAATGTTGGATTTATGCAACTGCTTTTCACTGATAAAAACTAGATATTCTAGACATCAATGATGCTATTACAAAAATAAAAAGACAGTTTATAATCCGGGAATTTTCATTCCGTGTGTAAGCTTCTTAACCTCTTCGTTCATAATATTTTGCGCTTTTTTAGTCGCCTCCGTAAAAGCTGATAATATAAACTTTTCCGCCTTTTCTTTATCCTGTTTAAGCACCTCTTCGGGAAGATTTAAATCTAAAAACTCAGTCTTAGCGTTTACTCGTATTTTTATGCCTTTGTACTCCACCTCTATAACCTGAGCTCTTAATTTTTTATCTATTTCATTCATCTTACTTCTCATAGCCATAGCTTCCTTAGCCATTTTAAATAATTCCATTTTGAGTCTCCTTGCTAAGTTTCTTAAGCTTCTAAAACATCGGTAAAATCAAAAATAACATAAAAAGTTACGCCGTCTTAACTTCATCTTTCGCTAATCTTACAGTTCCGGACGCTATTTTTTCAAGCGTATTTTTAGTTTTTACAACAAGTCTTCCTTTTTCGTCCGCGCCAAGATTCCTGCCCGTTATAATATTATACCCGTCATCAACAGTTATATTTTCATTTCTATAGGCGAGTTTATTGTTATATTCTTCCAGAAAATTCTTAAATCCATTTATTTTGAAATCAAAATATAAATTTTCAAATTCTTTTAAAAATGCGCAAATAAATTCAGATCTCTTTATTTTTCTCTTTAAAACATTTTTTAATGAAATTGACGTATCTTCCAGATATTTAGGTAAACTATTATTAATATTTACGCCTACTCCTGCTACAAGCCAGTTTATCGCATTATGTTTCAAAGACATTTCTATTATTATTCCTGCAATTTTCTTTCCCAACACAAGAACATCATTAGGCCATTTTATTTCAGAGTCAATTTTATATTCTTTTTCAAAAACTCTTTTCAGCGCAATACTGAACACCAGCGTCAGTTTTGAAACTTCGTCAGAATGTATCAGAGGTTTTAAAAGCATTGAAAACCACAAACCACCCGCGTTAGAACTCCATTTTTTTTTAATACGTCCGTAAGCTCCTGTCTGCTTTCGCGCGATAACAACAAGTCCCTCGCCGAAGCCTTTCTCTGCAAGATTTTTAACGATGGTCTGCGTTGACTTTACTTTCTTGTAATATATTACCCTTTTAGATACGTCAAGTTGCCTTCCAAAATTCGTCTTTGCTTTATATTCGTTAAAAAATTCATTGCTTCTTATAAGAACACAACCGATAGAAGAAAATTCCACATTTAATTTTTATCTGAATACGTCTATTCTACCTTTAAAATAATAAAGATTACCACTCTGCTTTTCAAACGCTTTATGTTACCGTAATTTCAAGTCTGCAAATCTGTTCTGTTTGACATGCACGTGCCGCTGCTTTTCAAACGCTTTATGTTACCGTAATTTCAAGGCTCAGGTCTAAAACAGGAGAAGAATGAGTAATCATTCCTATAGAAATCCTGTTTACGTCAACTTTCGCAAATTCCGCCGCCGTTTCAGCATTTATTCCTCCGGAAATTTCTATCTCGGGCTTATATCTCTCTGTAGAATGTTTCCTTATTAGGGTAATCATTTTCTTTGTATCTTCAAAATTCGTATTGTCAAGCATTATAATATCAGCCTTCGCGTCTAAAGCCTGATTGATTTGTTTTATATTTTCACACTCAACTTCAATAGGAACATTTTTATATTTTTCTCTGAATTCACTTACCTTAGTAGATAAATCTTTAGTAAGTTTTAAATGATTGTCTTTTATAAGAACCATATCGGCAAGCCCTATTCTGTGGTTAGTTCCTCCTCCGCATCTTACTGCATATTTCGCAAGTTTTCTATATCCCGGTATAGTTTTTCTCGTATCGTATATTTTTGCTTTGCCATTGTTTAGAGAGGTTACAAATTTATTAGTCAAAGTAGCGATTCCTGACATATACTGCAAAAAATTAAGAGCTGTCCTTTCACCCGATAAAATCGCGCGCGCGGGACCTGTAATTTCTAAAATCTTATCACCTTGTTTTATATGCGAACAATCCCGCTTTTTCAACGATACCCTACATCTTTCGTCTATGGTCTTAAATACTTTTATGAAAACGCCAACACCGCAAAGAATTCCTGACTTATTCGCTATCAATACCGCCCCGGCGACCTTGTCTTCATCTACAAATTCTCTGGTAGTAATATCATTAAAGACGCTGTCTTCTTCCAGCGCAAGATTTATGAGAGTCTTCGTAATCATAGAATGATATTATAAAATATTATAGTAAAACTCAAACATTATGCCTTTGTACCAAACATCTTAAATTATCGCAAATCCAAGCGCATTATTTACGCGAAGACGGACAAACTTCGCCTAAAGGACAAACTGAATGATCGGGATTTCTAGCTTTACAAACTTTTCTCCCCAAAGCCTGTATCAAAAAAGAGAAATCTAGCCAATATCTCTCAGGTACTATCTTAATCAAATCTTTTTCAATTTTAACAGGGTCATCGTAATTTGTAAGTTTCAGTAGATTTGCAATTCTTATAACGTGCGTATCAACGGCAATTCCTTCAGCTTTTCCAAAAGCGGCACTTAAAACAACGTTCGCTGTTTTTCTTGCAACGCCGGGAAGTTCAAGCAGTTTTTCCATAGTCTGCGGAACATTTCCGTCATACTTATTTACTATCACCTGCGCGGACTTAACAATATTTTTCGCTTTGTTTCTATAAAATCCGGCAGATCTTATACAATCCTCAAGTTCCAAAACATCGGCGTCCACGTAATCTTCTACATTTTTATATTTGTTAAAAAGAGTTTTTGTAACCTCATTGACTCTTTTGTCTGTACATTGCGCCGACAAAATTGTCGCCACAAGAAGCTCAAAAGGATTAGAAAAATTGAGAGCGCATTTTGCGTTCCCGTAATTTTTCTTTAAAATTTCTATTATTTTTACCGCATATTCCTTATCGTCTTTCTTATTTTTTTTCATTAATAATCTGCAGTATAGTTTTATGCATCTCAGCACCATTTGCTGCAAGCATCGTATCTTTAAACACAGAACTGTCTAAACCTGAATAATCCGATATTTTACCACCCGCTTCTTTGACTATTAAAGTTCCTGCGGCAATATCCCACGGCTTTAAACCTTCTTCCCAAAAGAAATCAAAACGCCCGCAGGCTAAATAAGCCATATCCAAAGCAGCGGATCCCAGTCTCCTTACGCCTTGAACTTCAAATATTATATTTTCAAAGTTTCTTGTTACTCTAGCACTGTTTTCTTTTAAATAGTAAGGAAAGCCTGTGACGGCTAAAGCGCGGATTGCATTTTTAGTTTTTGAAACTCTAATTCTTTCCCCGTTAAGCCACGCGCCTTTATTCTTTTCAGCCACAAAAACTTCTTTCATAATAGGAGAATAAATTACGCCGGAAATAATTTCATCTTTAAATTTTAATCCTATTGAAACACAGAACATTGGCAGGCCGTGCACAAAATTCACCGTGCCGTCAAGTGGATCTATAATCCAGCAGTACTCCTTTCCCATCTCATTCATCTCATCTTCTTCCGCTAAAATACCGTGTTGCGGAAAAACATTTTTTATCGTATTTATTATCTCTTTCTGCGAATTTCTATCGGCCTGAGTGACAGGATCAATCTCTCCTTTATATTCAACGTTAAGCGTAGCGCTGTTATAATATTTGAGAAGCACTGAAGCTCCTTTCTCCGCGGCCAATAAAGCCGTATTTACATAAGACGAAAATCTCATATATCCTCTTTATTTCCTTTAACTTATACGCTTACTCCAGCCCCAAAGATTGAAGTTCACGAATATATATTTTCCTTTATTTAATCGCATCTTTAAAGATATGTTTTTCGTCCTACGAAAGGCTTCCATTAGGAAAGAAAAAACATCTTTGAACTAAGAAGACGAGGATTATAACGGGGACGACGGGATTTGAACCCGCGATCTTTGCCTTGACAGGGCAATGTGTTAAACCGGGCTACACCACATCCCCAAAAAACTTATTGAGATTTTATTAGAAAGAGATTTAAACAGGACGAACAATGGATATCATAACTTACAGCCATCCTAATAATTTTTACGATTATACATCAATACCGTAGATCTTTATATATAGGAAACTTACGGCATAATTTTAACATATCCAGTCTGACTTCAGAAATTACCTTTTCATTGTCCATATTTTTAAGAACTCTAACTATCGCCTCCGCTATTTCCACCATTTCAGGCTCTTTCATACCCCTTGTAGTAACAGCAGGAGAACCAATTCTTATTCCTGAGGTAACCGTCGGTTTTTCAGTATCATAAGGTATTCCGTTTTTATTTAAAGTTATCCCCGCTTTTTCCAAAACGATTTGAGCATCATTACCCTTAACATTTAAAGGTCGCAAATCAACTAAAAACACGTGAGAATCTGTACCACCAGAAATAATCTTTAAACTCTCTTTTTCCAAAGTTTCGGCAAGTTTTTTCGCATTGATTAAGACTTGCTTTTGATATTCTTTAAATTCAGGTTTAAGCGCTTCGCCAAACGCTACAGCTTTCGCGGCTATAACGTGCATTAAAGGCCCTCCCTGCTCACCTGGGAAAACTGCCGAATTAATTTTCTTCGCAAGCTCTTCACTGTTAGTAAGAATTAAACCACCTCTGGGACCTCGGAGAGTTTTATGAGTCGTAGTGGTAGTAATATCAGCGTAATCTACGGATGATGGATAAAGTCCCGCGACTATTAAGCCGGCATAATGAGCTATGTCCGCCATGTGATAGGCACCGACTTTTTTCGCGATCTCGCTTATTCTTTTCCAATCCCAAATTCTTGAATACGCACTGCCGCCGCTAATTATAAGCTTTGGCTTGTATTCTAAAGCAAGCTTTTCCATTTCATTATAATCTATACAGCACGTTTTTTCTTCCACGCCATAAGAAATAATATTAAACCATTTACCAGAAACATTAAAAGGGCTTCCGTGTGTTAAATGACCCCCATGCGGCAAACTAAGGCCCATAATAGTATCGCCCGGTTTTAAAAGTGCAAGCTGCACGGCAAAATTCGCCTGCGCACCGGAATGCGGCTGCACATTTACAAATTTTGAATTAAAAAGCTTTTTCGCCCTTTCTATCGCTATAGTTTCCGCTATGTCTACAATCTCGCATCCCCCATAATATCTTTTGCCCGGATACCCTTCGGCATACTTATTCGTAAGACATGATCCTTGCGCTTCCATAACCGCCTGCGAAGCTATATTTTCAGAAGCAATAAGCTCTATAGTTTCTCTTTGTCTTTTAAGTTCCTTCTCAAACATTCCATAAATTTCACTGTCGCTTCTTTTTATATTCCTCATCTACACCTCTTTACGCTTTACGCTTATAAATATTTTAATATTTTATTAATATCCAAACAGCCTTTACGAACAACAATATATGGAAATTTTACCATATCTATAACCGTAGATTCAAAAGAAAGTTTGCACTGTCCTCCGTCAACTATTATATCAACCAGTCCGTCAAATTTTAGAGCTTCTTTTATGTTTTTAGCACTTTTTTCGTTTGAAACATTTACAGAAGTCGTAAAAACAGGAACGTTTATCTCCTTCAATAATTTCAACATAAATCTATTGTTGGGAATTCTTACTCCCAAATCTTTTCTGCCGCCAGACAATATCTGCCCGATTTCTGTCGTAGGAAATATCAGAGTAAGCTGTCCCGGCCAAAATTTCCGGGCAACCCGCAGTGCCTTTTCGGAAATATCAACAAATACTTTTACAGTTTCAATCTCGTACGCCATCATAATAAGCGGCTTTCTGACATCTCTATCCTTAATTTCATATAACGCTTTCTGCGCCTTAATATTAAAAGCATCAACCGCGAAACCGTAAACTGTTTCAGTAGGAACAATAGCTATACCACCGTTTTTTATTACCTCAGCTGTTTTTTTATGCGCCGTCTTATTTACCGACGAAATCCTCAAACTCATACATTTACTTAAATAATAAAAGGTAGGATTACCCTAAACTTAAAAAATAGCAAGCGCCCGGAAAATTCAAACAAAAAGCGATAAGCACCTTAAAGTATTTCCGTCCTCTTACTGCGCTGTTCCAATTCAGCTTCTATAAGTGCCGCTTATTTTAACATAATCATAGGAGAAGTCACAAGTATAATACTTGCTACCTTCTTTACCTACTTTGAAATCTATAACAATCTTAATTTCTTTCTCTGACAGCGATTTTTTCGCTGCCTCTTCAGAAAAATTCAGTCCCACTCCATCTTTAAAGGTTTGGATTCCACCCATGTATATGTCAATTTTATTCAGGTCAAAATCTACTCCCGCTCTGCCCGCCGCTGCTAAAATCCTTCCCCAGTTCGCGTCAGAGCCGAACATTGCCGTCTTAAAAAGCGGAGAAGTGGCTATCGTTGAAGCTATTATCTTCGCGTCAGTTTTAGTTTTAATATTTTTAACCTCAATTTCAATAAATTTTGTAGCGCCTTCACCGTCTTTAACAATAGCCTGTGCAAGTTCCAAAGTAAGTTCGTCAAATTTTTTTCCAAAATTTTCTAAATCTGATTTTGACAATTTCCCAGTACCGCTTTGTCCGTTGGCTAAAACTATCACCGTATCATTTGTTGATGTATCGCCATCCACAGAAATACAATTAAAAGATTTATCCACTGAACTTTCCAACATTTTTTGAAGCGTCTTGCTTTCAATTTCAGCATCGGTTAAAATAAACGAAAGCATCGTAGCGTGCAGCCTTTCCTGTGATCTCTGCATATTCGGATGAATCATTCCTGCACCTTTTACGCAGCCCCATATTTTAATCTCGCCGTTTCCAACTCTAACTTTTTTGCCTGCCTTCTTTATAAAAGTATCCGTAGTCATTATAGCAAGGACAGCTTCATCCTCATTTTTCACAGACGCGCCTATGTTCTTTTTTAATATATCAACCTTCTTTTCAAGCTCTTCTGCAGAGGAAATATTCAAATATTGTCCTATAATGCCGGTAGAAGCGCATAAAACTGATCCTTGCGCTAAATCAAAAGATTTTTCCACCGCTGAACACATATTTTTGGCGTCTTCTTCACCTTTAATACCCGTACACGCATTCGCGCACCCTGCATTCGCTATAATCCCCGAAAACTTGCCTCCTTTTTCCAGTCTTTCAGCGTCTACTAAAATATGCGCCGCTTTTACAATATTTTTTGTGAATACGCCCGCGGCATTCGCAGGCGATTCTGAAATAAAAAGAGCTAAGTCTTTATTTCCTTCTTTTTTTGATATTCCGCTCCATATTCCGCCGACTTTAAAACCTTTAGGAAGCATTGCCACCTCCTCCTTCTCTTTAATATTTTATAATCTTATAAACCTTCGCGAAACATTGTTAATTCTTAGTTATAGTAATCCTGTAGTTTCAGGCAAACCAAACATAAGATTCATATTCTGCACTGCCTGTCCAGACGCCCCTTTTAACAAGTTATCTATGACTGAAATTATAATAAGCCTGTTTGTTCTTTTGTCAAGTTTCATGCTTATTTCGCAATAATTCGTGTCTAAAACATCTCTTACGCTAGGCATAACATTTTCGTCAAGAATTTTTATGAATTCTCTGCCTTTATAAAACTCTCTATATTTATCAATTATTAAAGATACGGGTGCCTGTTTCTTTACATCAAGATAAATAGCCGAAAGCATTCCTCTTTCAAGCGGAATAATATGAGGAGTAAAACTTATTGTTACGTTTTCCCCAGATAAAATAGACAATTCTTGTTCTATTTCAGGAATGTGTCTGTGGCCACCTGCAATCTTGTACGCTTTAAAATTCGGGTGTTCATTTTTAAAATATTCCTGCGCGTTTTTTCTACCGGATCCCGAAACGCCGCTTTTTGAATCTATGACTATGCGTTTCAAATCCGCAAAGCAATTTTTTATGGCAGGCGCGCAGCCTAAGATAACCGTTGTAGGATAACAGCCCGGGTTTGCAATAAGCAAAGCTTTCTTTACTTCTTCCGTATTCAATTCAGACAATCCATAAACCGCTTTACAAATACATTTTTTCGCAGTATGTTTCACTCCGTACCATTTCTCATAAACTTCAGAGTCTTTCAATCTGAAATCTGCAGATAAATCTATAACTTTAATTCCAGTTTCAAGCAGGCTAGGAACAACTTCAAAAGCAACAGCGTGTGGCAAAGCCAGAAACGCCACGTCGCACTCATTCCCAATCTGTTTTGCGTCCAAAGGTTTAATTTTTAAGTGCAGATGCCCAAAATGCGGATAGATCTCTTTCAAATCCCTCTCTTTTGAAGAACTTCTGCCGTAAAGACCGGATATTTTTACATTTGGATGTTCTGAAAGAATTTTTAAAAGTTCTTCTCCCGTATATCCCGTTATGCCTACAATTGCCGTTTTTATCATTTTTATCTCCGATTTTAACTATAAAGTAAAGATTATAATCAAACTTCTCTTAAGCTTAAGAGTATTACAAAAATAAAACAATCTATCCCGGACTAAAATATTGAGTCTGCTCTTGCCGCGCTTTAACAAATTTAAAAACGGCCGCTTTTTCGACCATGCCTTTCTATTTAATTAACAAAAGTGACGTCTTAAATCATAACATATACAGCAGTAGGCGAAGGAAAAATATTTCAGATAACCGTCGTCCATTTAGAATTTCACTCCGCCTTTTGTTTCCCTAGCGGATATATAAGCATTACAAATTTGCCGGCCAAACAGGGACTATTTTTAATATTCTCTGAAATTTCCTCAGCCAGTCCTCTTATGAATTCCTCTCTCTCACAAGACAGATTCTGACGTTCCTGCCGAACACATTCGCGCATATGCTTATAGTTTTGATTATTCTGTGCAGAGATTCATAAAAGATAATAGTTTTTCTTAAATTCAAAAGCTCAGAAAACTCTTTTCTTATCTTGCCCGGTTCTCTCTTTAAAAATTTGCAAAATATAAAACCGTTCATTAGAAGACCCGAACCTAGAGTCTACAAGAGCAGTCATTACCCGCTAAAACTTCAATTTTTACGTATTTCTCTATCGCCTCTTTAACTAAAATACAGCCTGGATTCTGGAATACGTGGAGTTCCCCCATCCGATATAAGAGCAACTTTTCTCCCCTTTAACAACTCCCCCTAGTATATATCTGAGTTTAGAATGTTCATTAATAAGAATAAAAACTAACTAAATGTTTTAAAATCCCAAAATGAGATAAAAACTTTAGACTTTTTCTTGTATCCTCACAGGCAATCAAGTCGCATTATTTAGAGTATTCCCACTAACCTTAAAGTTACATCTTCAATATCCCCTATCAGCGTCAGGACAATATATAAAACGCCGCTTCTTTTAGACTCTGTTAGCGTCACAAAACCCCTCTGTTTCAGAAACAGTAAAAGCAAACAGCACCTATACCCGTTGATAAAATAACGCCTGTATTTCCAATAATACAAAAAACTGCCCCTCCTTTTTTAATAGATAAAGCAGTTTTAATCCGTCCTTGCCAAAGGATTTTACATTCTGCGCGTTTCAAATTACATTTTGCTCTACACTTCCAACTTATTTTACAATTTTGGAGTCTGCAAGTCAATCACAAACATACAGACATGATACCCTTTAATATTGAATTTTTGACAAATTTTTAATAATTTATTTAAAATAACCTCTAATGAACGGGAAAAGCTTATCTTTACTTAAACTTCTTTCAGCGACAGACATAGGAGCAGTAAGATTTTTCAGATTGCTTGATAAATTCGGCGATGTGGAATCAATTCTTAAAGCCCCTAAAAAAGAGCTCATTTTAGTTGACGGTATAGGACCGGTAATTGCAGAGTCAATCTGCAACTCCTCAAAATCCATTGAAGCCGAACAAGAATTTGAAACTGCGTTAAATAATGACATAAAAATAGTTTTTTACAACGACAGCGATTATCCCAATCCACTAAGAAACCTAATTGATAAACCGCTTATTCTTTATATTAAAGGCAGCATTTTAAAAGAAGATTTTGACTCTATATCAATAGTGGGGACAAGAAAAATAAGTAATTACGGAAAAACAGTCACATCGGAATTTGCGTCTTATTTTGCAAAAAAAGGAATAACCGTCGTTTCGGGTCTGGCAAGAGGCGTGGATACCCATGCGCATGTTGCAGCTTTGGAAAACAAATCAAGAACAATAGCTGTTTTAGGAAACGGACTACTTATAAATTATCCTCCTGAAAATAAAAAACTTCAGGAAAAAATTTCACAAGAGGGAGCAATTATAAGCGAATTCCCTCTCAGCAAAAAACCCGACAGAATGTCTTTTCCCAGAAGAAACAGAATAATAGCAGGATTTTCCAGATTAACGCTGATTACAGAAGCGGGGCTTGGAAGCGGAGCGATAATAACAGCAAGATTCTGCGCCGAGTATGGGAAAGATGTTTTCGCAGTTCCGGGAAGCATATACTCAAACGCCTCAAAAGGAGCAAACGAACTTATACAAAACGGAGCTTTTGCCGCATTAAATCCTAACGATATAACAGACCATTTTGAATGGATTCCAAAAGACAAAACAGCAAAAACGGCAGATAAACTTCCGCCTCTTAACAAACTGGAATCAAAAATACTCAGTCTAATAGAAAATGACGGCGATGGAATGCCACTGGATCTAATCGCGCAGAAATTAAACATAAGCATCCCTGAAATAGCGTCAGCTATTTTAAAGCTTGAAATAAACAAATTTATAAAGACGGCACCCGGACAAATCTATATAAGAGCGTATTAAAAACAAAAGGAACAAAGCGATGCCAAAATATTTAGTCATAGTAGAGTCCCCCTCAAAAGAAAAAACAATATCAAAAATTTTAGGCGAAGATTTCATTGTAAAAAGCTCTTATGGGCACATAAGGGATCTGCCAAAAAGTAAACTGGGCATTGACATTGAAAACAACTTCAAACCGACATATATAAATATATTAAAAGCCAAGAAACTTATATCTGATCTAAAAAAACAAGCCAAAAATTCAGAAAAAATTTATCTTGCAACCGATTTTGACCGTGAAGGAGAAGCAATTGCATGGCATTTAAAAGAAGCTTTAAAACTTTCCGACGATAAAATTCTAAGAATAACATTTAACGAAATAACATCCGAAGCGATTCTCAACGCCGTAAAAAAGCCGAGAAAATTAGATATGAACCTTATAAACAGCCAGCAGGCGCGCAGAATTTTAGACAGACTTGTAGGTTATAAACTTTCGCCTCTTTTATGGAAAAAAATTAAACTAGGGCTTTCTGCGGGAAGAGTGCAATCCGTAGCTGTAATGCTTATTTGCGCCAGAGAAGAGGAAATTAAAAGTTTTGTTCCCGTAGAATACTGGCGGATTGAAGCGGAGCTATCAAAGCTTGAAAAAAACGCAACGTCTTTTAAAGCCCAGCTTTTTTCAAAAAACGGTGTTAAATACGACAAACTTGCGGTAAAAAACAAAGAGTACGCCGATAAAATATTAAAAGAACTTGAAGGCGCAGAATATGCTGTAAAATCAGTTAATACAAGTCAACGGAAACGTTCCCCTTACGCACCATATACCACTTCAACAATGCAGCAGGACGCCTCAAGAAAACTTGATTTTCCTGCTTCAAAAACAATGTTTATAGCGCAGAAACTATACGAAGGCGTCCATATTGGAAGTGCACAAGTCGGACTTATAACTTACATGCGGACGGATTCTTTAAATATCGCAAAAAGCGTTCAGAATGAAACATTAAAATTTATAGAAACTCTTTACGGAAACTCTTTTTTGCCGAAAACTCCAAGAATCTATAAAACAAAAGCCAAAGGTGCACAGGAGGCCCACGAAGCAATAAGACCTACTTCCCCGGACAAAATACCCTTGAAAATAAAACAATACCTATCCGACGACGAATTTAAACTTTACGAATTAATATGGAAAAGATTTATCGCAAGCCAGATGGCAAATGCTGTTTACAACGTGGTAACCGCCGAGATTTCAGCGAAAAACTATTTATTTAAAGCTTCAGGAAGTACGTTGCTTTTTGAAGGATTCTTAAAAGTTTACGGCATAGACGACCTAGACAACGAAGCAAAGCTTCCTAATTTAAAAGACGGTGAAGATTTAAATTTTTTACAATTACTTTCACAACAGCATTTTACAGAGCCGCCCCCACATTACAATGAAGCAAGCTTAATCAAAGCTCTTGAAGAGCATGGTATAGGCAGACCTTCAACTTACGCTCCGATACTTAAAACTATTTCGGATAGGTTATACGTACGCATTGAGGGTAAAAAATTTGTCCCCACAAATCTCGGAATCGTCGTAAACAATGTTTTAAAACATCATTTCGGAGATATAATCAACGTCAAATTTACCGCCGACGTGGAAGAAAAACTAGACGAAATTGCAGAAGATAAAGCCGCGTGGCAAAATGTGTTAAAGAATTTCTACGAACCGTTCGACAAAAACTTAAGCGAAGCAGAAAAAAATCTTCAAAAACAAAAAATTCAGCAAAAGATCAGTTCGGAAATATGCCCAAAATGCGGAAACTATATGATTATAAAGGATTTCAAAAGAGGGCAGTTTTTAGGATGCTCTAAATATCCTGAATGTAAAACGACGCTGTCTTTAGACAAAAACGGAAAAGTTGTCCGAGATGGTGAGGAAACAGATATGAAATGCGAAAAGTGCGGAAGTCCGTTAATAAAAAAAGTGGGGTCTCAAGGCAAACAATATCTTTCGTGCAAAAAATACCCAGAATGCAAAACTATATACAATATTGACAAAAATGGAAATAAGGTAATCAAGCCGTCACCGGAATACACGGATATAAATTGTGAAAAATGCGACTCAAAAATGGTTAAAAGGACAGGAAGAAGAGGTTCATTTCTAACCTGCTCTTCATTTCCTAAATGCAGGAATCTAAAATGGATCAAAATAACGAAAAGCTCGAAATCCAAAATGGCAGCCCCACCGGAAAAGAAAATATAAAATATTCTTTTGAAAAATATCTCAGTGTCGAGCGAAACTTTTCTCCGCACACTTTAAGAGCTTACGCAAAAGACCTACGCGATTTTGAATTTTTCTTACAGAAAAAGCAGTCAAACTTTTTATACGCTAGCAAGCACGACATAAGGAGATTTCTGAAAGAACTAAACGGCAAAAAGTTAAGCAAAGTAACCGCCGCGAGGAAATTAACAGCATTACGCACTTTCTACAAATTCCTAACAATCAACGGCTTTGTCAACAAAAGTCCTCTGGAAGACATGCAAGGACCAAAAAAAGATAAAAGAGTCCCGGCGTTTTTAACTGAGAAGGAAATACAGAAAATTTTAAACCTGTCGGACATAAATCTACGCGATAAAGCGATGATTGAACTTCTTTACTCTTCCGGTCTGAGAATTGAAGAGCTGGCAAGTTTAAACTTAAAAAATATAGATTTTATATCAAACGCTGTAACCGTGACGGGCAAAAGGAACAAAGAGAGAATAGCGCCGGTAGGAGAGACTTGTCTTAGCGCAATAAGAGATTATATAAGCGAACGGCATCGTCTTAGTCTTCCATGTGGTATAGAATCGCCTCTGTTTTTAAACAATCAAGCAAAAAGACTCTGTCAGAGAATCGCAAGAAGAATCGTGCATAATTTATCTATTAAAGCGGGAGTAATAAAGAAAGTCAGCCCTCATACGCTGAGACACACATTTGCAACCCATATTCTTGACAACGGGTGCGATCTGAGAAGCGTCCAAGAAATGCTGGGGCACAAAAACCTCTCCACAACCCAGATTTACACACATGTCACAATAGAAAGCTTAAAAAAAGTTTACCAGAAAGCGCACCCAAGGGCAAAATAAACAAAACGTAAATCAAGAATAAAAAACACGCAGATTTTTACTACACATTTCAGGAGCGGTAAAAAAATCAATGAAATAAATGAAACAAGTGTAAATAAATTTAAAACTAAAACAATTATTTAACGCTGTTTAAGCGTTAAAAAAAACATGTTTTATATAAACATTAAAAACGACTCCCGGCGTTTTCGCCCGCCGGGAATCGTTCCTTTTTTTACTAAACGATTAATATTCAGGCATCGGAGGCATTCCACCACCCACAGGCAATTTTGGAGATTTATCAGGAATGTCCGTTACCAGAGTTTCAGTCGTAAGAATAAGTCCAGCTATTGAAGCGGCATTTTCCAATGCCGTTCTCGTTACTTTTGCAGGATCAACAATACCGGCTTTTATCATATCAACATATTCATTGACGTCCGCATTATAGCCGAAAGTAGCGTCTCCTGAATTTTTAATCCTATCAACTATGACGGAAGCTTCAAGTCCAGCGTTTTCAATTATCATCCTAACGGGACTTTCAAGTGCTTTCAAAACAATTTCAACGCCTGTTTTTTCGTCAGAGTCCGCGGCGTCAACTTTTTCTAAAACACTCTGTGCTTTAAGAAGAGCCACTCCTCCGCCGGCAACAATACCTTCTTCAACGCCTGCTCTCGTCGCGTTTAAAGCGTCTTCAACTTTAAATTTTTTCGTTTTCATCTCCGCTTCAGTTGCCGCGCCTACGTTTATAACTGCAACGCCGCCGACTAATTTTGCAAGTCTTTCTTGAAGTTTTTCTTTATCGTATTCCGATTTCGTATCTTCAATCTGTTTACGGATCTGCGCTATCCTTGACTCAATTTCCTTTTTATCGCCGAGTCCTGAAACTATAGTCGTATTCTCTTTATCAACAACGACTCTCTTCGCTTGTCCGAGAAGATCTATTGTAGCCTTGTCAAACTTCAATCCTGTTTCTTCGGTAATAACCGTTCCGCCCGTCAGAATCGCTATATCCTGAAGCATCTCTTTTCTTCTGTCTCCAAATCCCGGCGCTTTCACAGCTATAACTTTAAGCGTGCCTCTGATTTTATTGAGAACCAAAGTTGCAAAAGCTTCGCCTTCTATATCTTCCGCTATAATTATAAAAGGTTTTCCAGTTTGGACAATCTTTTCAAGCAAAGGAAGCACTTCCTGCATTGAGCTTATTTTCTTATCCGTGATTATTATATAAGGATCCTCCAAAACTCCCTGCATTCTTTCGGAATCGGTTACAAAATAAGGCGAACTATATCCTCTGTCAAACTGCATTCCTTCTACAACATCAAGAGTAGTCTCCGACGACTTCCCTTCTTCAACAGTTATAACGCCGTCTTTCCCTACTTTTTCCATTGCATCAGCGATTAAATTCCCTATCTCTTTATCGCTTGCGGAGATTGACGCAATTTGCGCTATTTCTTCTTTATTTTTTACTTGCTTTGCAATTTTCTTAATTTCGTCAATAACTGCGCGAACGGCTTTCTCAATGCCTTTCTTTATATGGTTTGCATTCGCCCCCGCGGTAATGTTTTTAAGCCCTTCATTTATCAAAGACTGCGCTAAAACTGCGGCAGTCGTCGTTCCATCTCCCGCTATATCATTAGTCTTTGAAGCCACCTCTTTAACGAGCTGAGCGCCCATATTTTCAAAGGGATCCTCAATGTCAATCTCTTTGGCAATTGTAACGCCGTCGTTTGTAACGGTAGGCGAACCAAATTTCTTATCCAGAACTACGTATCTGCCTTTAGGCCCCAGAGTAACTTTTACCGCATTTACAAGCTTATCAACCCCGCTTTTCATAGCTTTGCGGGCTTCGTCGTTATAAATTAACTGTTTTGCCATATTATTTTCTCCTTATTATTTATTTAATTAATCAATTATTCCTAAAATATCGTCCTGAGACATTATAAGATGTTCCACTTCGTCAATTTTCACTTCAGTCCCGGAATATTTTCCAAAAAGCACTTTGTCACCCACTTTTACGTTTAAAGCTATCACTTTGCCATCGTCTGTCGTCCTGCCAGTTCCTACCGCAACAACTTCACCCTCCTGAGGTTTTTCTTTTGCAGTATCGGGAATAATAATACCGCCTTTCTTTACTTCTTTAACCTCCGCAGGCTTAACCAAAACTCTCTCACCTAATGGCCTAATCATTTTGCTTCCTCCTTATATTTATACTATTTTATTATCGTTTTACCCATTTATATTACCAGCACTCTCATCTTATGATTGCTTATTATATAAAATCAAAATTATTCTTGTCAATATTCAAGAGCAGTATCTAAAAAGAACCGTCCGTTTTCAACTTCCACAGAGAATTTTTTGTTCATACCGGTCGTCCTGCTTTCCAGTCAGGTAGATTTACCACCTTTGCAGCTTTTTCATTTTTAGCACTCTTATATTACGACTGCTGATTATATAAAACTAAACCACTCTTTGTCAACAAACTAATTTTTAAATGCCACCTTTACCGCCACTATAAATACAATCATAAAACTGCAAAATTCACTTACACATTAATACATAAGCAAAAACTAATTACAATAAAACACAGTCAATAAAAAAGTCACTGTCCGTTAATAATCTTACAAAGAATTTTTATTCAGAAAATTTTCACCACAAACTGAGAAAACAAAGTTTGAGAAGTCAACTAATTTAAAAATCTACACCTACCTTCAACTTCATAAGCCAAAAAAGAATATAACCGCTCAAATACAGTCGTCTCGCGCGCCGTTGTCTACGTTCATTAGAAACTTATCCAAAATTTTGGCATCCGCTTTACTGAGAATCCCTCTTCTATATTCCTCAATAAACTTGCAACCTAATTCTTTAACTTTCAGTTCTGCAAAATCCTCAAGATACTCTTTTAAAGTAATTAAAGCATTTATATTGCACATGCGTTTTATTTTACCGGGTTTAGCTAAATCCATAAAATTTCCACCTGTCCTGTTCTTACGGTAGCAGGCGGCGCAAAAACTCGGAATAAATCCCTGAGAGAGCAAGGACATTACTATTTCATTCAATGAACGCTGATCATTTAGATTAAACTGCCTTTGCCCGCCGTTATTATTAAAAGCTTCTTTTAAACTGTTTTCATATCCGCCCGGAGCAACTTCAGATTCCGCGCTTATCTGCGAAACGCCTAAGTTCACAAGAACGTCCCTGAGACCCGCGCTTTCTCTTGTTGACATTATCATTCCGCTATAAGGAACAGAGAGTCTCAAAACAGAAACCAGCTTTTTAAACTCCTCGTCTGTAAACGGATATTCCGAATTTAAAGAGTATTTGGATCCCGGCGCGGGTTTCATACGCGGAACGGAAATAGTATGAGGTCCCACTCCGTACGTTTTTTCCAGATATTCTATATGCATAAGCATTGCAAGAATTTCAAAACGATAATCATAAAGACCCAGCAACGGACCTATTCCGACATCGTCAATACCCGCTTTAAACGCGTTATCTACAGCATCTAAACGATTGTTAAAATCCGATTTTGTGCCGGCAACATGAAGTTTTCTGTATGTTTCCTCGTGGTAAGTTTCCTGAAATATTTGATAAGTACCGATACCCGCTTCTTTCAGTTTTTTAAAGTCTTCAATACTAAGGGGGGCAACGTTTATATTCACTCTTCTTATTCTATTTTTTTTATATTCTGCTCTGTAAACCGCTTCAATCGCGCCAACATAATAATCTATATTCTCTTTTGAAGAAGCCGTTTCACCCGCGACAATTAAAACGCGCTTATGCCCTCTTTTCAAAAGTATTTCCGTCTGCTCCGTTATTTCTTGAAACGTAAGTTTTATTCTTTCGGCAGATTTATTTTTTGAAGAAAAACCGCAGTAAAGGCAGCTGTTGGCGCAGACATTGCTTATATAAAGCGGCACAAATAATACAACCCTCTTCCCATATACATTATTTTTTACATAATAAGCCACGCCATAAATCTTTTTAAGAAGTGCGGGATCGGTTACCGACAAAAGTTTTGCAGAATCTTCCAGAGGAAGTCTTTCCAACCGCTTTGCTTTTTCCAAAATCCCAGCAATTTCTTTTCTAGACGCACTTATTTTAAGCAAAGAATTCACTTTTATCTCGTCTATACGTTTCAACTTATTTATTTCTCTCGCGTTATTTATTCCCATATGCAAAAAATTAAAAATTTCTTAATATCTAAAAAGATTTCTTCACAAGCGAAACAAAATTGCTAACGCTCATAACACCTAAATCTTTACCGTTCCGCGCTCTTACGGCAACTCTGCCTGTATCTTTTTCTTTATTTCCGACAACTGCTATATAAGGAATCTTCTGCATTGTGTTTTCTCTTATTTTATACCCAATTTTTTCATTTCCACCATCAAAAACGGCTCTTATGTCATTCTGCTTGAATTCTCGTAGCAAATAAGAGCAGTATTCGCTCTGTTCTTCACTGATATTGGCTATCGCGACTTGCACGGGGGAAAGCCATACAGGAAGCGAACCAGCGTAATGCTCCAAAAGAATTCCTATAAATCTCTCTAAAGAACCCATCAACGCCCTGTGAATCATATAAGGTCTTACTTTTTTCCCTGATGAGTCAATGTAATAAATATCAAATCTTTCAGGAAGATTAAAATCAAATTGTATAGTTGAACACTGCCAAAACCTGTTTATGGCGTCTTTTATCTTTATATCAATTTTCGGTCCGTAAAAAGCTCCTCCGCCTTCGTCAACTTCGTAATTATAACCCGTTTTCTTTAAAGCATTTTCAATAGAATTTTGCGCTTTTTCCCAGTCTTCTATTTTACCTACGTACTTTTTCTCAGGTCTTGTGGCGATACAAATTTTATAATCGCTGAAACCGAAAGTTTTAAGGCAATTCAGCGCCATACCAAAAACTTCTAGCATTTCTTTTTCAAGCTGTTCCGGAGCAACAATAACATGTCCATCGTCTTGTGTAAACCCTCTGACTCTCAAAAGTCCGTGTAAAACTCCTGATTTTTCAAATCTGTAAACCGTGCCCAACTCCGCATATCTTATCGGAAGTTCTCTGTAAGAATGAAGTTTAGTTCTATATATCATCAAATGCATAGGACAATTCATAGGTTTAACCCTGTACGGTTTACCTTCTATATCCATAGAGGCATACATATTTTCGGAATAAGTTTGCAAATGACCGCTTATTCTAAAAAGTTCTTCACTTGCAATATGCGGCGTAAACAAAAGTTCATATCCGTTTTCACTATGGAATTTTTTGAAATAGTTCCCAATAACCTCTCTCAAGACAACACCTTTGGGGTGCCATAAAACTAAACCACCACCAACAACGTCGTTAACACTGAATAAATCTAAATCTTTTCCTAATTTCCTGTGATCTCTTCTCCGCGCCTCTTCAATTTTATTTAAATAACTGTCAAGGTCTTTTTTCGTAAAGAACGCTGTTCCGTAAATTCTTTGAAGCTGCTCTCTTGAAGAATCGCCTCTCCAATAAGCACCCGCCACTGAAAGAAGTTTAAAATATTTAAGCTCTCCCGCTGAAGCCATATGAGGGCCTCTGCATAGATCAGTAAAGCTGCCTGTCCTATAGAAGCTTAATTCATCTTCCTCTATTTGAGACGCTATTTCCGCTTTATACTTTTCACCTTCTTCCTTAAATTTTTCAACAGCCTTATTCTTAGGCATAGAGAAACGTGTAAAAGCGCAATTTTCTTTTATTATCTCTCTCATTTTTTCTTCAATCTTTATTATATCGTCCGGAGTAAAAGGTTCTACCTTGTCAAAATCATAGTAAAATCCGTCTTCTATAAACGGACCTATTGCAATTTTTGTTGAAGGGAAAAGCTCTTTAACAGCCGCCGCCATTATATGAGCTGTAGAATGTCTTAAAATATTCAGAGGTTCTTCTTCTTTCATCTCATTCTCCTTACCTTCATTCTGATAATTTTCAAATGCTGAATATTTCAGCGGGCTCAGCTGTTTCAGCATCTATACCGGTGGTATTTTCTTCACCTGCCTCATCACCACCTCTTTTTTCCTGTCTATTTCTTCATTAGCGTAGTTTATTATTATTTAACTTCTATCATTAAATCAATAAAAAAGCACGCATTCGCGCCATAATCGGCTTATATACTCTCTCTTTCCGTCGTAGTATTAATAAGATTATTCGGCCCGCACTCATTAAACCTAACCTTTATATTCTCAGCTTTCGCTCTCATTCCTCTCATACTTCTTATCACAGGAATTTGAATCTTAGCACCCGCTAATCTTTATACCGCTGTGCTACCTTTACCAACGCAATTTCAGCAACTTATACAACTCACATTCTTGCTAAATCATCAACAACATACGCAGATTCGGCCCTTCTAAATTTGGAGCTATAATGTTATAATAACTGTTAGCCCCTAGTTTTGCCTGATAACTCATTTGAAAAACGAAGATTACACTTGAAACCACAAACTTAGAGACAACCTTTTCTTCGCACAGGATTTACCCAAAAACAGGCATCTTCCCCAAAATTTCTCAACAGCTTCATCTTAAGCATAGATAAAAGACAAACGCGTGAAAGTACAATTTTCTTTTATTATCTCTCTCATTTTTTTCTTCAATCTTTATTAATATACTTCTTCCGACTATTTCAGTTTCCGTCTCCTATGTATATGTATATATTTATATTCCATCGTCATTTTCTATTAGTCCCTGCAAGGCATTCAGAAGCCTTCTTTGTCTTACATAAAAAGTTTTCACTTCCCGATTATTCTTTATCTTGACGCTTCTCATAAGCAGGTGGACTCTCCTACGCTTATACTTTAACAGGAAATTCTGATTTCATCCCCCTGGGGCAATAGGCAATTCCTCTTTTTCCTCCGCTTTAATCTCAGGAGCAAGGAATCCCGATTTCTATACGTTCGCTGACCTATTTCCCACGTATCACACGTTTTCTCATTTACCGCCTATTCCGGAAAAGGCAATCCATTATATCGCATATTAAAAAATCTATTTCTTTTCTAACTATCTCGTTTCAACAGGAGTGTTAAACTATTGCTCTTAATTGTCGTGCCGTTGTAAAATATTGTGCTTTCAGCTCTAAGAAATCTTGCTCTCAGAGACCGCTCGCTGCCATTATTTCAGGATTTGTTTCAGTCCCATATTCTTCAACGCTCTTCTTTTCGCCAAAACCGAAACTAGTCTTTTTTCCGACAGCAACAACTGCCGTCGTTAAAGTTTCTTAAAAGTTATAAAACAAAAGAGAAAACAAGAACAAAAAAATTAATTAACACGGGATTCTGCATTTGTAATCGCACTAAAATAGCAGCGACGAACGAATCATTATCATTAAAATCCAAAATATCCAATCTTTAAGTAAGGATTAAGCGTTAGAGTTGGGGTGCTGCCACCTCTATTACCCATAGAGTTATTAGTTGCTAAGTTAAATCCTAAACCAAAACAATTTGTCAATTCAATTTCTCCCCCCCCTTCAACGTCCTTAAACTCATACATATTTAAATAGATTCTTAACGCTTTGTGAAAATTCCATACGGGACAAAAAAAAGAATATCTTAAACCCATTCCGGGCCTGCTTTTCATAAAACCCAAATAAATTTCCGCCTCTTTAAAAAATTTAGTTCCAATAAGAATTTCCGGGATAATCTTATATTCTTTATTCATTTTATAGCTTAAAATTCCAAAATAAGCAAAGTACCTATTCAGCCACATTGCTCTTACGCCGGCATCAAATTCAGCTTTGTCATTTCTTAAACTTTTCGCAACATTTCCCTTAATCTGAAAATTATCAACCATTTTGAATTTACTATTAATGGAATCAAGAGCTTGCTTTAGAGATGTTAAAGTCTCTTTTATTTTATCACTCATATCTTTGTCGTTAATAAGAACTGAAAGAGGTCCTTCTCCATTATATATACGGGAAATTAACACGGCCATCTCCGCAGAAATATTCTTGATAGACAATATTGCATCCGTCAAATTCTGTCTATTCTGAGTCGAGATATCTGTAAGATCACCTGAAAACTTATTGACGTTACTTATCAACGACACGATTTGACTGTTCTGCGAGGCAAAAGAGTCTAAAACCTTTTTAAACAAAGATATAGCGGCGAGAAGATTTTCAATAATATCACTACCTCTTTCGTCGCTTAATATTTTACTCATTTTATCCGCGACATCGACTAACATATCTTCAACAAACAATTTGTGCACCGAAGATATACAACCGTCAGCTTTTAATACCGGGAAACTCGCATCGCCGGGAATAATCTCAATATATTTTGTCCCTACAACCCCCATAGAGACAATTCTCGCAGAAGCATTTTCATATAAAATAACCTTCTTATCTATTAAAAGTCTCAGTTTTGCTTTTGAACCTTCTAAAGAAACGCCCCTTAAAACACCAATATCAACTCCCGCTATTTTAACTTTGGCTTTTTTTGTAAGACCTGAAATGTTATTAAATTTTACATAAACAATGTAACCCTTTGAAAATGTAAAAGTTCCCACTGCCATAATTGAAGCAACTATCGCAATAATTCCTACTCCAGCAAAAATGCCAAGCTTAAGATAATTATTCATAATACTATAACTCGCTTCAAAAATTTTTATCTGCTACTATCGGCCCACGAGTAGAACCTTCTACAAACTGTCTTACATATTCATTTTTAGTTTGTCTTGTTTCTTCGGGTCTGCCGTCAAAAATCATTTTGCCCTCGTGCAGCATCATTATCCTGTCTGCAATCTTATAAGCCGATTTCATATCGTGAGTTACGATAATTGAAGTAACTTTTAAATGTTTCTTCAAATACATTATCAACTCGTTTATTATGTCAGACATTACAGGATCCAAACCCGCAGTAGGCTCGTCATATAAAATATAGCGTGGTTTATACGCAATAGCTCTGGCAATTCCTACTCTTTTTTTCATCCCTCCTGAAAGTTCGGACGGCCTTAAACTTTCAACATTATTCAAACACACCATTTCAAGGCAGCGTCTGACTCTTTGTTTTATTTCGTCTTCTTTAAGAGAAGTGAGCGTTCGCAAGCCGAACGCGACGTTTTCAAAAATACTAAGTGAATCAAAAAGAGCAGCTTCTTGAAACACATACCCCACCCTCTTTCTCGCCAAATGCAGATCAGATGACGAACATTTCGTTATATTTATATCTTCAATCAACACCGAACCTGTGTCCGGCTTAACAAGCCCGACAATAGTTTTTAATAAAACACTTTTCCCCATTCCCGAAGAACCCACTATAACCAAAGTCTCACTGTCATAAACTTCAAGATTAACTCCACAAAGTACGCGTTTGAAGCCGAAACTTTTATGAATATTCTCAACTTTTATCATCTTATTCTAGTCTAACCACCACTTACTTAATCAAGTTTGCTATATACAGGCATTATTTTACATTCAACGTCGTCAGCAGCATCGTCAGAAAATAATCGGAAATCAGAATAAAAACCATTGAATAGATAACAGAACTTGTAGTCGCTATTCCAACACCTCCCGCTCCATTTTTTGCGTTAAATCCTTTATGACAGGCAACTATTGCAATAACCATTGCGAAGAAAAACGATTTTATAAATCCATGAAGAAAGGTTAATAATGATATAAAATCCAAAACTTCAGAAAAATATATGTTTGAAGGAACATCCCATAAATAGTTAGCGATAAACATACCGCCAAATATCCCAACTATATTTGCGATAACGGTAAGCAGAGGAAGCATAAAAAAACAGGCTAAAAACCTTGAAACGACAAGATACCTTATCGGATTTGTGCCAAGGGTATATAAAGCATCAAGCTGGTCATTAATCTTCATTGTACCGAGTTCCGCTGTAATCGCAGCGCCAATGCTTCCGCTTACAACCATAGCCGTAAGCACAGGTCCAAGTTCTTTAATTAAACAAAAACTTATTATCATGCCTAGATAGACGGGCTCATTAAAAAAACTTATAGTCGCAGTCCCCATTTGAAGCGCTAGAACCATTCCTACAAAAAAAGAAGTAACCATTATTATGGGAAATGATTTCCAGCCAACTTCAACCATTTGCAAAGCAGTGTCTTTTAAGGATATTCCACCCTTAAATATATAGACTGTCATCTCCATCGTCATTTTGACAGCCTTACCCAAACCTTCCAAAAACGAAACAATACTCCCCGTCGCTTTCTTCGCTTTTTCAAAAAACAGTCCCACTTTTATTTCGCTTTTTCTAAACAACTCCCACCTTTTCATACTTTCGCTGCTTTCAAAAAAATTTTCTATACCCTCGCTCGGAAATCTTCCGCCCTCAGGCAAATTTTCGTTCCCTAAAAGCTTTAATACCACTGTTTAGACAGACTGTATATACGCCTTTTTTTACCCTAAATCTATAACGTCAACTATAAAGCAAAAGAACAGGCAATAATCTCCCCCCTCCGTTTAAAATATCTCTTACGAATTTCTTAAAGTTTTTATCTTCTTCCACTATCTGTTTTTTCAATGCTTTTCAAGTTTTTACCGATAATTTTTCAGGCGTAAAATACAATGTTAAAATTAATAAAAAAGACATTCCTCGCGCATCCGTACGTCTTTTATTCCTGGCCAATAAACTATATTAACACCCAGCTATCCACCACCACCAGATTTTTTACACTATAATTCTAGGCACGCGCGCTGATATATTACACGTAACTTCATAATTTATAGTATTCTGTATTTTTGCAAGCTCGTCAACTTTTATATATTCTTTGCCCTGCGTTCCTATCAAAACTACTTCGTCGCCAACTGCAACATCCTTTACTCCCGTTACGTCTACCATTGTCATATTCATTGTTATTTTTCCCGCAATAGGACAACGTTTTCCGCGCACTAAGACATCGCCTTTATTAGATAGCAGTCTATTATAGCCATCGTCGTATCCCACAGGAATCGTAGCAATAACAGACAGCTTGTTTGTAACAAAAGTTCTCCCGTAACTAACGCAAAAACCGGACGGAACTTTTTTCAAAAACGTTATCTTCGTTTTCCACGACAGAACCGGCTTAACTTTCAAAAATCTTTCAGAATATTTAAAAGGCGTAAGTCCGTAAAGTCCCAACCCAGGACGGACCATGTCAAGATGCGCTCGTTTACTTTTAAATAACGCCGCTGAATTCGCGGCATGGGCGATAAATTTTAATCCTAGATTCCCGCGGGCAAACTTGACGACTTTCATAAAAATATCCAATTGCAGTTGCGTAAAAACAGGGTCGGTATCCGCAACAGCAAAGTGAGTGTATACACCGCTCATATTTACTTCTCTACTTTGAGCAACTCTCTGCAGTATTGAATACGCCGTCTCAGACAAAGCGCCAATTCTTCCCATACCAGTGTCTACTTTTAAATGAAAGTCAATTTTCTTATTTAACTTCACCGCTAAATTTTCCAAATTCGCAAATTCCGACATCTTAGAAATTGTAGAAGTTAAAGAATGCGCTAGTGCGACTTGAAAATTTTCATAAGGAAAAATATTCCCCAAAATCAAAATATTGCTCTTTATGCCCGCTTCTCTAAGAATTATACCCTCTTCAAGCGAAGAAACGGCAACCCACTCCACGCCTTCTTCCTGCGCTTCCTTAGCAAGTGTAACCGCGTCGTGCCCATAAGCGTCCGACTTCATAACAGCCATAATTTTAGTGTCTCTTGCAATATATTCTCTAATTTTCTTTAAATTGAAACGAAAATCGCTTTTATCAATTTCCACCCACGTTTGCCTGAAAAAAACCTTCTGTTTCGTTTTATTAACTCCATTCGGAATTATCGCACCCATCGATTGTTTTTTCATTGATAACTATCATCCTGCCTCGGCGATTCACAGGAAAACTTCGTATATTCCCCCTCAAAAATTAAATTCACCTCTCCTGTTGGACCATTCCTTTGTTTTCCTAATATAAGAACCGCCTTTTTTTGCACTTCAGGATTTTCTCTGTTATAATATCCTTCTCTGTAAAGCATGGCAACTATATCGGCGTCTTGCTCTATAGCCCCGGAATCTCTCAAATCGGAAAGCTGTGGTTTATTGTCCTTTCTTCCTCTATCTTCTGTTTTCCTTGAAAGCTGTGATAAAACAAGAACGGGAACATTCAAATCTTTCGCCAAAGCTTTAAGCGATCTAGAAACATCGGAAACTTCCTGGTGGCGGGATTCAAATTTTCTACTTGAACCGCGTATAAACTGTATGTAATCTATTATTATTAGAGCAAGTTGGCTGTTTTCTGATCTGAGCTCTGCTGCAAGCTTTCTGGCTCTGATTCTGAGTTCTATAACACTTATATTAGAATCATCGTCTATAAAAATAGGAGCTTCGGCAATTTTTTCCGCAACGCTGGTTAGCCTGACCCAGTCTGTGCTGTTGTATTGTCCATTTCTAAGTTTAATGGCATTGACTCTAGCTAGAGAAGCAAGGAATCTGGACACCAAAGCCTCCTCTTTCATTTCCAGCGAAAAAATGGCAACAGGTTTTTTTTTAACCACCGCCACATGTTCTGCAATGTTTAAAGCAAAGGCAGTTTTACCCATAGACGGCCGAGATGCTAAAATTATAAGCTCACCCGGATGAAACCCTGTAGTCTTAGAATCTAAATCGGCAAAACCTGTAGAAAGACCTGAAACTTCTCTCGGATCTAAATGCAACTTCTCAATTTCGTGCAATACAGGTCTTACAAGACTCGTTACTTTTGAAAAACTTTTTACAGTGCCTTCCCGCTGTGAAATATCAAATAAAGAAGTCTGTGATTTGTCTAATATTTCTTCGGGAGAATTCTGCTCTCCAAACGCGTCCTCCACTATTTGCGACCCGACTTTGATAAGCTGTCTTAAAATTGACTTATCGCGTACAATTGAAGCGTAGTATTCCGTGTTTGCCGCCGTCGGCACAGAGTCAATCAATAGTGTAAGATATTTAGCACCGCCTATTTTTTCAAGAGTTCCTTCTCTCTTAAGAGCCTCGCTGACAGTCATTAAGTCTACCGGCCGGTTTAAAAAATAAAGGT
>JAISUD010000010.1 GCA_031272265.1 Endomicrobium sp. | reverse complement strand
CAATTATGAAATTGATCATATTGTTCCACGTTCTAGAGGCGGTTCTGATTCTTTAGTCAACATGGTTTTAACAAAGCGTAAATTTAATCAAGATAAAGGAGAACTAACTCCTTATGAGTGGTTCCACAAAAAAAGATCGCAGGATTGGGATTGTTATGTTAAAAACGTTAGTGAGGTTTTTGGCTCAGATAAAAAATACAAAAAAACAATAGATTTATTTGCCTCCTACAGCAATAAAAGTCGTAAGTACTCAGATAAAAAATACAAAAAAACAATAGATTTATTAATATCAGATAAAACGTCTGATTCTAGGAAAACTAGTTTGCAAGCTACATCTTATATGGAAAAAACCGCACAGCGTTTGGCTTGCCTATATTTTAAATGGGGAATGAATACGGAAGGCGATAAGAAAAAAGTTTTATTTTTTACGGGAGGTAAAACTGCAGACGTAAGAGAAAGTCTTGAATTGGATAAGATACTTTTTGCGAATCCTACAGACGACATAGAACAGAAAGGTAAAAATAGACAAAATGACAGACATCATGCCTTAGATGCCCTTGTTTTAAGCGTCCTTCCTGAAATAAGGTTTAATTTTAAAAAGATAGAGAGAAAACCAGATTTTTTTAATAAAGAGTTTTGTGCAAAGGAAATAAATAAAGTCTATCCCGAAAGAATTAAATATGTTAAGCCGAAATTAAGAGAAACAATTTACGGGTTAAGATACAGATTTGAAAAGAACGAAAAAACGGGCAAATTTGAAAAGATATATTATTTCATATCTCGTTTTAATTCGTCTATAGCTAATTTTGAGTCTTTAGAAAGCGCAAGAAAAGAAGTTGAAAATATATTTGATTTAAAGATAAAAAGAGATTTTAAAGAAAAGCTTTACGAAAAAAATTTAACAGAAGAAAAATGGAAAGAGTTTTTAAAGGGTTATACGGACGATTACAAGAAAATAAAAAAGATAGCTAAGGTGGATTCTAAAGGTTTTAGGAGTTCTGAAATTGGGGAAATAAAAGATGTAATAAGCAACTACGGACATAAAGGAGCGATAAAAGGGCAGTGGATTAGAGATGAAGAGAGTCATCAAGGGCAAATAGTATATAAGGACGAAAAAGGTAAATGGAAAGTTGCTCCTGTTTATGTTTTTGAATCTTTATATAAAAAGTGCAAAGAATATAAAAACAAATATAAAGAAGTGAAATTTTTTAGGTCAGGGCAGTTGGTAGAGTTGAGAAGAGATTATGAAGGTATAAAGTCTGGTATTTATGAATTGAAAACAGTTCGTTTAGATGGAAATACGAAAATAAAGAATATACATAATCAGGAAGAGTGTAGTAAAAATATAGGGTATTTTATAGAAGGAAATGGTATGACAGAGTATAAGAATAAATGAGTTATCATATAGTGCATATTTTAAATCACGCAAGCAGACTCTCTATTGATAGGGGTTGTCTTGTTTGTAACATTCCCGACAAGTCTCCAAAACGAATTCCTCTTGCAGATATTCTCGCTGTTATAATCGCGGCTAAAGGTGTTAGTTTTTCGGCCGAAAGTCTGTCTGCGTTATTGAGAAATAACAGCGTTGTATTGCATTGTGACCATAATTATAAGCCTATCGGCAAAACAGTCGGACTCCATAGAGTCGTACATAATGAACTATTAGACATCCAAATATGTCAAGATATTTTCTTTCTTAGGCAAATATGGGATGAGATCATTTTAGAGAAAATAAAGAATCAAGCTTGCGTATTAGACCATATTTCTGCAAATCATAAACTTTGGGTTTATATTAAAGAGTGTAATTTAGACGAAGGTAATGCTGCTAGACATTATTGGAAACACTATTTTAAAAAGTTTGGAAAATTATCTGTTGGATACAGAGATACTAAAGGCGCTGAAGATCCGGTAAACGGTATGTTAAATTATGGTTATGCAGTGATAGCCGCTATGGTTCACAGATTATTGCTAGCACATGGTTTTAATCCGGCAATTGGCATTTATCATAAGTATAGATTTAGATCTGATCCTTTAGTTTATGATATTATGGAGCCTTTGAGACCGTTTTGCGATTTTATGTTATTGCGTTTCAGACAGTCAAATATACGTAGAAAAATTGACGAATGGGTAAAGTTTGCAGCAAAAGATATTGTTTCTTTAAAAATTAACGCATTCAGTTCAAAAAATATCAGTTTTAATCTCGCTATAGAAAGGTATATAACGTCGTTTGCGTTATGTTTTAGAAGTAAAACATTAAATAATTTTTATGTGCCGTCATTAAAAACAGTAAGTTTTAATGAAGAGTAAAAACATAAGCAGATATCGTATGGGTTGGCTTTTTGTGTTATTTGATTTACCCACAGATACAAAATATGAAAGACTTCAAGCAAGTAAATTTAGAAATGGACTTTTAGACTTAGGTTATTTAATGCTTCAATATTCTGTTTACGTCAGATGCGCTGTAAGTTTAGATAAGAAAAAAGGTTTAATAAACGATATAAAAAAAATAGCTCCTACTACAGGTAATATTCAATGTTATTTTATAACAGACCTACAGTGGCAAGAATGTATAACAATCTCTAAAAGTAAAAAGAAGAGTACTCGCCAAATAGATAACACCAATAAAATAAATGAGCAACTGCAATTCTGGTAAAACTTAACGTAAGATCTGCCTTGCGTAACTAGTAGAGGCAAAACAGTCTTATCTTTACTAGTTAGAGGCAAAACAGTCTTATCTTTAGTTAAGGCGGCAAAAATTAAGATTTGTTATAATTTAAAATTTACCTGACTATCTTATAAAATATAAATATTTTTTGCAAACTTCTAAGACTATAATCCTATTATAACAAATTCAATTTTTTAGTGCCGTCAAAACGCATTCCATATTAATAATCATCTGGGATCCATTATAACAAATTCAATTTTTTAGTGCCGTCAAAACTCCACCTCCTGCAGTACCAGAGGCGCATAGATTATAACAAATTCAATTTTTTAGTGCCGTCAAAACTTGCTCAGGAGAAACAAACTGCACCTGCTGATTAATTAAGTTTAAGGAATTAAATTCTTAAAAGGCCGTTAAGCCGTTTACTTTATCCGCCGCCGCGCTGAAGCCTGAGCGATAGCGAACAAAAAAGCTGAGCGACGCTTTAGCGCCAGCGGCGAGAATAGCGGCTTAAGGCTTTACAACTTAATATGCAAAGTGTGAAATTTGAGCGTATTATATTGACTTGATAATATATGTGCAACTCACGACACTTAGACGATAAAAAGGAGTTTTTAAAAAATGTTTGATTTAGGATTAGGACAAATTGGTGCAATTAATTGGAAGCTGGGACAAATGCCTGTTACTAGGTGTAAGGTTCCTAGTATGAAGGTTAGTCAAGGGCAAAGTTTTAATTAGGAATTGTTGCTGATTCAGTTTACAATTTACAATTTA
>JAISUD010000018.1 GCA_031272265.1 Endomicrobium sp. | reverse complement strand
ATATATTATCAAGTCAATATAATACGCTCAAATTTCACACTTTGCATATTAAGTTGTAAAGCCTTAAGCCGCTATTCTCGCCGCTTGCGCTAAAGCGTCGCTCAGCTTTTTTGTTCGCTATCGCTCAGGCTTCAGCGCGGCGGCGGATAAAGTAAACGGCTTAACGGCTTTTTAAGAATTTAATTCCTTAAACTTAATTAATCGGCAGGACGGCAGCTTGAACTTAGTTCTAAGCCTCACAAAGGCGCTTTTTAGGACAAAACATTTAAGATCAAAAGAAAAGACTTAAAAATGGATTCTTGAGAGGCAGCTTAATTAAATTATATGTAAAGTAATTAATAATTATTTATACCTACAAATTGTAAATTGTAAACTGAATCAGAAAGATTTATTTTACCATCTTTGTTGTAGTTGTAGTTGCCTTTCATTAAATGCGAGCCGTTCGCAGTTTGTAGTTTAAGAACCAATATAAAAATCTAAGCAGTGAAAAATGAGTTATCAACAATACCAACACACTACTGTTGTCAATTTTAATTATCGTTAGATAATAAAAAATTGACAACCCTTTGAAAAAAGGATAGAATGAGAGGGGATTCAGATGTTCTCTTTCATTTTTGTTGTGATTACGTGTTTTATAATATTGTAGGATTGTGTATTGTAATGTTAAATAGTTGCAGTAGCTCATTTGCTAAAGATTATAATGCAGATTATAGAGATTCTGAAAGAACGTTATTTGAAGCTGGAAATAGCAAAAAATGCAACAGAAACAAAAAAAGAAAACAATTTGAAAATTGCTTATTACATTGCTGGTACTCCGATATTATAAATATTTTGGTATCTCAATGGTGCAAAAAATGAATACAATTAAAATGATAAAAGATTGTTGTTGGGAGAAATGTCTTTTCTTTTTAAAAACTATGCATAAACTGTCAACAATATTCTAAGTCCGTCGCTTGACAAAAACAAATAATAAAAGAATAATGATGAAGCTGAAACCGGAAACAAAATAATAAGCCGGCCACTCAGAGCATTAATAAGGCAAATTAAGCAGCGCTGAAGAATAAAAACAATAAAGAAAAGAGAGCAAAAGGGCTTATTTCAAAAATTCACCTGTTATCTCAGATAATTTCTACAGCAATTCAAGGACAACATAATAATAAGCGCAGGCGCAAGGAACGCATAGATACAGTTTCAGGTAAATTCGCTGAATGGAAGACGGCGTCTGATGTCATTCTTACAATTTCCGCAAGAAAATATTAGACACAATTAAGTTAATGAATAACCTTTATCGGAACAAATAGTGGATTTATTTGTTGAAGATATACCTAAATCAAGAGCTTATTTATCACCACCGCAAACTTAACGGCAGCATACTGTCAACTTTGGCAGAGAAAGGCGACTAAGTGTGTCATACAAATCAGGGAGAAGTATTTTCAGTACTTTGAGGATACTCAGATGTCCTGAAGCGAAAGAAAAACAAGATGAAGAGAATCGCAACAGCATTAATATTATTTCAGTTAATAGGCCGCACCGTTGAGACTCATAAACACGCTGAGGCAAAGGAGTTCCTCATTTTGGAACTTCAAAACAATCGCAGTTATAGCGTGTTGTTATTTAGGAATATGTATAGGCGGAGTATATTGTGTATATAAAATTTTTGACGCGTTGGAACCTTTTGATAAATCAGAGGACATTAAAGATATATCACCATTATCTAAGGATAATCCAATAGTACAAGATCGTGAGAATTCAGTGCTGCAACAGAATTCACCACCTTTACCTGACGATAATCCAATAGCGCCGGAGCCATTCATGCAGCAGAACTCAGCGCCAGTTGAATTTATACTAACAGACATAAATCCAGAACTTGTGAAAGCATTAACTCAACAAAAAATAAACATACAAAATATGATACAAGAAAAAGCACTTACTATAAAAAATGAAGATATACAAAAATTAGATATAAAAGATGCGAATACGTGCAATTATCTACTGTTAACCAAAGTATTGCAATAAACGAAGGAGATGTCCTGAGAAATGATTTATCTAAATATAGCCCAGATCAGCTACATCTTTTATACTAACACAATTAGCAGAAAACTATATAAAAAGAGAATACTTACATCAGAGATTACTAGTGGCTTTTTATATGCGCGAAAGTTCCAAACAGGGAAATATCAAACCAAAATGCCATACTCCAAAAGGTAAAAGACAAAACACCTAAAATAAGGAGGGAAATAAATAAAATAAATAAAAGTAATATGGTGCGGTGCCAATCACGATTGGAAGGTATTGCTTCAAATATTAATACCGAAGAAAAAGAACTTAAAACAAAAATAAATTCTAATAACCCAGAAGGCATAGAAACCATAGTCGATTATCTAGTAGTAGATTACATAAAAAGAGAATACCTACAACAGAGACTAATAGCGACTCATATATACGAGACTCCTATCAGGAAAATATTGAATCAAGACGCCATAGTCCAAATAGTACAAGAAAAAACGCACAAAATAAAGAAAGAAATAGAGGAAAAATCAATACGATTAGATGATATTAATGCAAACATTAAGCGTTTTGAAGAGAACCATGCATCGTTTGATCGAGAAGATAGTATCAAAGTAGCAGAAGACTACATAAAAAGACAATACCTGGAATGGGAATTGGCGACCTAACAAGACTTTACTTGTGTATATCTCCTCCTTCTTTAAATACCCGCAAAATTTAAATTAAAAATCCCATCTCTATAAGCATAATTTATAAAATATTTCAGAAATATGCGGATACTTACGCTAAACTATACACTTTTTTTCTTTAAACTTACTATACCATATTTTTACCTTTTTCAATTTATCAACGAACACAACGAACACTATTTATCATACGCTTATATTGACGTCCGCATATTCATTTATATAGCTTTACGGCTATAAAAAATATTTACGCTCCGTCGCACTCCTTGCTGAAAAAGCTGGTCTATTGACAACAGACAACTATAAAAACAAACTTAAAAAATATACGCGAAAATTCCGCTATTTCCTTTTACTCTTAATATTTCCGCCCTACGGGGAACTTTTAACTACCTGCTGTGATTTTAGTGTAAGTTCCTTTAACGGATCATTGATTAGCTGCCATTTAAGCAGGTGCTGAGCGATCAGTTGTCTCACAATCGCCGACATACTTGTTCCCGTCGAATCGGCTAATTTCATGAGTGCCGTGTAATGTTTTTCTGAGATGTATATATTTAGGCACTGATGCAATTTCCGGAATTGTTTACTTCTCACGACTTACCTCCTCCTGATTGGAACAATTCGAACTTCCTTGCACTTGCCTCTAAATCCCTCACCTTCCCCTCTATATAGATTAGGCGACTAAGTATATCGTTCTGGACAGTCTTTGTTCCCTCTAATTTCTTCACCTTTTCCTCTATAGCTGCATATCGGTTCCACATAATTCCCTTCCCATGTCTGCCACCCTGCATTCTAGCGATGACAATTCTTCTGTCTGCCGATATAGCAAATAAATAATAATCCCCACACAATTCAGCGCTATACAGCAAACTATGCTAAATCCTACCATTCTGCGCCTCCACCCTTGCTAATGTCTTTTTCTAACTCCCTCACCTTTCCCTCTATATAGATTAGGCGGCTAAACATATCGTCCAGGTCAGTCCTTGTTTCCTCAAACTCCCTCAGTCACTCTTCCGCCTCTCCTAACCTCCTCAGCCGGTCTTCCACTATTGACAGCTTGTATTCTACCACAGCAATCAGTACTATATACAAAACTATGGCAACACGCGTAAAACATACGGTAAGAGAGTTTAAAATCAAAAATAATACGATGAGACGCTTTGTCGCCCTGTTTTAATTCTCAATTTTCTATCGTTACAGTTGCCGAAGACGATTCGCTTTCCCAGACTTCCACTTCGTAGACTTTCGCGTTCTCCGTCTCTATACGTTTAAGCTGTTCTAAAATAAATGCTGCTATATTTTCCGAAGTCGGATTGATTTTGTCAAAAGGATCGATTTCATTTAAAAATTTATGATCTAAAAATTCTATAATCTTACCGAGACGCATCTTAATATCCACAAAATCTATAAGCATACCCGTTTCGTCAAGCCTATTTCCCCAAAAAGTCGCTTTGACTTTCCAATTATGTCCGTGCAGATTCTCACATCTGCCCTTATAGCCTCTCAAACAGTGCGCCGAAGAAAAACTTTTCCTAACCGAAACTTTATATTTCACCATCAGCTCCACCTCATTTCCGCCTAGCCGAAACACTCTATCTTTTTGACGCAAGATATTTTTTTAGAAAAAAAACGACTGCCTATTGATTTAAATTTATCAGGATTATCGCTGACGTAAAATCTTAAAAATTTCCTGCTTTTTTCGTCCGCAAAAAGACGTTTTTTATTCAACACATTCTTAACTTCACCCGCCGTAGCTTCCGCGGAATCTATAAGAATAACTTTACTGCCGGCGTTTTTTTCAAAAGTTTTTTTCAAAAGAGGATAGTGCGTACAGCCTAAAACCAGAGTATCAATACGCTTACTTAAAAGAGGTTTCATATATTTTTTTACTATAACGTCCGTAATCTCTTCGTCGTTCCAACCTTCTTCCACAAGCGGAACTAACAAAGGACACGCCTGCTGATATACTTCACATTTAGAAATTTTATCTATTTCCCGCGGATAAGAACCGCTGTTTATAGTTCCCTCAGTTCCTATAACGCCTATTTTTTTATTTTTAGACGCGCAGACCGCGGCTTTTGAACCCGGCTCTATTACACCTATTACAGGCACTTCTAAAGTTTTTTTTAAAACTGCTAAAGCAAAAGCAGACGCCGTATTGCACGCTACAACAATCAGTTTAACTTTATGTTTCATTAAAAAAGAAGCTATTTCTTTAGAGTATTTTATCACAATATCTTTTGATTTTGATCCATAAGGAACGCGAGCAGTATCACCGAAATAAATAAGATTTTCTAAAGGAAGCGCTTTATTTATCGCAGACATTACGGTAAGCCCTCCTAGTCCAGAGTCAAAAATACCTATTGGACTGTTATTTACCGTTTTGTTTTTTATCTTTTTTAGCATAATATTTTACTACTCCCTCGTATATAGAATCGGCTACCGCCACAATAAATTTCTTAGAGCCGAATCTCGCTTCCTGCGCGTAATTGCTTATAAAAGCACTTTCTACAAGCACAGCAGGCATATGAGTTCCTCTTAACACGTAAAAATTGGCTTGTTTTGCAGTTCCGCTGGGAATTTTAAGTCTATTACTTGCTTCGCGGGTTATAAAACCACACACTTCAAGAGAATCGTTTATAATTTCTGTCATGCCTAGTGAAACTAACATACTTTTAGCGGAAGAATGATCTTCGCCGGACTCTTCCTCAAATTTTAAAACAGAGTTTTCAAGAACCGCTGTCGCGGCAGCTTCGGAGTCGCTGGCTTTTCCCGATTCCGACAAAGCGTAAATTTCAAAAACGTTTATGTTCCTGTCAAGATTCGCGTTGCAATGCACAGATATAAATAAGTCCGCTTTACTATCGTTCGCAATATTCGCTCTTTCCACAAGAGGAATGAAGGTATCGTCCCTCCTTGTAAGAATTATTTTGTAATCTTCATTATTGTCAAAAAGCGCTTTAAGTTCGTAAACTATATCAAGATTTATATCCTTTTCTTTTGTGCCACCGGGACCTATGGCGCCAGGATCCTGTCCGCCGTGTCCGGCGTCAAGAACTATAATTCTTTTAAATTTATTATTGGATTTCCTCTCACTTTTCCGCTCAGGAATAATGCCAGGCGCGCTAAGAGTATCGTCAATTATTTTAAAACTATCGTCAATTATAGTTTCGCTTTCAAATCTCGCGACGGGTACTCTCTTAAGATCTTTATCCTCTTCATTTTCATATTCCGACAAAGACGTGATTTCACTTATTTGAGCCTGGCCGTATTTTTCAGGACGTGTCAAATCTGCCTTAGCCGTTTCCCCCTCATGTGCGCTGTGTTCTTTTTCAGGCTTAACAATAACGATCTCCTTCGGGCCCATATTGCTTATGTCAATATTTTTAGAGTGCACAATGTCAACAGAGATTCTATCAGGTTTTGAAAGCATTGAAGTTTTAATAAACTTGGGAGGCTGTTGAAAATTAATTTTTACTAAAGCCAAGCGTCCTTGTGAACTACAGACTATGTCTCTTACAACACCGTTGTCTACATGTATTATATCATGTTGCAGTCTGCCTCTCGCTATTTTTATAACCGCAGAGTTGGAAGATTTTGAAATATCGTAAGACAAAGGAGTTTCAAGCTGGATAACAACTTGAGTGTTTTCTGGCTTCGTAAAATATCTTACGGCAGAAATATTTAACTTGTGTGTTATTTTCAGTACTGAAGAGGTAGCATTCCATACAGTTTCTGCTTCGGAGATTTCCCTAAATTCTTTTGACGTAAGAATTTCCGGCGGAATATAAATATCATTATTTATAAATCTTGAAGGAATAGACATTCTTTTCGTTTTTTTTCCAAAAACGACCCGAACACTGTTAGCTTTAATATCTATTTTACTGTTGTTTAAATGCATCGTCACTTGATAGCTTACAGGCTTCCACTCAAGTACAGCGTTATACATTTCAGCGACTTCTCTAACAGAAAAATAGTTTGTCTGCTGAGAGATTTTATAAACGCTTGCACCTAAAAAAGCTTCTCCATCAATAATCACATTGACAGCTTCTGACGAAATAGGCGCTTTCTTTTCCGCGCGTAAACAAACAGCAAAAAAGATAGCCAACAGCGAAAAAAATAAAACACTTAACTTTTTCATATCAAAAGAGATTTTACAGCTGCCTTTGGATTTTCAGCTGAAAAAATGTAATTGCCACTGACTAACGCGTCTGCACCTGCATTAACACAAAGCGGAGCCGTTTGAGAATCAATTCCACCGTCAACTTCTATAAAACAGTTATAACCGTTCCTATCAATGATTTCTCTCAAATCTTTTATTTTAGAAACTATGCTTTCCATAAAAGATTGTCCGCCGAATCCGGGTTCAACAGCCATCACTAAAACTAAATCAACATACGGAAGCAGAGATTCTATCTGAGAAATAGAAGTTCCCGGTTTTATTGATATTCCGGCTTTAACACCCGACGATTTTATATCATCTACAAGTTTCTTCTTGTCGGTTAAAACTTCATTGTGGAAAGTTATTAAATCCGCTCCCGCTTTCTGAAATTCCTGCCAGTATTTTTCAGGATTTGTTATCATAAGATGAACGTCAAATAAGAGTTTTGTTACACTTCTCAACGACCTTACAACTTGGGGGCCAATACCGATGTTCGGCACAAAATGCCCGTCCATTACATCAATGTGAATCCACGCTGCACCAAACTCTTCTACCATCTTTACGTCGTATTTCAACGCGGCAAAATCCGCCGATAAAATTGACGCTGCAATTATAATCTTCTTCATTCGTATATTTAAAATTAAGGATATTTATGAAATCAGTTTAATGATTGGAGAACTAACCTAACCACAAATCAATGCTTTTTACACCCGTTATATCTACGTCGGCTTCCGGCTGTTGTTTTACAATAATATCAGTTTTACAAACTTCTCCGCCTGACGCCGCATTTATATTTATGTTTATGCCGCTTTGCACGGCCCAAGCTTCCGCTTCCTTAACATTTTTATTTAAAAAATCCGGCATAAGCGTTATTCCTTCAGGCGGAGAGCCATCCGAAACAACAACGTTTACAACGGAATATTTGTCCACCGCGGATCCATGCTCAATATCCTGCGAAAGAATTATTCCTTTATCCGCCACGACAGAATATCTCTTTGAAACTTCACCCATAACCAGCGCTGAATTTTTCAAAGAAACATCCGCGGTACGGACTGCCCGCCCGACAAGATTGGGAACATATACTGTTTCTCCGCCCTTGCTTACCGAAACTTTAACCACTTTTCCTTCTTTGACTTTCATTCCCGCTGGAGGCTCTTGCCTTACGATTACTCCGACAGGCAGATTTTGGTTAAATTCTTCACTCTCTTTTTTAAGTCCGCAGCCCATATTTGAAAGTTCTTCCACGGTTTCGTAAAGACTTTTCCCAATAATGTTCGGCACCACGACTTCCTTTTTATTGCGGATTAAAGCACTCATAATCATATTAAAAGCAAAATAAAAAGCTGCAGCCGCAACTGCAACTGCTATAAGCAACTTTAAAAATTTCCCAAACAAAATTTTACCTCAATTTAATAATGCAATTTTATTTCCCGGATATTACTTCTGCTTTTACTGCCACCGCGTCCCGCACCATTTGAAAAATCCGAAAGATTTGAAAAATCAAGAATTTTATAAAGCTCCACAGGATGCGGCTCTTTTTAAATATTTACAATTATTATTCCTGTTCGTTTTTTCTAAAATATTAAGCGATTAAACATAGCACACCATCTACCGACAAAACATCCTGCAAGAGCAACAAAACGACTTTCCTCTCCTTTTCGTTCCGCCGTCAGAACCAACAGCAAAACATGAACGGGAATCAGAATCCAGTTCTTTTTTCTTTCCTGCCAAAAATACCATTTTCTCCGTTCTGCAACAACACGTTGTAAAAGCCGGCCGGGCACATTTAATAAACTGCAAAATTTTCTATTATTTTTTAATCCAAGCCATCTGGGAACGCAGTCTCACCCCGACTTTTTCAATATTCCGCTCGCTTACTTCTTTTCTTAATTTGCTGAAAGACGGTCGTCCCATTCTATTTTCCTCAAGCCAGTTATCCGCAAACTTACCAGATTGTATATCGGCTAAAACTTTTTTCATTTCTTCTTTAACAGCTTCGTTTATTATTCTCTTTCCGCTAACATATTCGCCGTACTCTGCAGTGTCAGAAACCGAATAATTCATTTTACTGAATCCGCCTTCAAATATTAAATCCACAATAAGTTTTACTTCGTGCAAACACTCAAAATAGGCTATTTCAGGTTGATAACCCGCTGCTACAAGCGTTTCAAATCCAGAGTTTATCAACTCTACAAGTCCTCCACAAAGAACGACCTGCTCGCCGAATAAATCAGTTTCAGTCTCCTCAGCAAAAGTCGTTTCCAGTACTCCTGCTCTAGTGCCGCCTATGCCTTTCGCGTAAGCAAGAGCTAAATCTTTCGCTTTCCCGCTCGCATCCTGCTCTACAGCTATCAAACAAGGAACGCCTTTACCTTCTTCATATTGTCTTCTAACCAAATGTCCTGGACCTTTGGGTGCAATCATAAGCACGTCTAAATCCTGCGTGGGAACTATCTGCTTAAAACGTATATTGAACCCGTGCGAAAAACTCAAAACTGCTTCTTTTTTAATATTAGGCTTTATATCTTCTTCCCAAACTTTTCTTTGAACTTCATCCGGTAAAAGAACGTGGACCCAGTCCGCTTGTTTAACCGCTTCAACAACGTTTAAAGGTTTCCAGCCGTCTTCCACAGCTTTTTTATAATTATCTCCTCCGGGTCTTTGCGCGACTATAACATTTAAACCTGAATCTTTAAGATTCAAAGCGTGTGCATGCCCCTGACTGCCATAACCCAGAACAGCAATAGTTTTACCTTGCAAAAAATTCAAGTCCGCGTCACTTTCATAGTACATTTTTCCCCCTCTCATTTTCATTCTCCTTATTTCTCTATGATGTCTATTTTATTCTTACAACAGCTTGGCCCCGCCCTAAGGCGATAACGCCCGTCCTGCACATTTCTTTTATGCCGTAAGGTATAACTTTCTTTACAAAAGCATTAATTTTATCTTCGCTGCCGGTTACTTCAACTATAATTGAATTCTGCGATATATCTATAATTTTTGCTCTAAAAATTTCCACTATCTGCATGATTTCGCCACGGTTGACTCTGTTCAAAGCTATTTTCACAAGACAAGCACCTCTTTCAACATAGTCAATACCTTTAAACTCATTGACCTTTATAACGTCAACAAGTTTATTTAACTGTTTTGTAACCTGCTCAAGAATAGAATCATCGCCTTTCACGACGATTGTCATCCTTGAAATAGCTGGATCCTCGGTCTCGCCTACGGCAAGAGAATCTATATTAAACCCGCGCGCGGCAAAAAGAGTAGATATTCTCGCAAGGACGCCGAATTTATTTTCAACTAAAACTGAAATTGTGTGGCGCATATATATCCTCCCTATATATAACCAAATGAAGCGCCTCTAAACGCTAATTTTTTTCTATATTCATGATTATGATTATGTTTTTTTGTTTCGCGTACGCGTAAACGTTTATTTTATTTAACCATTCATACGCGTGACAATATTATCAAGAGACGCACCTGCAGGGACCATAGGGAAAACATTTTCCTCTATTTCAGTCCATACATCTAAAACGACTGAACTTTTTGTTTCAAGCATTTTTTTCAAAGCAGGTTCTACGTCTTTTTTATCCGTTACGCGTATCCCTAAAACGCCGTAACTCTGTGCCCATTTTACGAAGTCAGGAACATAAACGGGACATGTTCCTCTTTTCGGACTATTACACCACTTCGGGCATTCTTTACGTTTCGCAAGACAAGTATGCGAATACCTTTTGCCGTAAAACATTTCCTGCCACTGACGCACATTTCCAAGATAATGATTATTTAATATAACAACTTTGACACTGATATCGTTCAACGCGGCTACCGCCATCTCCTGCATATTCATCTGGAAAGAACCATCTCCAGCTATAACTACAACTTCTTTATCGGGATTTCCAAATTTCGCTCCAATAGCGGCGGGATAGCCGAACCCCATAGTCCCGAGTCCTCCGGAACTTAAAAATAAGCGCGAACGCTTAGCTTTATAATACTGTGCCGTCCACATCTGATGTTGCCCGACTTCTGTCGCAACAATCGCCTCTCCTTTCGTCAGTTCGGAAATCTTTTCAACTACATACTGCGGATGAAGTTTGTCGTCGTCTCTGTTATATTCTAAAGGATGTTCAGTTTTCCATTCCTTAATCGTTTTAAGCCAATCTTTCCTCTCCTTATAGTTTATAGAAACACTCATTTCTTTTAAAACTGTTTTCGCGTCGCCTACTACGGGAACATGAGCGTCAACGACTTTTGATATAGCCGTAGGATCTATATCAATATGAACTATTTTTGCCTTTTTAGCAAACTCGCAAACTTTACCCGTGCATCTGTCGTCAAATCTTGCACCGACCGCTATAATAGCATCTGCCGACTGCATGGCTTTATTAGCGCAAAAAGTCCCGTGCATTCCAAGCATTCCCAAACTCAAATCCGTGTCAAATGGATAAGCTCCGAGTCCTAAGAGTGTGTGTGTGACAGGAATTCCGGCTTTTTTTGATATTTCAAAAATTTCATTTTCAGCATTAGAAATAACAACACCGTAGCCTATGTAAAACACAGGCCTTTCGCTTTCATTTATAATGTCGGCCACTTTCTTAATCTGTCCTGGATGTCCATCGTAATTAGGCTTGTACGAACGTATATCAACTTTGTCAGGATAAACAAATTCGCAAGAGGCACGTTGAACATCAATAGGAATATCAACTAAAACAGGACCAGGTCTGCCCGTAGTTGCAATATAAAACGCCTCTTTTAAAGTCTTCGCTAAATCCTCTACGTTCTTAACCAAGAAATTGTGTTTCGTCACCGGCCTTGTGATACCTGTTATATCCGCCTCTTGAAAAGCGTCTTGTCCGATTACGCTTGTTGCAACCTGGCCAGTGATCCCGATCAAAGGAACGGAATCCATATACGCGTTGCAAAGTCCCGTGACTATATTTGTGGCTCCCGGACCTGAAGTAACTATGAAGACGCCCGCTTTGCCAGTAGAACGAGCGTAACCGTCAGCCATATGCGAAGCTGCTTGTTCGTGTCTTACCAAAATAAAATTTAATTCTGACCCATAAATCGCGTCAAAAATCGGCAACGCCTGTCCACCCGGAAGGCCAAACACTACTTTAACATTTTCTTTTAGTAAACTTTCAATCAAGATTTGTGATCCTGTCTTTTTTATCATATCAGTCATTTTATCCTTCTATGCTTTATTCTAATCCGCCACTGCATATTTGTTTTATTTAATCATCTTAAATCTTTGATCTTGTTTAAACGCGCTATAGACAAGACAAGCGCATTACATTAAAAATCCTCAGAAATCCTATACGCCGCATAAGCAAATTTTTAATTTTATTAACAAGAATCTTACAATTACTGCCGGCGTAAAACCAACTTCTTGCCAACAGCATTTGCATCTTACAGGCAACAGCAGAAGCAGACTCCCAAACACCTTTTTCATTCACAATCAATAGAGAAAAAATTAGTCTTTTATTTCAACACGGCTCCTGTATCCGCCGATTGCACCAATCCGGCATAACGCGCCATGTAACCTGTTTTTATTTTAGGCTCCGGTTTGACAGCTTTAGCGATTCGTTCTTTCAATTCAGTTTCCGACAGCTCAACGTTTAACGTTCTCTGCGGTATGTTAATATTTATTACGTCGCCGTCATTAATTGCGGCAATCGCTCCGCCTGCCGCGGCTTCTGGCGAAATATGTCCTATACATGGGCCTCTTGTGCCGCCTGAAAACCTTCCGTCCGTAAGAAGAGCGACAGAATCGCTTAAACCCATGCCGTGCAACGCACTTGTAGGTCCCAGCATTTCTCTCATGCCGGGGCCGCCCGCGGGACCCTCATATCTTATAACAACGACATCGCCGGAAACAATTTTTTTAGCAAGTATGGCTTCCATAGCGTCGTCTTCACAGTCAAATACTCGCGCCCTGCCTGAAAAAACTTTCATTTTATCACTCACGGCAGCCTGTTTAACAACACAGCCGTTAGGAGCAATATTTCCTCTTAAAACCGCGATGCTTCCTTCAAGTTTGTAAGGATTTTTTGTCCTTATAACATCTTCGTCTAGAATTTCAGCTGATTCTGCAATATCAATTATACCGCGTCCCGATACAGTTTCAGAATGAGCTAAACTTTTTTGAATTGCAAAAAGTACCGCAGATACTCCGCCTGCATTATCCAAATCTTCCATATAGTGGTCACCGGCCGGCTCTAAACAGGCGAACTGTGGGATTTTCCTGGAAATTTCGTCAAATAACTCAAGTGGCAGCTTTATTCCGGCTTCGTTAGCTATAGCGGGAAGATGCAGCACCGTGTTGGTAGAGCCTCCTAAAGCCATATCCGCGGCAATCGCGTTTTTAAAAGCGTTAAGTGTTAAAATATCGCGCGGTTTTATATCCTCTTTTATAATCTCCACAATTCTTATGCCCGATTCATAGGCAATTCTTTTCTTCTTCGCACTGATAGCAAGCGCAGTAGCGCATCCTTGCAAAGACATTCCCATTGTTTCAGTTAAACATGCCATAGTGTTAGCGGTGTACATTCCCTGACAAGATCCCGCTCCCGGGCAGGCCGCCATTTCCAGCGCTTCAAGCTGTTTTAGCGTAATTTTACCACATTGAAATTGTCCGACTGCTTCAAAAGTATCCCTAACCATAGAACGTCTTTTTTTTTCGTACATTCCGCTCGCCATAGCACCGGCAGTAACGACAATTGAAGGTATATTGACTCTTGCGGCCGCCATAAGCATTCCTGGCGTAACTTTATCGCAGTTTGACAAAAGAACAAGACCGTCTAACATATGCGCGTTTGCTACTACTTCTATCAAATCGGCGATTAGTTCCCTTGAACCAAGAGAATAATGCATACCACTGTGCCCCATAGCTATGCCGTCGCAAACTGCAGGAGCAGAAAAAATAAAAGGAACTCCCCCGCCCGCAGCAATGCCTCTTTCTATATACCTCTCTAAATCGCGCATTGTAATATGTCCGGGAACTAAATCCGTAAACGATGAAGCAATGCCTACGAAAGGTTTGTTCAAATCCTTTGGACTTATTCCAGTGGAATACAACAGAGATCTATTAGGCGCCCTTAAAACACCTTTTTTTATCTGGTCGCTTCTCATTGTTAAAACCTCGCTGAAACACTAGCAAATTCTATCTCATTTTTCAATTCTTTTCCTTAATTTAACGTTTCAGAATGTAAGCAATATTATACCAAATATCCTTTTATTATGTAAAACTGGAGCAAAAAATAAATTTTCCAAAATTACGCAGTTTATGCACTCGTTTCTTATTTATAACAAAGCTCCAATTCTTGAATTTTTTTTTAAATTAAGTATAATTAAACAATACCGATAAAAACAGTAAAGCAGAGTGGGTGTTTTCTGCTGAAAAATGCCGAGAAAAACTAAACAGAGAAATACATTTCAGAAAATTAAATATGCACGATTAGTTCCGACGTAGCTCAATGGTGGAGCAATCGGCTGTTAACCGATTGGTTGCTGGTTCGAGTCCAGCCGTCGGAGCTTTTAATATAAATTACAATCCTGCCAGAAGGGCAAGATTTTTTTGTTTTTTCTTGTAAAACAACAATATAAACATACAATACAATATAAAAGTGTAAAGTGGAGAAAAAATGGACACAAAGTTCTTAAAAGAAGCTTTAACTTTTGACGATGTTTTATTAGTTCCACGCCACTCAAAAGTACTTCCTAAAGAAGTCAATTTAACAACCAACCTTACCAAAAAAATTAAACTCAATATTCCCATAATGAGCGCGGGCATGGATACCGTAACGGAATCTAAAATGGCTATAGCTATTGCAAGAGAAGGCGGTATAGGCATAATACATAAAAACATGTCTATTGAAGCACAAGCTTTAGAAGTTGACAGCGTTAAAAGAAGCGACAACGGCGTTATTTACGAACCTTTTTCATTGAAAAGAGACAATACTCTCGGCGAAGCCAAAGAATTCGCCAGCAAATACAGGATTTCAGGTGTTCCCATTGTGGAAGACAATGGGAAGCTCGTCGGTATAATTACAAACAGAGACATGCGTTTTGAAACTGACAATAACAAGAAAATCGCGGAAATAATGACAAAAGACAATCTTGTTACCGCAAAAGTAGGCACTTCTATTCAAGACGCAAAAGAAATATTGCAAAGCAAAAAAATAGAAAAACTTCCTTTAGTTGACAAGAATTTTATTTTAAAAGGCCTTATTACAATTAAAGATATAGAAAAAGCTATTCTCTTCCCAAACTCTTCAAAAGATGAAAAAGGCAGACTTCTTGTAGGAGCGGCAGTAGGCATTACGAAAGACACACTTGAACGGGCAAAAGCTTTGCTTGACGCCAACGTTGACGTTTTAATTGTGGATACGGCGCACGGACACAGCCAAGAAGTTTTAAACACCGTGAAAAAATTAAAAAAGACTTTCCCTCAATCACAGATAATCGCAGGCAATATAGCTACAGCTGAAGCCGCGGAAGATTTAATCAAAGTTGGAGCAGATGCAGTTAAAGTTGGCATAGGACCCGGAGCTATATGCACAACAAGAATCGTGACGGGCATAGGTGTCCCTCAGATTACGGCGATATACGACTGCGCCAGGCTTGCCACGAAATACAACATTCCTGTTATAGCGGATGGTGGAATTAAATATTCAGGTGATATTCCTAAAGCTATAGCGGCAGGAGCATGTGTATGCATGCTGGGATCTTTATTCGCGGGAACAAAAGAAAGTCCCGGAGAAGATATAATTTACAATGGACGCACATTTAAAACTTATCGCGGAATGGGATCTTCCTCCGCCATGAGCGCGGGAAGCAGTGATAGATATTTCCAAGACAATACAAAAAAACTAGTAGCGGAAGGCGTAGAGGGGCGTGTGCCTTACAGAGGAGCGGTAAGTGACGTCATTTACCAATTAATAGGCGGATTAAAAGCCGCAATGGGCTATTGCGGCACTAAAACGATACAAGAATTAAAAGAACAAGGACAATTCATTAAAATAACCCCCGCAGGTCTTGCGGAAAGTCATCCCCATGACATATTAATAACAAAAGAAGAAAGCAATTATTACAACATTAGAAAATGCTGAAATTTTACGACTTAAAATAAAATTAAAACAAAAAAGTGCTTAAAAACTTTTCTTCAGCGTTGCCCGCCGTGATTCATAATTAAGGATACTGGGGAGACAAGTTTTGCTTCCTGCGTCGGGAACAACACATAAATACAAAATATGTTAAAACTATCTGAAAACTTTAAATATGTTTGACAATTTAGCGTCGCTTTTCATAATAGCGGCTTTGGGCGTAATTTTTCAACTGAAAAGACCCGGAAACATAAATCCCAGCACTGCAAGGCACGTAATTAATACTAGTGTAATAAAGTTTTTCCTGCCGGCGTTATGTTTTAAAGCTATATCCGCAGCCACTATAAACAAAAATACGCTTTTGTTGCCATTATCCGCGATAATAACAATTTTTTTGTCTCTCTTAATATCTTTTATAATCTACGCGGTAATTGAAAAACTAATAATTTTAAATAAAAAAGAAAAAGGCGTTTTAATTCTAGCGGCTTCTTTCGGAAACATTACTTTTTTAGGACTTTTGTTCCTTACAAACTTATACGGCCAAAACACGGCAGAATACGTCCTTTTGTATGATTTGCTTGCGGCAACACCCCTAATATGGCTTGTAGGCACGGCAATAGCCTCTTATTACGGAAGTGGACAAAAACTTTCACTTAAAAAAAACTTTAAAACAATATTGGAACTTCCTCCCGTTTGGGCACTTTTTGCCGGTTTTGCAGTAAATTTCGCAGGAGTGCGTTTCCCAAGTTTCTTAATGAAAACTTTAGATCTTATGTCTATGCCTATAATTCCGCTTATGATGTTCAGTATAGGGCTTACTATTACGGCACCGAAATTAAAATATATAACAGTTGCACTGCCCGCGGCCGCAATAAAATTATGTTTAGCTCCGATGCTCGCTTTTGGAATCGCTTTGCTGTTAGGCATTGACGGACTTATTCTAAAATCAACTGTTATAGAAGCGGCTATGCCTACAATGATTTTAACTTTGGTTATATCTTCTCAGTACGAACTTGATCTCAGTCTTAACGCATTTGTCATTTTATTTACAACAATATTATCGTTTATAACGCTTCCTTTAACCGCGTGGTTAATCCGCGGATACTAAAAACACAGCGAAATTCATTTCTAATACGTCTGAAAATAAAAATACACCCCCAATTTCTTTAATTCTTGAGTTTTTATTGCGTATGCTTTTTCTGGGGTCTATTTCTTATGTTGCCTACTGTTATTGATATAGTGTATCTAGCACTGTTACCACTCTCTAGATCAGTAAACACAATACCTATGCCAAAAGTATGTATCTGTATCTCATCACCGTGAAATATACAGAATGCATTTAGTGAGTTTATTTACCTCACGAGGCGCTTCCGCCTCCATAAGAAATTTAATTAGTCTTCCCAGTCTCCTTAAGTTGTAGTAAATATTAATGTAGGCTACAGTTATGATTATAATACCTACGCTGATGCCTATTATTTCCCAAGCTTATAAAGTTCTGTGTTTGCTGCTTCTTGCAGATTATGCTCTCTATAGTGGTTTCTAATTGTTGTTGTATTAGGTTCCCTAATAATGACATTAGATTGCTTTGCCTTGCTAGCCTAGCTGGAAACAATTGAGTACAGACAACTCTATTTTTGATTACTTGATATGGAATATGTCCCAGTCATACGGAGGTTTTTATGTTAGGTGCGATTTTATCAGGAATTGTTCCATTTGTTGATGATGATTTGACAAGTTTCTTACTATTATGCTATCATTTAACGTATAATAGTAGGACCGACAGCAAAAAGTTTCAATTTTTTGGTAGATTTGATATATGAGTATTTGGACTGGATCAGGAAGTGTTGCTGGTTCAGTTTACAATTTACGAGAAATCCGACTGCACCTATTATCCCTATTACTAGTGCTATAAGATCTACTCAGTTCATTTCACTCATTAGTGATAGAGGGTACGTCTTTTTCCAATTATAATAATAAGCACACTCCGTTAGGTGAATCACCAGAGTTATTAGTGTAGCGGAGTTCGCGCCGTTGGCCTGAATTAACTGTGTCATTTTATGAATGACTGCCACTCTCTCTCCTTTATAAAACTCCTCTCCTTGCTCTCTACCCTCTCCAAGAGTAAGTTTACATTCTGGGGTGTTATCTCATCATTGGCCAGTCTATCGTATGTCTGCTGTATCCCTTCGTTCGCTTTTTCCTTGCTATAAGAGATTAGACTCATCAGATGAGTATGCATATTCAACCTCACACTAAACCTCAAGGCCACTTTACACCGTAAGATACTACCAACTATATGCTCTAGCTTGCGCTTGGGATATAATTCGTGGAGTTGTTGAGCGGCATTCGGAAATTGACAATTTAGGAGGTGGAGGACACTCTTTTTTAACCACACGAAGTCCTTCTCGTCTTGGGCTGCCTTCGTGCCCCATGCTTGCTCCCATTGCTGCAATTCTCGTTCCTTTTGTTCTCTCGCTTGGCATTTGGCATTCTCTTCAGCCTTATATCTGGCCTGGGCAGCCGATAGAAATTTTCGTTGCGCCTCGTGTTCCTCCTCTTCTGGTGTCGACTTGGAAAACTGTTGTAGTGGATTTAATCCATTCAGTCCTTTGTCTTTATTTTCGCTGCTGCTGTCTCTTGCTGGGAGTTTGTTCCTATCTGCTGTTATATCAAAAATATCATTATGAGAAATGCTGAAGTTACTGTTTCTTTCTGATGATGTTCTCTGATTTACTTGTTTTGGTTGTACTCCTTCCTGATTTACTTTTATATCTTTACTGTCGTCGCTGTCTTTTTCACAATAATAACACTGTGAAAAATGCTGAGGTTTTGTGTTTGCTGATTTAATTGTCCTTGTGGCGGATTTACTTCCTGATTCCCTTGTTCTTGTAGTGGATTTTCTTCTGGTGGTCGATTTAATCCTTTCTGATCTTCTTCTGTTGGTACTCCTTCCTGATTTACTTTTGACTCGTTGCTTTCGTTTTCACTTTTTTCGGTGCCCTCATTTAGTTTTAGATCGTCATTTTATGATGTTGGTGGTGTGATTCCCTTGTACTTGTACTGATAGTGGATTTAATCCTTTCTGTTCTTTAGGAGGTTCAGTCTTTTTGCAGCAGCAATATCTTAAGAAGGATACTAATAATACTGCTCCTGATACTACTTTTCCTATAACTAATACGATTTGAGTTCTTAAGAGAAAATTCCAACCATCTTTGATAG